>CAZMOX010000019.1:0-28798 GCA_964567895.1 uncultured Spirochaetales bacterium | reverse complement strand
AATTTACGGTCGGCTATGGTACTTCAGGGTACTACAGCCGACCTTTTTTTGTAAGGAGCAAACAAAAAACTGCCTCATTTGAGACAGTTTCCAATGAATAAAACATATAAATTTTAAAAAGTTATCAAGATTTTAATAAAAAACCTTGTAATTAAAATTTTACATTAAATCCTTAGCTTTTCGCGCAGTTTTGCCAGTTTTTTCACAAACGGCAACATGACGTAATTTACCATTTTCAAAAACAGATTTCATCTTAATACTACCACCCCAGCGGCTTACAAGCTGGAGAGCACCTTCACGCCGGGCGTTTTTGGATACAGGACCTGCCATATGAATACACCTCCGTTATTTCTTAATGCAGGAACAATATATACAATCTTTGATTTTTGGTCAAATAGATATCGAATGATTCACGAAAGAATTGCCTTAATCAATTGAATTTATTACAATTATGTTATGTTTATCAAAAAAGTCATAAGTTTGTTTAAAAATATATTCTTATTTCCCATATATTTTTATAGATTAATAATATCTCCCTGGACTCGCTCTGCATGCATATATACTCCTACCTGCTCTAAATATATGATAGACGCAGTACATGGGCATGGTATTATTAAGGGAGGAATTCTGGGATTAACAAGAATCGGAAGATGTCATGGAACTTTTTTTATTGGTGGTGAGGATCCGATACCAGATGAATTTATATGGAAAGATATTTTAGGGAATTATAAGAAGTTTCATTTGCATAAAAAAAATAAATCTTAACTTTCGGCTATTTGTCGGATAAAAGGTAGTAATGCTTCTAAAGCACTTTCGTTATATCCACCCTCAGGAATAATTAAATCAGCATACATCTTTGTGGATTCAATAAATGAATAATGTCCCGGCCGAACAACTTCTAAATATTGGTTAATGACAGATTCAACTGTCCTTCCCCGCTCTTTTACATCTCTCTGCAGCCTTCGAATGAAACGTATATCATCAGGTGTATCTACGTACAGTTTCAAATCAATTAAATTCCTGATAACCGGATCAGTCAGAATCATTAAGCCTTCAATAATAACCAATGATCGTGGTTCAACTGTGATATAGTTCTCTTTTCGTTTATGGTGTACAAAATCGTATTGCGGCATATCAATCGGTTGAAAACTTTTAAGCGTATGCAAATGTTCATATAATAACTTATTGTCAAATGCATCCGGATGATCGAAGTTATAGGCAGTTATTCTCTCATTGTTTATATATTCAGCGGAACGATAATAATTATCCTGGGGAATAAAAACAAAATCGGGAATTATTTCTGCTATTTTTCTGGCTATGGTTGATTTACCAGATCCAGAACCACCAGTGATGCCAATAATCTTTACCTGTTTTCCCATATATTCCTCTCGTATTTACCAAAATGTTATCTACTGTGTATCTCTGCTCAAAGACTTTCAACGGCTCAAATGAAAAGTTAATTAATACTATAACAAAATAGCATTTCATTCAAATAAAATGTAGAAGGCTTCAACAATCAATCTTTAACGATACTGCAGCTCAGCCGGTTACAAATCCAAACAGACCATTGCAAAACAAAAAAAAGAAACAGTAGGAATCTGTTTCTTTTTTTTGTATCGGGCTGGGCAGATTTGAACTGCCGACATCTTGATCCCGAACCAAGTGCGCTACCCCTGCGCTACAGCCCGATTATAGAGACGGGAGCGACGGGGATTGAACCCGCGATCTCCGGCTTGACAGGCCGGCGCGATAACCAGCTTCGCCACGCCCCCCCATGAAAGACAAATATAAAACATAGATGATTTGAATGTCAACCGGTATCTTTATTGACTCTTTATTTACTACATGATATTTTTTTACAGAAATTAATAATATTTAACTTGAATGATAAGGATATCAATAATGCCCCCGAAAAAAATCAGCAACATTAATGAAATCGCAAAAGCAAAAGAGATTAAGCCTCCCAAAAAAAGTAAAGTCAAACTTTCAGTAGTTCTTAGTATAATTATGTTATTTTTTGTAGTAATCGCTTTTGGGTTAAGTCCTATTGCAGGAGCCTTTGGAGGTTCCAGTTCTAACTTGATTTTTGGTTACTATAATGAGGAACCAATATCATATGCATACAATAACTACTTTTACAATCAGAGAGAATCGATAGCTCAAAACTGGGATGGCCAGGCTGACGATGCAAATTATGAGTATCAGGTTTATCAAATATGGAAACAGGCATATGATAATACGGTAATGCATACAGCTCTGATGCAGGAAGCTGATAAAAGTGGACTCATTATAACTGAAAGCGCTATTGATAGATATTTATTAGAGAATGGCCCATATATTAATAGTGAAGGTGAATTTGACCCACAACTTTATAATTCAGTTTCAGATGTAACTAAAAAGAACATTCGGGATGAAATAAAAGAATCCATACTAACTCAGACATTATTAGATGACCTCTTTGGTTCTTATATTTCACCGGCCGAACTTGAATTTATTGATTCGATGGGCAGGAATGAGAAAGAATTCGATTATTTAGTTTTTCCTTTAACTCAGTACCCAGCGGCAAAAACCAGAACTTATGGAGAATCAAATGCTATAGAGTTCACCACACTAGAAATGAGTATTATAACTTTGTCGGGTGAGAATCAGCAGGAAGCAGAGAGTATATATAATCGAATAGCTAACAATGAAATATTATTTGAGGATGCTGCCAGAACCTATTCACTTGATACTTATGCAGAAAATGGTGGAGAAGTAGGTACAAATTATTTCTTTGCTATGCGTGAAAACTTTAATAACGAAGAGGATTTGAATGCAGTATTCTCTTTAAAAGCAGGAGAAATCAGCTCCTTATTGGAAACCCCTTACGGGTATAATATTTACCAGGTAAATAAAACACCGGAATTACCGGATTTTTCAAACGAAGAGACTCTATCAGTTGTTAAAGATTATTTAATTGCAAGAGAACGTGGAATAGTAGAAGATTACATTACTACCGAAGCAACTAAACTTATTACATCTTATCAGAATGATATATCTGCGGCTGCTTCAGAAGCTGGATTGGATATTTTCTCAACTACGGCTACTCCAATCAATTTCGGAAGTTCACTGTTTCTTGGCTCATTTGTTTACAGTGATACAGAACAGTATTTAGCTAATTTGGAGAATAACGAGTCAGCTCTTACTAAACTTTACAACACTGAAGAAGGAAGTTTTTCAGAACCAATTATAATTAATGCAGGCATTCTGATGGCCTTCTGTAAAACTGATCTGGCTAATGAAGGAAATTTGGAGACTCTCTCTATGATTTATCCATATGTTGCTCCACAAGTTCAGCAATCAGATTTTACTAATAGTATATTTACCTCTGAAAACTTTGAAGATAACTTTTTGCAAGTATTCTTTTCAGAAATACTTGCAACTACATAAAAACGACATATAATTCTTTACATAAAAAAGCTGTCAGTTTAAACTGACAGCTTTTTTTAATCATTATCATCACTTTTTAATACTGATAAGAATGCTTTCTGCGGAACCTCAACATTCCCAACCATTTTCATTCGTTTCTTTCCCTCTTTTTGCTTCTCCAGAAGCTTTCTCTTTCTGGAAATATCACCGCCATAACATTTTGCTGTTACATCCTTGCGATATGCTGTAATTGTCTCTCTGGCAATCACATTGCTGCCTATAGTACCTTGAATAGCTATCTTGAATTGTTGTTTAGGTATTTCATTTTTAAGCTTTCTACAGACGCTTCTCGCACGTGCAACAGAATTCCCCCTGAAAACAAGTTGGGACAAAGCATCTACGATTGAGGCATTTACTAAAATATCCAATCTCACAAGATCTGTAAATTTATATCCAATAATTTCATAGTCAAACGAGGCATAACCACGGCTTACAGATTTCATTCTATCATAAAAATCAAAAAGAACTTCAGCTAAAGGCATTTCATAAATAAGTTCAACTCGTTTTTCATCCAGAAAGTTCATTGCAATTTGAGTTCCTCGTTTTTCCATACATAAAGTAATCAAATTCCCCACATAATCACTTGGAGTAATTATATTAGACCTTATATAAGGTTCTTCACAACTGAGAACGAAAAGTGGGTCGGGATAATCAAGTGGATTATCAATAATCTTAGTTGTCTCGTCTTTTAGATGTACAATGTACCTTACGGAAGGAGATGTGAATACTATTGATAAATCGAACTCTCGTTCTATTCTTTCCTGCACAACTTCCAAATGCAGAAGTCCAAGAAAACCACATCTAAAACCAAATCCAAGTGCTGCAGAAGAGTCCTTTTCATAAATGAGAGAAGCATCGTTAAGCCGCAATTTGTCAATTGCACTGTGCAGTTCTTCATAATCATTGGAATCAACGGGGTAAATTGAAGAAAAAACAACAGGCTTAACTTCTTTGAAGCCATCCAGCGGTTCTGAACAGGGATTCTTTGCTGCAGTTATAGTATCTCCAATGCGAATATCAGAAATTACTTTTATACCTGCAATAATATAACCAACATCACCTGCCGTAAGTTTTTGATGCTTTATTAATCCCATCTGGAATTTTCCGAGTTCTTCTATTTTATATTTTGATTTGTTAAACCAGAACTCAATTTCATCATTAATAGATAAAGTTCCTTCAAACATACGAATATGAACAATTACTCCACGATAAGAATCATAATGTGAATCAAATATCAGTGCTTTAGGGGGAGCATCAGATTCCCCTAAAGGTGGAGGAATATACTCTACAATCATCTCCAGTAATTCATCTACACCCTGTCCTGTCTTTGCTGAAACAAGAGCAGCAATGTCCTGATCAAGACCAAGATCGTGATCAATCTGCTCCTTAACCCAGGGAATATTAGCACTTGGCAAATCAATTTTATTTATGACAGGTATAATTTCAAGATCATACTCCATTGCCATGTACATATTGGCAAGAGTTTGTGCCTCTACTCCCTGTGAGGCATCTATCAACAATAATGCCCCCTCACAAGAAGAAATAGCACGGGATACCTCATATGAAAAATCCACATGCCCGGGAGTATCAACCAGATTAAGTTCATACTCAACACCTTCTGTTGAAATATAGGGAATTGTTACTGCCTGAGATTTTATAGTAATACCCCGTTCCCGCTCAATATCCATTGAATCAAGCATCTGTTCAGTAATATTACGATCTGCAACAAGGTTCGCCCGTTCAATAAATCGATCGGCAAGGGTAGATTTCCCATGATCAATGTGTGCTATTATACAAAAATTTCTAACGCGTTTTTGAGATATGCCCATGTTTTTTTGGTCCAAATAGTTTATTTTTTCAGGCTCGTTACAGAGTCTCTCTCTTCAAAACCTAAAATGTCTCGAATTTCATTATCATCCAGGGTTTCTTTTTCAACCAAAGCTGTGGTAAGTATTTCGAGTTCATCTTTATGTTCAGTTAGAAGAGTTCTCGTCTCATCTAAAGCTGTATTAAGGATATTATTTACCTCTGCATCAATACGCTTTGCAGTGTTTTCAGAATAATCCTTATGTTGAGCAATTTCCTTTCCAATAAAGATTGGTTCTTCTTCTTGTCCATAAGCAACAAATCCCAGACTGCTCATCCCCCACTCTGTAACCATTCTTCTGGCTAAATTAGTTGCCTGCTTAATATCATTTGATGTTCCTGTTGTTGTTTCGCCATAAAACAGCTCCTCTGCAATATATCCACCCATTGTTACTTTAATCCAATCGGTTAATGAACTCTTGTTTTTGGTGTAAGTATCTTTCTCTGGTAATGATATCGTCAAACCCAATGCCCGGCCATGAGGAATTATGGTTACTTTATGAAGAGGATCAAGGTTATCAAGATAATAATATATTAGTGCATGACCAGCTTCGTGATATGCAGTTGCCCTTTTTTCTTCAATAGTCATTACTTTAGATTTTCTTGCAACTCCTAGAAGTATCTTATCTCTGGCTTCCTCAAAATGCTCCATTGCAACTTTATTACTATTTGCACGTGCTGCGAATAAAGCAGCTTCATTTGCCAGATTTGCAAGATCAGCACCCGATGTACCCGGAGTAGCTCTGGCTACTCTATTAAGCTCTACATCTTTATCCAAGTTTAAATTTCTACAGTGTATTTTCAGAATAGCTTCACGTTCCTGAACATCAGGCATATCAATAACAACCTGACGATCAAATCGTCCAGGACGCATTAAGGCAGGATCCAGAACATCTGGCCTATTAGTAGCAGCAATAATAATTACCCCGGTTTTTGTATCAAACCCATCCATTTCAACAAGCATTTGGTTAAGGGTTTGCTCTCGTTCGTCATTACCTCCACCGTAACCGGCTCCTCTGGATCTACCCACGGCATCAAGCTCATCAATAAACAAAATACAGGGAGCATTCTTTCTTCCCTGCTCAAAAAGATCACGAACCCTGCTTGCTCCAACTCCGACAAACATCTCCACAAAATCTGAACCGGACATATGGAAAAAAGCTACTCCAGCTTCACCAGCTACAGCTTTAGCTAAAAGAGTTTTCCCTGTACCAGGTAGTCCAACAAGCAGCACTCCTTTGGGAATTTTAGCACCCATATCAGTAAACTTTTTTGGATTTTTAAGGAAATCTACTACTTCCTCTAACTCATATTTTGCCTCAATCTGGCCAGCAACATCATTAAAAGTTATTTTTGTATCATCTTGTTTATACTCTTTAGCCTTGCTTTTTCCAAAGGAAAAGGCTTTTCCTCCAGCTCCCTGAGTTTGTTTATACATAATCCAGAAAAATCCGATAAAGATTATCCAGGGCAGAAGCTGTAGTATTAGCTGTAATGCAGAAGTGCCCTTAATGCTTCCTGTTACACGCACCCCACTTTGAAGTAGAATCTGCATGAGTTCATCATCAAAATAGGGAATTCGTGTAGAATACTGTAAAGCCCCACCAGTACTCGTCTGATTGCTCAGGGTAAAAAAGACATCACTGGTATCCAGAATCTCGACAGATGAGACCTGCCCGGAATCTACATAATTAAGGAAGGTTGAATAAGGCACTTCCTGAGATGCTCCGCTACTGTTTGAAAAAAGGATAATTCCAAACATTATTATTAATGAAACAATAAAGAAAAGGGCAAATTTATTTTTACCAAAATCAAATTTTGGTCCCATATCATTTTTATCATCCGGTTTGTTATTATTCTGCGTACTCACGGTAACTCCCTGTATATTTTACATTAACTCGTATTAAATTCTTTATTTTAATTGAATCCTTAACCATTCTCATTCGTACTGCAACCCTATTGCTTCCGCCAAAAGCATTTCCCAATACTGCAGCAATACCATTACGATCCTCGATTACCGGTATCATCCAACGTCTATCAGGTGGAATCTTCCAATCTTTAAGTAATTTGCCAACCTGCTTTCGCCCTTCACTCAGCTCAATTTCATCACTGGAAATTAGAGAACGAACCGTCATAGGATGTGCAATTAAATCATTTTCAAACACAATATCACTCGTTTCTTCATCATCGCCTTTTTTAAATACCAATGTACAACCGGAAAACAATTCAAGATCATTACCGGTTACGACTTTAAGATACCTATTTTTTTTTGTATGGACAACATTATCGAACCAAAAAAGTCGATTTCTATCAGTATATATACTGGTACCTGCAAATTCAAGAATCCTTTTGCTAACTGTTAGCTGATCTTGTGAATATTCACCAGTATTCCTGAATAAATCTTCATCTGCGAGGATCAGAGTCTTTATCGTAGTAAAAGGTATTGATAAAGACTTTTTTTTGTACAATAGCTCCCATGCACAATAAATAAGTTGTGTTCTCTGATAACTATCAAGAGCAAGGTAATCATCTATTCTACAGGATACATTATCAAAATCTTTTTGTAGTAAATTTGAATAAATGTCTCCTTGAGACTCTTTTTTAAGATGGTCAATAAGCATCTCCAATTTTTCCTGACCATGTGGAAGAGAGCTATATAAACCTGGGAAAACAGCCAAAATGCCAGGTAAAATATTCCTGATTTTATTTCGAAGAAACCGTGTCTCCAGATTTGTGGAATCAAGTGAACTGACTATATTAAAGTACTTAAGATAGTTTAAGAGCTCCTCTTTTCTCGTACCAAGCAGCGGTCGCAGAACCGACCTGTTTGATTCCCTAATCCCAAGCAGTCCATCCGGCCCGGCACCCTGCAGAAAACGCATAAGCATTGTTTCAATTTGATCATCAAGTGTATGAGCAGTAGCTAATACCGAGTAGGAACAGTTGTCCATAAGGGTAAAGATATTGTTATATCTTGCCTCTCTTGCGGCATCTTCAATCCCCTTACACCTTTGCAGTGCAATGCTCTCTATTTTTCCTTTAGGGCATTCAAGAATATGCAAATCAATCTGTAAATTATTTGTAAATTGTTTAATATGACCAATTTCTTTTTGTATTTCCGAGTCACTTCGCAAGTTGTGATTTACATAAACTGCAGATATATGTAAATCAAGATTTTTCTGCCCTGATAAAGTATGCAGGATATGCAGCAGTGCGGTTGAATCAGGTCCTCCGGAAAAAGCTACAAGGATCGAAGCATTATGCATTAATCCATATTTGTTAAGAAATTCAGCAACTCTCTGTTCTAATATTTTTACGATTGAATTCATTCATAACTTTTTGAATTGGTACGCCATCCAGAAGTTTCATGATAACTGTTGAAGCCAATTCAATTCCTTCATCTAAGTTTCGTGTGTTATCCGGAACACCCAATACGTGATCTATAACGGACTCACCTGTTTTAGGTCTTCCAATACCTATATATAATCTTATAAAACCTTTTGATTCAGTAGTACTGATTATTGACTTAAGACCATTATGCCCAGCATCCGAACCCCCACTCCTTATTCTTATTACACCTGGAGCTAAATCCATATTATCACAAACAACTACCATGTTTGATACCTGCATATGTGTACTGCGAAAAAGTTTGGGAAACAGAAGACCTGACTTGTTCATATAGGTAAGGGGTTTCACAAGATAGAATCTTAATCCTTGTGTAACCCCCTTACTAAAAATATATGGTTGGAAAAATTTTTTCTTTGCAGTTATATGTAGAAGCGAAGTGACCCGATCAATTGCCATAAAACCAACATTGTGTCGGGTATCCTCAAATCGTTTCTCTGGATTGCCTAAACCTATAATTAGATACAGGACTTATTCTCCTTTTTCCTCATCAGCTCCGATAACTTCAACTTCTTCCTCTTCTTCTTCTTCTTCTTCTTCCTCTTCTTCTTCCTCTTCTTTCAGTGAAGTAATTGCAACTATTGTTCTATGAGGATCAGTTAAAATCTTTACACCTTTAGGTGCAGTTAAACTATCGATATGGAGACTTTCATTCAGCCCAAGCTCTTCAATATCACAAACAATATTCTCAGGAATATTTTCCGGGAGACATTCAATATCAACATCATGCAGCACCTGTTCAAGAACTCCACCCAAGCGTAGACCAGCAGCATTGTCTGTATTTAACAGAATAATTGAAACGGTAGTATGCAGTTTTTCACCCTTGGTAATCTCAAAAAAATCAATATGTTTTATCTCATACTTTAAAGGATTATCCTGAAAATCTTTTATTAAAACCGTAAAGGATTTCTTACCTATTTTGATGGTGAGCAATCCGCTCTCAGAAATATTCTTGACTTTGGTTTTAAATTCCTTTGCATCGATACTTATATGAACTGGAGTCTCTTTTCCATAAATAACAGCTGGTATATGGCCTTCTCTTCTTAATCTACGTGAAGCACCTGTCCCGCTCTCAGTTCGTTCTATACCGGATAATACTTTATCATCCATTGTAATCTCCTTATTATACTGGGTTTACTGGGGTGGTAGGATTCGGACCTACGCATGTCGGCACCAAAAACCGATGTCTTAACCACTTGACTACACCCCAATTTTTAATATTAGCTCAATACCATAATCGTAATAAGCAAGCTAATAACCAATCGAAGATTATAGGTTTTTTGGGAATGTGTCTAGGGATTTAGCGTGCTATTTTGCATTTTCAGCAGGGTGTTCTTCAGGAGTTTTGTCAAACTCTTCAAGAATCATATTCTGCAGTTTCCCTCTGAATTCTGAGCTGATAGGATGCGCTACATCTTTATACTCACCATTTTTTGTTTTTCTGCTGGGCATAGCAATAAATGCACCATTTTTACCCTCAATAACCTTAACATTGTGAACAACAAACTCATTATCAAAAGTTACTGTGACATATGCTTTAAGCTTACCTTCTGTTGTTACCCTTCGAACTCTGATGTCAGTGATATCCATAGCGCCCTCCATGCTACAAATCATTTATTAACATATGCAGATTTTATAGACCTTCCCAGCTTTCAGAAAAGAACGTAAAAAAACATTGTAGAAAGCCTTTATCATAGCTAATAAACACTTATGTTAATTAAGTGTAACCTTCAATGTAGGGATTCGCAAGTTTTTTTTGAGAGTTTTTTTTAGAGACTATGTAGTGACATGATGTATTTGCTCTCTCCTGGTAAGTCTTCAATATTGACACAGCATTATTTGGTGAGAAGCGGGAAATTGAAAACTTAATGAAGTTGCTGCTTTTTTTGCAGCAGTTTTATTTTCAAAAATACCATAATAAGCAGATCCGCTCCCAGTAAGCAAAGTAAATAAAGCATCAGATCGCACTAATTGCTCTTTTATGGCTTTATAGACCGGATATTCGTCTAAAAGAACTTTTTCAAAATCATTTCCGAATTCCCATAAGTCCGGTGGTTGGAGCATCTGACTGCACAAAAACTCTGATAGCATAGTGACATGCTTTGAATTATCTATTATTTTTGTATAAGAATCGTTATAAGTATTCAGACGCTTATATGCTTCACCTGAAGATATATTAAATCCTGGATACACTATCACCAGCCAATAGTTATTATCAGTATTAAGAATTGGTCTAATAATTTCACCTCTTCCAGTAATTAGTGCTGTCGAAGAATCGTCCATGAAAAACGGGATATCACTACCCAATTCTTCGGACAAAGATTTCAGTTCGTATTTACTGTAAGGGCTTCCCGCCAGTTCATTTGCAGCAATTAGTGTAGCTGCTGCATCGCTTGAACCTCCTCCAAGACCACTTCCTTCAGGTATATTTTTTTTGCATGTTATTGTAAAGCTTAGTGGATGCTGTATGTGATGACTAAATATTTCAGCAGCTTTCCAAATTAGATTATCCTCATCAGGAAAAATAAAACTTCCACTAATTGTGCATGAAAAAAAAGCCGCCGGCTCTATTGTTATGGATAAATTGTCATAAAGTCCAATTTTTCTAAAAAGAGATATAATATTATGATACCCGTCTTCTCTTCTTTTTAAAACCTTAAGAAATAGATTAATTTTTGCTGGGGCTTGAATTTGCATTTGCTTAAGCATGTTGAAAAGATAGCTTAATGTATTCTTCTTGTCAATTTTATTTAAAATAAATATTGACAGACTGTTTAGAGTTATCATACTTTAAGTTAGTGGTAAAAAACCAAACAAAAGAGGGAGTACCGTATGGATACAATTGATCCTGATGATCCGCTCATGGACGAATATTTAGAAGATGAGTTTGAGAAATCCCGACCTGTTTACGATGAAGATTTCATGGAAGAGGATCTCCTTGAAGATGAGTTTGTGGAATCAATCTCAGATGAATATGATGAGGAATCTCTAAACGATGAAGGCTTTCATATTGAAGGTGTAGATCAGGATGAAGATTCGTTCAGCTCCACAAATGGATTTGATCTTGATGATTATGATGATTAGTTAAGCAGTCTTGGTAGGTATTTTCTTTCCATTATGCCACAACATATCCAAATCATAGAATTCTCTTTTTTCCGCTGACATTAAATGGATAATGATGTTTCCACAATCGAGCAACTCCCAACCGCCATCATCAATTTTTTTATGCTTATGCCGTATCTCTATTTGCTGTTCTGTAAGAAAATTACGAAGTTCTTTAACAAGACCGCGGAGATGCCCTGAGCTCATCGCTGTAGAAATGATAAAGTAATCAGTCCATGAATTAACTTCTGCAACATTAATAAGAACTGTATCAGCTCCTTTATGATCCTCAATTAGTTTTGCCGTTTCTACAGCTAAAATTTGTAAATCCTGTCCTTTTGTACCCATTGTATAATTAATTATACTCCCATATTATAAACTACTCTTTCACACTTTTTCGTTGTGCCGAATATACCTCTTGAATATATTCACGTTCATACAAATAGCCGTTAACTGAATTTATGTCAATGACCAGTTTACGCATATAATAAAATTCTGCTTCATCTTTAGTATACATAGAAATAAAATTGCGTAATATTTTTTCAGGGATCCCCCCCCCTGCTGCAGACAAAATATGCCTGAACACTTCATCCTGAAGAAATAATTCAGCATTATTTATTATAGCATTCCACTTATCCCGACCATCATCTTCTATTAGGCTGATCCCCTTGTTCTGATTTTGTGCAGGTTCAGAGAGAGACTCGAGAACTTCATATATATTAGCCCCGCTATCACCAGACAGGAAAACACTATAGTCGATATTAAGAGAAAAATTGGTCTCAAACCACTCTGTTACTAACTCCAATGTCTCTGAACCTGGAAGTTGACGGATGTAGAATATAGGAATAAACGAGGCTGTTCTAAAATCAGTATTATAAATCAACAAACCTGCTCGTGCAAATTCAGAAATCGCGTAAGTATCAGCACCTACTGAATTCAACACTGAAAGTTCCTGATCTTCCACCACAAGAATTGATACAGCAGATGATCGTTTAACATAGTTGCAGGATGAAAGAAGACTCAAACAAACAAAAGCAACAATACTAACTGCAAATATTAAGATTCTATTCTTAATCATATTTTTCCCATAACTTTGGTATCCAAATAGCTTTTCAAATGAATTGCAGATTGAAGAATTGGGTGCCCCTTCTCTGCTAAATAACGAAAATTTAAGGATAATATTTTATAAACCATCTCTTCCAAACTAGTTTTTGTTTCAATAGCTGCTTTTTCTTCACCACTAATATGCTTTCTACCCTCTTCTACAAAATCAGATATAAATAATGCATATCCTAATCTCCCCATTTCAGTAGAGCCGGCTGTATGCCATCTAATAGCTGAAAAAACATCCTGAGAGAGATCCGGAATAAGTTTTTTTAGTTCAATTGCTGCTGCTGCCCCATGAAGCAGGACAGGTTTATTCAGCTCATCACTAAGCGGAGTAATAAGTTCGTTTTTCTGAAGTATTTTAAGAATAGCAGCTGCATCCCACTCTCTGGCATAATCATGCCATATTCCAGCGACAGCAGCATCATTTCTGTCTAAATCAAATCGAACAGCAAGTTTTTCAATAGTTGTAACTGTTCGCAGGGAGTGCTGATATCGTTTAGCCGAGACAGCTTTCTTTACTATTTCTTTAAGGGCAATATAGTCTGTTTTCTTTAATATATTCATATACTGAAACCGGGAGAAACTCGCTTACATCGTCACCACTCATGATCTTCATCCGCAGACTGCTGGATGAAACTTCTTTTACTGTATTCTTCATAAATTTATAGCTGATTCCATCAGGAAGCTTTATGTTATCAGATAGAGTAGATTCTCTCCTTGCAATAAGAAAAGTTACTTTCCTCTTCAGAAGATCCCACTTATACCAGGTTGGCAGTCCAGCAGTTAAATCATCACCAATAATAAATCCCAGTTTTCCTTCAACCTCATAATTATTATATACATAATTTACCGTATCCAGTGAATAAGATAAACCGCCCCGGTCAATCTCACAATCATCAACCACGATCTCTATATTGATTGCTGAAATTTCATGAATAGCCATTTTTATCATCTTAATACGATGATCAGCAGAAATTGCCATTATTTCAATTTTATGAGAGGGTTTATTTACCGGTATGAATAGTAATCGTGAATAATCAGTATTGTTAATAATTAGCTGAGCTAAATAGATGTGCCCCATATGAACAGGATTAAAGGTTCCGCCAATAATGGCTGTTTTCTTAGCCCGCAATATTTAGCTCCTTGCCTGCAGTTTTCGGCTACTGGTAGAGAGATTAAGAACCCCAGTCGTTACTTTCCTGCTCCTCAGAGGACTGCTCCTTGAGAAGAAAACGAAATGCTCGTTTCAATTCATTTAATCCGTTTCCAGTATATACAGAAATAGGATAAATTTCTTCATTCTTATAAAGATCTTTTAGAGTTTCTAAATTTTCTACTGACTCAGGCAGATCAGTCTTTGTTGCAATAAAAATTCGTTTCTTCTTTAAAAGATCAGGAGCAAAATTCTCTAATTCATCCTTCAGGGTCTGAAACGCTGTAGAAAAACGGTCATCACTTAAATCAATCAAATATGCCAATATTTCGGTACGGGATATGTGTTTCAGGAATTTATATCCCAAGCCCAAACCTTTTGATGCCCCTTCGATAATTCCAGGTATATCTGCAAGAATTATATCTCTGTTATCGTAAGTAAAAACACCTAAATGGGGTATTTTTGTGGTGAATGGGTAATCTGCAACCTTAGAGTTTGCATTTGTAAGAAAGTTCAATAGCGAAGATTTCCCGGCATTGGGAAATCCGACAAACCCAATATCTGCAATTATTCTCAATTCAACATGTACCCGAAGTTCCTGTCCTTCAATTCCCGGTTGTGCATATCTGGGAGCTTGTCTTTTGGATGTTCGAAAGTGCCAGTTACCTTTCCCGCCTTTTCCACCAACTAGATAAACCCATCGGGTTTCATTTGCGAGATCTTTAATTAATTGTCCGGTATCTTTATCTTTTATGAGTGTTCCTGGAGGAACAGGTATTTCTACATCATCTCCATTCCGGCCATGTTTACGTTTGCCACGACCCTGCTCGCCGTTTTGTGCCTTGAAATTTCGTTTTGTTTTTAAGTGCTGGAGTGTTTTCAGATTATGTCTGACAACAAAAATTACATCGCCGCCCTTACCGCCGTCGCCGCCGTCAGACCCCCCCATAGGGACGTATTTCTCCCTTCTGAATGAGACGCTGCCTTGGCCTCCGTTTCCGGAGGCTAGGTCGATATAAGTTTCATCTGAAAAACCAAACATGTTATTTCTTTTTAGCTAACCAAAAACTTATAAGCATTCGCTGGTCAGCAATGAGTTTTTTTATTCCGATACTATTGCTACGTAATTACGGTTCATTCTTGAAGAGAACTCTACCTTACCACTTATCTTTGCAAATAAAGTAAAGTCTTTTCCGCAACCAACGTTCGCGCCGGGATGGATCTTAGTCCCTCTCTGACGAACAATAATTCCACCAGCCTTTATTATTTCGCCGCTGTATTTTTTAACACCAAGTCGCTTTGACTCTGAGTCTCTACCGTTTTTTGTGCTTCCGCCACCCTTTTTATGTGCCATGCTATAACTCCTGAATCTTTATGCTTTAATGCTTTGAACAGTAAGCACAGAATATTTTTGTCTGTGTCCTTGCTTTCTCTTATAACCCTTACGCCGTTTAAACTTAATAATAGTTACTTTCTTGCCTTTTATCTGTTCGTTAACTACGGCTGTTACTTTTGCACCCTCAACATAGGGGGTACCAACTGAGGTTTTATCCCCATCAGAGATCATAAGTACTGAATCAAATTCAAGAACTTCACCGTCTTCAATATCAAACTTGTCAACTGTTAGCTGAGCTCCTTCCAGAGCTTTGTATTGTTTACCTTTAATTTCAACTAATGCGTACATGCAAACCACATCCTTATCTTTAATTGTGCAGGGTAACTTATATCACAAGGGCAAAAACAGGTCAATACCAGGAGCCTATATGAAGGAATCATTTCAGGTATTTATTCCTACATACTTTCCAGAAATGGAATTCCTATCAATGCATAAGCATTTTTTAGAACCTGAAGCACCATTTTTGAGAGTACCACTCTTGCATATACCAACTCATCCGATTCAGCCCTGAGGATTTTATGATCATGATAATAACGGCTGTACATCCTGGACAAATCATAGAGATATACGGCAATTGTGGTAGGATTAAGCTCCTTTCCTGCCTGTTCTACTGCTTCAGGAAACAACATTATTTGTTTGAGAAGAGAGTGCTCATCCTGAAATACCAGTAACGAGGAATCAAAAACAACTTCTGCTCTATTTTCTTTTTGTTCATGTGTATACTTTTTCAGCATACTACTTATTCTTGCACCCATATACTGAAGGTACGGTCCGGTATTTCCATTAAATGCTATAGATTCTGCAGGATTAAAGATCATATCTTTTGCCGGGTTCACCTGTAATAGGTAATAATTTAAAGCAGCACGTGCGATTGAAGATGAGGTCTCTGACAAATCCCCAACAGCATCCTCTCTATTTTTTGAAATTATCTCCTTTTTTGCCATTTCAGATAGAGTTTTAATAAGATCATCAGCATCAACAACTGTTCCTTCACGGGATTTCATCTTACCATCCGGTAAATTTACCATCCCATAAGAGAGATGATGAAGATTGTCCGCCCAGGACAAACCAAGTTTTTTAAGAACATAGAACAATACTTTAAAATGATATTGCTGTTCAGAAGCCACAACATAGATAAGTTTACTGAAAGGCCAATCTTTATGCCGTGAAATGGCTGTTCCTAAATCCTGAGTTAAATAGAGGGAAGTCCCGTCACTTCTTAATAAGACTTTTTTATCAAGCCCTATTTCTTCAAGATCAATCCATATAGATCCATCACTCTCTTTATAAAAAGCACCATCCTTCAACCCCTGAAGCACCATGTCCTTACCAAGCATATATATCTTACTCTCATAGTAGAGTTTATCAAATGATATTCCTGTACTTTTATATGTTTCAAAAATACCATCAATTGCCCATTTATTCATCTTTGACCAGAGATCAATCGTCTCCTTATCACCATTCTCCCACTTTATAAGAAGCTCCTGCGCCTCTTTTTCTGCATCCGGATAGGTTTTTGCCCAGTTATTGTATTTCACATAGTACTCACCGACAAAATGATCACTTTTTTTGTTTTCTGATTCAGGCGTTGCTCCGTTTCCAAACTTCATATAGGCGAGCATAGATTTACAAATATGCACTCCCCGGTCATTAATCAGGTTAACCTTGCGCACATCTGCACCATTTGCTGCAAGAATTGCGGCGGTACTCTCCCCTATGGTATTATTACGTAAATGTCCCAAATGAAGCGGTTTGTTGGTATTTGGGCAGGAAAATTCGATCATAACCATCTGATTGCTCATCGATGAATTGTTCCCATATGCTGAGTGTACCGTTTCTATCTTTTTCCAAAGTTTTTCTGCTGCACCTACAATATCTGCTTTTATGTTGAGATAAGGGCCGTCAGCTGAAACAGATCCCGAAGGTCTATTTTCAAGTTTTTCAATAATATTTTTAATATCCATCGCAATCAGATGAGGAGCTTTCCTGAATATTTTTGAAAAAGTGAAGAAGGGTACTGCAAAATCTCCCATTTCCGGCTTTGGCGGTGTTTGAATCATAATCTTGGCTGTGAACAGATCATCGCTATTAATCTCCAGCGACGCTGCATAACCAACAATTGCTTTTCTGATCGCTGTTTCCCAGCTATTTTTAACTTCTTTCATTATTACTTCCCAATAAGAAAACTTATTTAATTTTGTTGTAAAGAACAATATACCAAAAAAAAGGACGATTCAATAACAATATCTATCCGGAATAGGTGTTTCTATATAAACTCTATGAATTCTCCGGAAATGTTCACTTCCGCACTATCCTGTACTATTTTCACTCTGCAAAGGCTGCCTCTGATTAAGTCATCTGCTCTTTCTGATTTCGGCACTCCTGATACCTGCAGATGTAAATAATTATCAGTTAAACCAGTCCAGTAAGTCTGTTTCCTACTCTCTAAAAGAACTGAAACTTCCTCTCCAATCCAACGATTCCTGTATACTGCATGGAGCCTGGCAGAGAGTTTCCGCAGCTGGTCAGCACGCTGATCCCGTAACGATTCTGTTACTCTTTTTTTGGCTTTATACAACTCTGTACCCGGTCGGGGAGAAAAAGGAAAAACATGAATCTGTGAAAACCCACACTCACTTAACAGTGCAAAAGTTTTTGCTGCATCCTGATCACTCTCACCCGGCAGCCCGGTAATAATATCAGCTGCTATAAAGGGATCTTTTTTCACCCTGCGAAGTTTAGAGACACATTTTTTAATGGATTCTGCCGTATAAAATCTATTTACAGAGGCTAAAACAGTATCTGAACCTGACTGAACGGGAAGGTGGAAATGCGGCTGAACCAATTCATGACCACAAAGTGCAATCAGCTCATCGGTTATCATATCCGGTTCCATAGAGGACAATCTAATTTTTGTCCTTTTCAGCTTTCCCAGGAGCTCACGCACTAGCCCTTCCAGCCCCTCACCTTTTGAGTAATATGCAGTAATATTAACTCCCGTAAGAACTATTTCCCGGTAGCCCTCTTCTTCAAGAGCCAAAGCCCTGGAAACAGCTTCATCCCGATCAATACTGATTGCTTTACCCCGTGCAAGGGTAACCCGGCAATAAGAACAGGCATTATCACAGCCGTCTTCAATTTTCAGGAAAGCTCTGGCATGATATAAAAAAGTTACTGCTTTATAATTAAAAGCATCAGAGTCATTATGCCCATCTCTATCAATATTATTCATCCATTCCCGGATAGACTCATATAGTGAAAAACCCATTTTTATTCGATCATTGATATAAGAAGGAAGCGATAGTATACGCGGCTTTAAAGCTAAAGATATAACAATTATTGTTCCTTTCAATTTCCGTAATTCTTCCGGCTCCATTTCTGCATAGCAGCCTGTAACCAGAACAATAGGTGAATGCTCCATAGAAGCAAATTTTCTGATCATCCTCCTGGCCTTCTGTTCAGCTTTACTGGTTACCGTGCAGGTGTTTACAATAAACAGTTCTGCAGGGTTACCATGATGTACTATGGAAAATCCCTGAGCATGAAAAGCATCCGCCAAAGCTTCACTTTCGCACTGGTTCAATTTACAGCCAAGTGTATAAACGGCTGTCATCATAGATCAGATTCCTCTCTATCGATATCGGTGAATTTATGCATGGTGTTATCAACAGATTGCATAAGTTGCATTCGCATATCATGATTAAATGGATTGTAATGCTGAAGGTCGTAAAAAAGCTGCATGGGGTCGTTGCAGGTCTGCTCAATTATTTCCAATAGACTTCTATACCCAACGGTACCAATTTCACTGCTTTGGAGATTAAGTTCACCAAGGACTCTTCCTACAAAATGAGTTATTCCTTGCGTAAAAGCTGCTTCCCTATCATGCTGTTCTGCACTCATTTCTATAACATTAAGACCAAATTCCTGAAAAGAACTTATCCATTCCTGCTGCACTGATTTATCGCACCGACCCGAACAGAACACCAGAGGCAAGCCCTCAACACCATTTTTTCCAGAGTCAGGTCCAAACATGGGATGTGTAGCCAAATAGGATACATCTTTCTGCAATATACTTTTCATAACAGATGCAGGGTATGTTTTAACTGAACAGGTATCTACAATAAGCGTGTCCGGTTTTATATCAGGAGAAAGTGATTTCAGGACTTTCTCAAAAGAGGATATAGAGACACACAGATATATAACATCGCAATTCAACAGTTCATCGCGCGAACACCGTTTAACATTTTCCGGGCATGGTTTATCCGCTGAACGATTGTATGCAAAAACTTCAAATTTCCCGGCTAACAGTTCAGACCAAAAATACCCAAATCTTCCAAGACCGTAAACTCCTATTTTCATGGAGCTATCATAATAGATATACCCATGAGGCTCAAGATGTAATGACAGAATGTATGATTTTATGTTATGATTATTTCTGAAAAACAACACAGGAGAAACCAGATGACTTTTGCTGATAAAATGAAAAACAAAGCAGCCGGACTAAAAAAAACACTAGTTCTACCGGAGGGCACAGAGTCCAGAACTATAGCAGCGTCCAGGATGATAATTGATCAGGGAATCGCTGCTAAAGTAATACTCATAGGTAGTAAAAAGAGAGTACTAAATATTGCACAGCAAAATTCTGTTATTCTGGATGGCATAGAAATTATTGATCCCGCATTATCAGATGATAGATTACGCTATGCAAAAGAGTATACTGAACTTCGAAAACATAAGGATTTAACAGAAGATGATGCTTATAATCAAATCACGGATCCCTTAAAATGGGGTGCTATGATGGTAAGACTCGATGATGCACAGGCAATAGTAGCCGGTGCAGAGAATTCAACCGGGAAAGTTCTTGTAGCAGCTTTTACTATTATAAAAACTAAACCGGGAACAAAATTTGCATCATCATGTTTTATAATGAGTACTGATAAAACAGATATGGGAGCAAACGGTAGTTTTATATTTTCTGACTGCGCTACTATACCCGATCCTACGGCAGAACAGCTTGCGGAAATTGGTGAAGCAGCCTCGGATTCCTGTCGGATTTTTCTGGAAACAGAACCGGCGACTGCATTTTTATCATTTTCCACGAAGGGATCTGCTTCTCACCCATTTGTAGACAAAGTAACGGAAGCCTGCGCTATGCTGCAGAAAAAAAGACCAGATATTCTTTGTGATGGGGAGTTGCAGCTTGATGCAGCTATTATACCCTCTGTCGGCTCAACAAAAGCACCCAATTCACCGGTTGCCGGAAATGCAAACGTATTGGTATTTCCAGATCTTCAGTCAGGAAATATTGGGTATAAGTTAGTGCAAAGATTAGCAGGTGCCGAGGCATACGGACCTGTTCTTCAGGGTTTTGCAAAACCTGTAAGTGATCTTTCAAGAGGCTGCAGCGTTGAGGACATTGTAGTTACTTCAGCCATGACTCTCGCACAGGCAACATAGAAGCTTGTCGGATTTAATGAATATTGCTTAAACAGGCTTGATCAACTGGCTTTGAACATATACTAAAAAGTTCAGTATGTTCTCTGCATTGAGGTTCTCTCCTCTCTCATTACTATCGAGAGAGGAAGCCTCAAGCAACTCCAGGGCTGCCTCTTTCCCGTGTCTCACACCAAAATGACCATTCAGTAAATTATTTTTTATAGTTTTCCTTCTAGATCTGAATACATCCCTGACAAATTCCATAAACTGCTCCCGATACTCATCAGGAACCAAGGGTTGTGATCTTTTGACAAACTTTATGATTGAGGAGACTACATCAGGTTTTGGATAGAAGTTCCCTGGATTAAGATCTCCTATTTTTTGGGTTTCATAATCCATACCGCATAGTAAAGTAAAAGAGGAGTAGTTTTTTGAGCCGGGAACAGCAGTAATACGCTGTGCAACCTCTTTTTGAAGAGTAAATACCATAACATCAGGCGTACACTGCTTTTCAATAAGATTTGCAATCATAACAGAACCTACATTATAGGGCAAATTACCCATTATCCTGTCTGGTATGCCGATCTCCTCTTGATAACTAATCCAGTTTTTTAAAAAATCTCCCTCAATCAAATGGAAATTATCATTTTCATAAAACAGACTCTTAAGAACCCCGCAAAACCCGTAATCTATCTCAAATACTGATATTTCTGCATCGCGGCTTAACAGCATATGCGTCATAGCACCAATTCCCGGGCCAATTTCCCAAATACTCAGGGAATCGTTATTAATATCAAGTGCATCAATAATCTTATTTCTGGAAGCAGGAGTAATAAGGAAATTCTGGCCAAATTTCTTTGAAAAGCTGAGGTTGTTCTCACGCATAATAGCCAGGACAGAAGAGAGTGAATCGAAATTTATTTTGTCTTGTATGGAACTGATAATTTCCCCCTATTTTTGTAGATAGAATACTCAATTGATACGAACACGGTCAATAACACAAATCCAGCTGATAGGATGAAAGCATAAAAAATTGTATCTCTTTCAACGGCAATAGCTGGAGTTTTACTAAAAAACATACTTACTCTCTCAATTACCCTATATTCAAATGCTAAATTTTTCCGAAGAATTAAAAGAATATCTTTTGTAAAAAACGGCAGAAGAAGTATCATGCTGGAGATCATATAGAATGTAACAAAAACTGTTAATGGAATCGATGCAATAATTCCTATGGGATATATCTCTCCAAAATAATGGATCAGGAATGGAGAAGAAACGGTAAAAGCTGCTAATGAGGCTGATACTGTGGATCGCAATGATGGAGGCAATACTCCTGGTAATAGAGTAGAAATCCTCCCCGAAAAGATAACTATACCTAAAATAGCTGAATAAGAGAGAAAATATCCCGGTCCCGAACAAGACGCTGGAAAAATGAGGGCTTGAAATGCAAGAGTATAACCTAGAGATGATAATAGAAAATCAGAATTTAGCAGATCTTTTTTTCTACGGTTCGAAATGATTATAAACATGATCATTGAGCGAATCAGTGAAGGTTTCCCCCCTGCTATCCACACAAACAAAACAACAGATAATGAGGTTGTTATTTTTGATTTTTTGGGTCCCATTATCCAGCTTAAAAACCAGAGAATCACACCACTGAGTATATGAAGGTGCATCCCTGATAATGCCAGAATATGAGCGCATCCTGCCTCTCTGAATAATTGAATTATAGGATTTGAAGTATCCTCCTTTCTTCCCAGTAAAAGCGCAGTTGAAAGTTCGGAAACTTCATACGGTAATTCAGAAAACTGATGGTAAACATATTCAATACAACTTTTTCTCATCTCCAGAGCTATGCTGAAAATTGAGTAGTCACCCTGCCTCAGGGATATATCAGATGCATAATAAATCAGAGCCCTCTCATTAAAAACAAAATGCCCAGGCAAATCAACCCAGTCCCCTGAGAAATAACGGTTTTGTCTATAGATTATTACCTTGGTCTCAAAATTAGCTGAAAATGACAACTCTTTACTGAAATCTGTTATCTTTTCAACTTTAAACTGAAACTCCTGTTTCGATCCATTAATAAATTTTGAATCCGAGGACAAACGACCTTGTATAGAGTTAGTCTTTACCAGAATGTGCTGAAGAGCGGGATCATTAATCAAATCGTTTAGCGGCGTGTAGAGAGTGCGAACTACCCCTGAAAGGAGTATGCATATACAGAGTATCGCTGTTAAATTGAGCTTAGGATAGTATTGAATCCCGGCAAGAACGACAAAAACAGGAACCATAAGCAGGTATATAAAAATCAATTCTTGTCTATCCAGGCCTGACGCAATACAGCAAGTTCCCCAGATAACAAGTGTCGATACCAAGACCTTACTATCAGTAACATTAAAAAATGAGATTCCCATACTATATTTAACTTAAAAATTAGAGAGAAATATTCAAAAATCTATAAACTAATCAGAAATTTGCTCCATTGTCATCGATCTATAAAGAGCCAAAAGAGGAAGATCAATTTTTCTTCGTCCTGCAAGATTGAGCAGATGTGCAGACATCGTAGTCACTTCCCTCTCTGTATTTACAGAGGGAAGACGGTGAAGAATTTTTTTGTGTTTATCATTTCGATAAAGTAATATCTGAATAAAAGCGGCAATATCAGCTGTTTTTTCAGTCTTTTCCAGAATTGAAATACCATCCTCATCACCACAGATTTTGTCGGAAAGTGTAATAGCAGGCATTTCATCATACTCAAGAAGCATCTCTTCAATAATTAATAATTTTTCATCTACTTTGAAGGCAGCCTGATCCGCCTGTTTTTTCAGTTCAATCCTCTTTTTCATGGCAATATCAGATTTTTTATTTCTTGCTGCAGTAAACAGATATACCACTACTGCAGCAGCTACACCTCCCAGAAGTTCATCAATTATCGGAATTGGATCCCGTATAACAAAAGACATAAAAAAATAGACTCCTAAAAATGCCAGAGCAGCGTTTATAAAGCGGGGAATATACTTAAGTTCCTGTATCCAACTATTCACGCCCCTATCTATACCGGTATACAGCTCAAAAAGACAGTCTTCTCTATCTTCCGAGGATATTTTATTTGAAATCTCAGTTACTATGCTCTCTTTAGGATCCCAGTCTATTGTCCATTTCTTTTTCAAAAACGGATGCAGGTACAAGGATTTTCCAAAAGTTCTTTTAATCAGATAGAAACCACTCATCTTTATGCTAACCTCCTGCCAGGGGAACTCCCTGTTTTTCTCAATTATATCATACTTTTCAATTATTCATCATATTTCTCAATTATCAAGGAAATTCAGAATATATAGCCTTAGCTCTTCAGTAGTATGCACAACTGTTTGACAGCCGGCTCCTAGTAGCTTCTCAACAGGATTAAACCCCCATGAAACAGATACAGGAATCATACCCGCCTGCTCCGCAGTATTAAAATCAACCACTGAATCCCCTATCATAAGAGTTTCCTGCGGGTTGCACTTCATCTGCTCCATGATATATTGAGCTGATTCCGGTGAAGGTTTTAATGGGAATCTGTCTGATTTCCCCATAATTTCCACAAATGGGATATCTAAAAAAAAGGTCTTGACAATGGGCAGTGTTAATACATGTGCCTTATTGGACAAAACAGCCATCTTTATATCAAGATCAACCATCTCATGCAGCAGATCAAGTATACCGTCATACGGTTTAGTTAAACCTGCTGGATCTTTACTATATTCATCCATTATCTGCATAAGCAAACGCTGAACTGCCTCTTCTGAAAGTGACGCATCATTAGGCAATGCCGAAATCAAGGCATTACGCAAGCCACTGCCGACAAATACTTTATAATCATCAGTATCATACACGGGAAATCCATTTTCCCTGAATACCGTATTAAAGGATCGTGCTATATCCGGAAGTGTATCAAGAAGTGTTCCATCCATATCAAAAATCAGGGCTGTACGTTGTATATTATCTCTATCTGTTATCATGGCAAAACACTATGTGACCCTCCTCTTTATGTCAAGGAGTACTGACAAAAAAGATGATTAACTATACACTTAATAAACTTCAACAATTGACCGATATTATAAATAATATGAGGATATATCTTGGAAAAACCAGTAATTTCTAGATATGAAACAATGACTATTGGGAGGAAGAATACTATATGAATATCTCAACCGTTTTCTACACAATAGGTTTTGCACTGGTTCCCATCTTTGAATTGAGGGGCGCACTGCCGTTTGCCTATTTCAATGACATCCCCCTTTTCCAATCCTACCTGATAGCTGTAGGGGCTAATGCACTCGTTGCTCCCCTTGTTTTCATATTTCTTTCATCACTTCACACGTTGTTCTATAGATGGAATTTTTATAAGAAAATTTTTGATAAAACGGTGGTCAGAACCCGGAAAAAGCTGGAACCAAAAATTAAGAAATTCGGATATCTTGGTATTATGTTTTTTGTAGCTATTCCTTTACCTATTACCGGAGCATACACGGGTACTTTGGGTGCATGGATTCTTGGACTGGACTGGAAAAAAACCTGTCTGGCTGCTTTGGGCGGGGTGATAATTTCCGGGGCTATAGTTTCCTTTCTGTTATTGGCAGGGGAAGGATCCCACTCAATATTTATAAAAATTATTCAAAAATCACCGAGCATCCCCTGATACATCGAACGCAGGAGACAACTAAAACAGAAAGAGGTTCTCACCATGGCTCTACAACTTAAAAAAGAATTAAATCCTGAACAGGCCGATGCTGCTGCGACAATAGATGGTTCGATCCTCATAATTGCCGGAGCCGGATCAGGCAAAACCCGAATGATCACCTATCGGATCGCATATATGCTTGAACAGGGAATTTCTCAATCTGAAATTCTGGCACTGACATTTACCAATAAGGCAGCAGCTGAAATGTCTGAAAGAATCCAGTTGATTACCAAAGAACCTATGAAGAAACTTACCACTTCTACATTCCATGCTTTTGGATTAGCTGCTTTGAAACGACATGGTTCTTATTTAGGATACTCAAAAGGATTTTCTGTATATGACACCTCAGATAAGATGGGCATGCTGAAGGCCTCTCTGGTTGAACTGCGGATCGATCCAAAATCAGAAGATTTGTATGCCCTCTCAGAACTGATTTCAGCGGTAAAAACAGGACGTAAGCAGTTTTCAGGTGATACCCTTGAGTATAAACCATTATATGATGAGTATAATTCACATCTTAAGCTCTATAATGCGGTAGATTTTGACGATCTCATCATGCAGCCGTTGGTATTATTTAAAGAGTTTCCGGAATTACTTGAATACTATCGAAACAGGTTTAAATATATTTTGGTTGATGAATTCCAGGACACCTCCCTTCAACAGTACCAACTGGTCTACATGCTCTCAAGCCAGCATCGAAACATCTGTGTTGTTGGAGATGATGACCAATCAATTTATTCCTGGCGAGGTGCCGATTTTCGTAATATTACTAATTTTGAAAAAGATTACCCTGAATGCAAAGAGATAAAACTTGAGCAAAATTATCGTTCAACAGGTACAATCATCCAGGCGGCAAATACGCTCATTAAAAATAATGTAAAAAGGAAAAAGAAACGGCTTTGGACCGGCGATGATAAAAGCGGAATTATTGCCCTATCCTATCCCGAAGATGAAAATCAGGAAGCTGAATTCATCGCTGATAAAATCAAGGAAGTCATGATTAAGAACTCTTTGAGATATGACAATTTCGGGGTTCTTTTACGTACAAATAATTTGTTAACCGCAATTGAGCATGCACTGCTTTCATCCAATATCCCCTATAAAGTCTCAGGTGGACAAAGTTTCTTCCAGAGAAAAGAGATTAGGGACATTATTGCGTATTTACGTGTTATGGCTAATCTTAATGATGAAATGAGTCTACTGCGAATTATCAACACCCCAAAAAGAGGTATTGGTAAATCAACGCTGCAGTTCTTCCGCAATGTTTCAGAGCAAAAAAAGTGTTCACTATTCTCCGCTATAACAGCCGCCTCTCATACCGAAGATTCAGGAGTACGGGAATCCACAAAACGTAAATCAACAGAATTAATTGAATTCATAAATCTCTATAAAGAGCAGATGTTTTCTAAAAAGAAAAAATCTACTGTCCTCGTATCAATGCTTACAGATATCTCCTACAAAAACCACCTTATTGCCGAACATCCCGATAATGATCAGCTGGCTCAATGGAAAATGAAAAACGTAGATTTATTTGTATCAATTCTTGACCGATGGGAGCG
Source organism: uncultured Spirochaetales bacterium (assembly GCA_964567895.1). Lineage (GTDB taxonomy): Bacteria > Spirochaetota > Spirochaetia > JABMQR01 > JABMQR01 > JABMQR01. The sequence continues at coordinate 1,577 of CAZMOX010000019.1, read as the reverse complement.
CAATCCCGACAAAAAGGGGGATTCTTTATACGATTTCTTAAACTCAATCAGTCTTGTTGGTAAAACTGAACCGGATCAGGAAGCAGGTAAAGTAAATCTCATGACGGTTCATGCATCAAAGGGGTTGGAATTTCATACAGTCTTTTTGGCTGGTGTGGAGGATCATATTATTCCCCATAAACGTTCCCTGGAAGAGAATTCGGATAATATCGAAGAAGAACGAAGACTCTTTTATGTGGCTATTACCCGTGCAAGAAATAATTTATATATGACCAGCTGCCGGACCCGGAAATATATGCGGGAGCTTATTGATACAGTTCCTTCTCGATTCCTAGATGAAATGCCTGCAGAACTCATTGAGCATCCGGGAGAGGATACGGTTGCAGATACGGAATCTGCGGTAAATTACTTTGACCAAATGCGGCAAAAACTTAAATCAGGTCTCTCTTAATACCTGAATTCAGGATACCTGAGCTAAACCCGGTGAAAGCGAATTGTTGTAAATAATAGAATGTGAATCGAAAACGGTGGGATTCTTTTAGATAGAACGCTACCGAAGATAAGTAGTTATCAAAAAATTGCTTATCTAAAATGAAAGGTATGTTTTTGAATCGATTAATTATTTTGTTCAAAAATATTTATCGATTATATTTCCCACCGTCTTCAGTACAGTTATATTTCTGTAAAAAAATCAGACTTCATCACTACTTTATGATATATTTTTGATATATCTTTTAATCGTAAAAAACAAGGATTTGGTATGAAAGAAAAAATCCGTTTAATTATTACCGGTGGAACATTTGACAAAGAGTATGATGAGCTGCAGGGGAATTTAACATTTAAAGATTCGCATATCACGGAAATATTAAAATATGTACGAATTACCCTACCATTAACGGTAGAAATTTTTCATATGAAAGACAGTTTATTCATGGATGATACAGACAGAAAACATATTCTAAACTCCTGTGAATCTTCCGAACAGGATAAAATTGTTATCATCCACGGCACGGATACTATGTCTTTAACCGCTGAACTCATAGGAAACAGCAATATAGGAAAAACTATTATTCTTACTGGTGCAATGGTACCCTACTCCATAAGGAACTCTGATGCGATGTTCAATCTTGGTGCTGCGGTCTCATCCGTTCAATTATTGGAACCCGGTGTCTATATTTGTATGAACGGAACTGTTTTTCCGTGGAATAATGTAAGGAAAAATACGAAATTAGGTGTATTTGAAAAAATAAACCCTTAATTTGAAAAAAGGCTCAACTACCTTTCATACAGGTTGAAACATTTCCTACATTTTTGTAGGTTGAGAATATGAGAGATATATTAGAACTTACCGTACTTTTTGAAATTAGTAAAATTCTTGATAAATCTGAAGATTTAAAACAGATAATTTCACCAATCCTGGACTCCCTTGCAGCTCACAGTCCTATGCTCCGTGGAGCAATAACGCTTCTGAACCGTGAAACCGATGAGATTTTAATTGAATCAGCCTATGGATTAACAAAAAACCAGAAAAAACGCGGCAGATATCAGATAGGCGAAGGTATTACCGGTCAGGTATT
>CAZMOX010000018.1:0-31139 GCA_964567895.1 uncultured Spirochaetales bacterium | reverse complement strand
GACTAGACCTAGTCAAGTATAGTATATATATGATTATTGAAAATATGTACCAGGCAAAAACACACTTATCCCGGCTTGTCGAGAAAGCCCTTCAGGGAGAAGAGGTTATTCTGGCTAAATCAGGAAAACCGTTGGTTCGGCTTATCCCCTTATCTGAGCTCGTTGAACCGGTAAAGATTGGTTTACTGAAGGGGAAAATTGAAATTGCCGATGATTTTAATGACCTTTCTCCCGAGATTGAAGAGATGTTTGAAGGATATCTACCCTGATGTCCCCGGCTCTATTACTCGACACCTGCGTGCTTCTTTGGTTGCTGGAAGGCGATTCAAGGATTGTCGATAATCAGGACCTACTCTTTCTTCTAAATAAACGGGAGCGGTTCTTCAGCAGTATCTCGATTGCTGAAATTGAAATTAAAAAATCAATTGGTAAGCTGAACATTCCGGAAACTTATCTGGATTCCATTCGTGACAGCAGTATAAAAGAGATGGGATTCTTCGGAGTGGAGGCAAAGCAGTTGGGATCACTTCCCTATTTTCACAAGGATCCATTTGACAGAATGCTAATTTCTACAGCAATACAGCACGGAATGACGATCGTGACAAGCGATACAATATTCTGCAAATATCCTGTTCAGGTATACACAATCTGAGTCTTACTAAAATCCTACGAATATTCAAATAAATAGTACATTTTCCTATATGACAATTAATGACCCCATTTTGTATTGAAATGAAGTCTTCACCCACCGCAGAGAGCAACTACTAACTTCAACTCAGTCCGGCTGTCTACAGGCGTATCTTCATTTTGCAGAAACCGAATATCCTTCAGATTCTTATATATGAGGATCTGTGAACTAAGACTATTTTCTGTTTTAAACAACTTCTTTTTAAGCTCGGGAAAATCTCTACTTACATCTTTGAGCACTTCAAGAACACTACCTCCGTCCCCAATAAGTGTATCTTCATTCCTGCAATACCTTTGTAAGGGTTCACAGACAGAAACCTTTATCATAGACACTCTCCCTTCAGATCTAATCGAAATGAAGACCCCCATTCTGATCGATAATCTCCCCGGTGATAAAGCCGGCTTTGTCATCTGCCAGAAAGGTTACCACATGGGCAAACTCTTCGGGTTCACAGAATCTCTTAACAGGAATCTTCTTCATTATCTCCTGACACTGCAGTTCAGTCAATTGCTCTGTTACCATGGGGGTTCTTACATAGGCAGGAGCAATTCCATTAACCGTAATACCATGGGCCGCCAATTCTAAAGCCAAACTGAAAGTCAAAGCTATAACTGCTCCCTTTGAAGTTGAATATGCAGTTCCTGCCGTAATCCCGCCGCTTTTGGCAGCAAGGGAGGATGTATTAATAATCCTGCCCCATCGACGTTTTTTCATTCCGGGAATTACTAATTTTGATAGATAGAAGACTCCATTAAGATTTATATCAACCACTCGTTCCCATTCTTCCACACTGGTTGATTCTGCCTTATTATTACTCAGGATACCGGCATTATTTACAAGAATATCAATCTCACTGAATTCTGCCGGCAGGCTGTTATATGCGTTCTCAACACTCTTGGGATTTCCTAAATCCATGGGAAGGGAGAAAGTATCATCACCCAACTCCAGGTGCAGTTTTTTAAGTTGATCCGCACTGATATCAACCATAACTACTTTAAGACCTAAACCCAGCAGGGCTCGGGTGGTGGCAAGACCTAACACCCCGGCTGCTCCGGTAACCATGGCTATTTCCCCGGTTATTAATCCGGATTTATTATATACTGGCATCTGCCCCTCCATCTACAAGAACTACATCACCATGAATCATGGTTGCTGCATCCGAAGCCAGAAACAGAATGGTATTTGACACTTCTGCCGGCCAGGCAAATCGTCCAAGAGGGATCTTTCTTTTAACAGGATCTGACTTTTTGGGGTCACTCCAGACCTGCTGCCCCATGGGTGTGAGAACAACTGTTGGGGCAACGGAATTAACCCGGATATTATGAGGACCAAGTTCGATAGCCATAACTTTAGCCAGACCAATGATACCGAATTTACTGGCACAGTAGGCTGCATGTTCCTCAATTCCGCTTATTCCGGCATTACTGGATACATTTACAATGGCTCCGCCGCCTTGTTCAATCATTTTGGCACCAATGATTTTGGTTATAATAGCAGGAGCCCGAAGGTTCACATTCAAGGTTAAATTCCAATGTGCAATATCAAGATTTACCAGAGTTTCCGGAAAGCTTAATCCTGCATTGTTAATCAGAATATCTATTCTATCCATTTTCCGGGCGAAATACTGTGCCATTTTTACACACGCATCACTATCAGAGAGATCCACCTGGAATATATTGCAGTTCACACCCAGAGCAGCAACTTCCTCTATCAATGTATTCAGGCCTTTCTCATTTATATCAGCAGCACAGATATTTCCGCCGGCACGCGCAAAAGCCAGAGCAACATCACGGCCGATCCCATTGGAGGCTCCTGTTACTAAAATTGTTTTTCCTGCAAAATCATATTTCACATTAGTTACTTCAGCAGCACCCATACTATTCTCCTCTCTTTTCTTTTAATAAGTCGTAGTATTCTTCCAATCCCAACTCTTTCACTTTCTTTTCCGTAGGCACCCCGAATTCATCCCAGCCCCGGTACTGATAATATTCATGGAGCATTTCATTCAAAGGAGGCAGGTGATTTGTTCCGCCGCCCCGTTTCAATTTCAGCATCCGCATGGGCAGGGTATCATCCTTACGGCTGATGCCAAGTCGATTATTATAAAGACGTTTAATATTGAAAATTCTTTCGCCCATCCTGAAAAATTCATCCCTGTCCAGATCCCATCCGGTGACTGCGTTTATTGCCTCAATTAGTGGATCTACGGTCAGTCCGCCAAAAAGGGGAAACTTGCAGACAATAGCTGAATCGATTACTCCCATCAGGTTCTGCATCCGGAATACATTTTCTGCCTTGCCCTCTTTGGTAAAGCGGTCTGTAAGAGCCGGACTTCCCAGATCTTTCAGCACGGCACCCTCTTCAAAGTCATGGCCGAACCCGGATAAGTGACATGCTCCCCGGGCCGATGTAGCCATACCTATAGCGGCTGTCATTTTAGCTCGTCCATCATGAGCCGGTGGTTCCAATCCTTTAACCTCCGCGGCAAACTCTTTTGCCAGAGGTCCTAACTGATCAGAGGCTTTTCTCACTCCCTGACCAAGCAGTTCTCCAACCCCTGTTCTGTTACCGATCTGTTTAATGAGTGTGGTAATAACCTTAGAATTCCCCCATTCAAGAGCCATGTCTCCACACTCTTTCTCCGTTAGCAAGCCCTGCTCCCATGCTTCCATACCAAAGCCAATAACTCCGGCTGTTGATATGGTATCCAGACCGTATCTGTTACACAGTTCATTGCTTTTAAGAATTGTCGGGAGATCATCATTCATCAGGTTTGTGCCCATAAGTCCCAGTGTTTCATACTCAGGTCCGGCTACTTCCTGGCCGTCATAGGGACCACCCTGTGCTTTGACCACTCTTCCGCATGAGATCATGCATGACCCGCATTTGTAGGTATTGGTTAAATACTCTTTTGTCATGGTCATACCGGTAGTTTTAACAGCTCCCTCTTTCCAGCTGCCCTGACCCCAGTTTCGAATTGGCAGGTTTCCCAGCTCTTCCGAGGCTTCCACCCCGCCGCCGGTCCCTGCATCTTTCATGCCCTGCATATCATTCTTTATTGCAGTAGCCATGGTTTTATTTATGGCGATAATTCTCTTTTTATCAGCGACTGATACAGTCTTTGTGCCATTTGCTACAACTGCTTTCAGGTTTTTAGATCCCATAACAGCCCCTACGCCACAACGTCCCAGAGCTCGTCCATGCTTTCCGTCAGTCATTATGGCGGCAATATTTACCAGGTTTTCACCTGCAGGACCAATAACCGCAGCCCTTGCTTTATCACCTTCAAGCTCCCGCAGTATGGTAGTGGTTTCAAAGGTATCTTTGCCCCATAAATCTGAGGCATCCTTGATTTCAGCCTTATCATCAGTGACATTGAGATAGACAGGTCCTGCTGCCTTTCCAATAACCACTAACGCATCATAGCCGCACTTCTTAAATCTGCCTGACCAATACCCGCCGGCACTTGATTCGGCAAATATTCCGGTAAGCGGAGACTTTGTTACAAGATCAAAACGATCTGAATTAAATAAATTAGTTCCAGTCAGAGGACCGGTAGCAAAAATCAACGGGTTCTCAGGGCTTAATGGTTCTGTTTCCGCTGTTGTATATTCAAACAGCAGCTTGGCACCAAAACCGCAACCTCCCAGATATTGACGCATCACTGCTTCATCAGTCTCTTTTTCAGTTACTTTCTGGCTTGATAAATCCACAATCAGAATTTTTCCCATATATCCATTCATATTTTTTCTCCTGCTAACTTGCCATTGAACCTATCCGGCAAACCGTGGTTCAACTCGACCTTTTATATCTGTTCTAATTCTAAACAGATCTCCTGAAACCGGATTTTTCACTCTTTCAGAGTCAGACATTCCATATCATGCTGTGGTTATATACAAATCGGATAGATCTTTCCCTCCGAAGACCATATAGGAGCTTCACCAATTTCATTCTGAACGGTCAGAACATGTTCAACTATACTTGTAGAATATACTTTCATGCTATTTCCTTACATGGATTGTGTGATTATTTCTATAAGATCATCTTTTGTTATATCCATTGGATCAATTTCAATCGATCCGCCCATATAGTTGATAACACCATCGGCGATCTCTTCAATATGCTCCTCTTTCACGCCCTGAGATGCCAAACCGTTATCCAATCCAATATCACTTATCAGGTCTTCTACCTCTTCGACACTGTCTTCCAGTTGATACTGACCTATATTGATGTATTCATCTCTCAGGAACATGCCGATATCTTTAAATTTATCAGGATTAGCCTTCATCGAAAATCTCATAGTCTGAGGTGTCATGGCAGCAAGTGTTTCACCGTGGATTGTTCCGGCTACACCGCCTATAGAGTGAGCCAAACCATGACAGACAGTCACTATTCCCACTGCAATAGAAAAACCTGACATGGTATTCGCAAAAGCCATTCCATTCCTGGCTTCCCGGTCTTCTCCATTTTTAACAGCACGCCGCAGATATTTACCAACCAGACGGATAGCCTTTTCACACATCATGTCAGTTACCGGAGTAGCGAGGGTACTTGTGTATGCTTCGATTGCATGAGCAAGAACATCGAATCCTGTTGAAGCAGTAATTCTGGGCGGAAGGCTTACCATCAGCTCAGGATCAACAATAGCTACTTTTGCAAAGGTATAATCGCTCCCAATCCCGGGTTTCATTCTTTTTTCCAGATTAGTGATAACAGACCACTGGGTTCCCTCACTTCCTGTTCCGGATGTAGTTGAGATGGCAATAATCGGGAAGGTTTTATCAGAAACTTCCTGCACATCGTCCCCATCACAAAAGTCCCAGATTGGCCTGTCATGCCCAAGGGCTATAGCCATCGCTTTGGCAGCGTCAATTGCACTTCCTCCACCGAGACCTATAACTACATCAACACCATTTTTTTTTGCCAAAGCGGCCCCTGCATCTATCTGGGTGTTCAGCGGATTGGGATCTACTTCAGAGAAATGAAGAGATTCTACTCCATCTTTTTTCAAAATGTTCTGAAGCCGGTCCACCAACCCGGTTTCTTTAAAAAAGTTTCCGGTTGTTACAATCAACGCCTTCTTTCCATAAGCTGAAACCTGTTCGCCAGCTTGATTAAGTGCTCCCTCGCCAAATACAAGTTTTACCGGTACGTAATAAGTAAAATCTTTTAACATTGCATACTCCTTTATTTTATAAACTAAAAGTTTATTCCTTCTATAATGATGTCTCGTTAACAACGAAACTTTGATCCAAATCTATGATTTGTTTTTTTAAAATGGGCTCAATTCCCATTAAATTCTTTAAAAGCATCAAGCATAGCCACTACGTTGATAACCGGAGTACCTGCCTGAATATTGTGAATTGTGTTAAATACAAAACCGCCGCCCGGTGCAAAAACCTCGCAGCTTCGCAGGACTTCTTCCCTTACCTGCTCCGGTTTGCCAAATGGCAGTGTTGCTTGCGTATTCACACCGCCTCCCCAGAATGTTATTTGCTTACCATATCTATCTTTTAAGAGTTTCGGTTCCATACCGTCAGCTGTCCACTGAACAGGGTTTATAATATCGAAACCTGACTCGATAAATCCTTCCATAAATCCTTCCACCGCTCCGCAGCAGTGTTTGAAAGTTTTCCACCCGGTATTCTGATGAATCCAGTTATTCGTTCTCTGATAATAGGGTTTATAGAGTTCATTGAATGTATCAAGGGAACAAAAGGTAGAGTTCTGGGTTCCAAAATCAGTTCCGCACACCCAAATAATATCAAGACGGTTACCCAGAGCCGCATACATTTTCTCTAAGTTCCCAATAGCTATATCGGTCTGTCGTTCAAAGATTGCATGCATATAATCTTTCCGGAGCACAGTGGAGATATACCATTCCTGAATATCACGTATCCCTTTTGGATCCTTCATCCATGGACCGGGTACACAGGCAATATCTCCAAGACCTGCACCAGGGGCAGCCGCTAAAGTGGCCCGCCCAGAGGGTTCACTCTCTTCTATCCGATCCTTCAGCCACGCCAACTCTTTTTCACTCATTGCGACAAACTCTTCCAGATTGTCCTCGACATTCAGATTGTCATCGTCAATCGGCTGCTGGCGAATAATGGCATCAAAATAGTAACCGCCCTTAGGCATCTTTCCACTGGGAGGAACAGATGTGTCTCCCTGGGGATAGGTATAGATATCACCAGCTTCATCACGGGTAATATTGAAATTCTTCGGAACTAGCACCTCAAGTCCATCCTCCATAACAAACTCTTTCCACTCATCCCGAGGCATACCGAAAAAAGTGTTGTAACCGGAAACTGCATCTACATCCACACCCAGAGCATTTTTCAGGTCATCATCGATTTTCCCCATCATGGTGTAGGGTTCATCAACTTTAACCAGCTGTTTCTCCAGACCAAAGTGATCGCGCAAGCCGGCAATTACACTCACATGAATTGTTGTCTGTGCACACCCGCCAAAATCCATGGGAACACGATCCGGTTCTTTATAGTTTAAAGCAGCTTTTATTCTCTCTTTTCCAGTCATTCCGCTCCTCCCGAGTAAATTCTTTTTCTGATTAAAGCATGCTCCGGACCATTTCAACCCATTGCCGTAAACGATCACTGTCACCATTTATGGTATAAATATCTCTGAAACAAAACTCCAGACTACAGTTCCGAGCTCCCTCCAGAGTATCCTGTACATCCTTTTTTAACAGATCCCAATCGGGATAATCTGCACTGATATAGGCAGGAGTCGGTTTTCTCGAGAATACATAATCCTTACCAAGAAGCTCGCCGGCTTTGTACATATTATTCCAACCGGAAACTGATACTGCTCTCAAATTAGTTATGGCTTTTTTGATATATGCAAACCTGTCATCTATCCCTTCGCAGCAGCCGTAGTAGGTAAGTCCGAAAAGATTTGATGCCTCTGCCATATAGGGAAGGAAAAATTCATCCAGCATTTCCGGTGATATCGCTGCTGTCTCCTGAGACTCCATCCAACCCCAGCAGTCGGTAAGTTTAATATCTTTTCCGTTATAACCTTTCTGAGGAAGGTCTGATGCAAATCCATAACTTCCCGGACAGGGATTCCAGGTATCTGTATTAAGATATAAGAGCTTCTCTTTTTCCATCCACTGAAAATGATTAACTCTGTCTTCAAGCAGGAACTGCATAAGCTTATGAATAAAATCCGGCTCATCATACATCCAGAGAAACAGATTTTCATTTCCAATCATCTTAAAGAGGTCCATGGTAAGACCGCCGTAGAGATTTCCAAGCCATGGATGGTAGCCCGGATCAAGATTAAAGTGATCAAGACCGCCGATTTTTACCGGTAGAATTCCTCCGAATATAGTACCCAGCAGCTCTTTATTCTGCTCTGTTTTTTTCCGATTAACCAGTCTGCGCTTTAGATGAAGTTTATGAAAATCATCAGGAGTTTGAATGGGAAAATCAAAGCTATACCCCAGATCGTTCCCAGCACTGTTTTCCGCATGATGCGCCTCAAGAGAGACCCCATAATCGGAGATTTCAGCAACCCAGGGTATTCTAAAGTATGGATCGACTACAATATCATCACCAATCTCTTCTGCGTGACGAACCGTCTCTCTCATAAATTTTTCAATATTTCTTAAATAGGGATCCTCACACTGAAGTTCATCTTCACTAATGTAATTCTCCAGCATACAGGTTTCGACCAATATCGGCGGCCGCTCACACGCTGCATCCAAATCTTTAACCCTCTTCCAAAGTCTCTTTCTCTCTTCCATTACCGGGAGGCTGGCATATTCAATCCATTGTTTTGCAACTTCCTGCAGTGCTGTATATTCTTTTCTTTTAGCCATTATGGATTACCTCCCTTTTTTACTATTTTGTACTCTGTTTAAACAGTTCCTGCATTATGCTTCAACTCTTACCTTTACCAGCGTAGTGTTTAGTGCAACAGCTAAAATCAGCACACTGCCTTTTACCACAAGCTGCCAGTAGGGAGGAACAACGGTCATCATACCGGTGGTAACGCACATAATTATTAATGCACCAACCACTGTCTTTGCAACGGAACCCTCTCCACCCGTGAAAGCAGTCCCTCCCAGCAGTACAGCAATAATATTATCGAGTTCCATGCCGTCGCCGGAAAGCGGATTTCCCATGGACATGTAGCTTGCCCGGGCAATTCCTGCCATAGCAGCCATTAATCCCACCAGAATATATAACAGCCAGACAACTTGCGTGGCATTGATGCCGGACAACTCTGCAGCGGTTCTATTGCCTCCTACAGCAGCTGCGTATTTTCCAAGGATTGTTTTTCTCTGAACAATTATCAGTAGGATAATTACCAGGACTGCAACAAAGAATGCGACAGGAAGATCCAGAAATACTTTTTGCCGGGCGTAATCATTAATCCATACAGGCATAATTTTATCTGCCGTCCCCTTAATTGCTGATACACCATTGGGTACAATCAGGAGAGCAACTCCCTTAAATAGACTCAACGTAACCAGAGTTGCAATAACCGGAGTTATCCTCAATTTCTGCACCAAGTAACCGTTAATGAATCCGCAGACTATGCCCACTATGAGTGTGAGAAAAAAAGCAACGCCCATGTTGAAACCATTTAAAATCATAAATGAATAGACAACGGCATTCAGGCTCATTGCACTTCCCACAGAGAGGTCAATGTTCCCTGAAATCATGAGCAGAGTAAACGCTCCGCTCAAAGTCAGAATAGGAACTGCACTTCTTAACAGATTGGTTACACTTGCAGGGCTAAGAAAATGTCCCCGGCCGAAAAATACTACTTTATCCAGTTTCATTACGCTGAATACAATGATAATCAGCAGCAGTACTGCGTATATATAATACTTCTTTACAATCAGATTCCATTTGTGAGTTTGATCAAACTCAACTCTTTTTGAGTCCATATTTGTATCTTTCATGTTTTGAGCTCTATTCTTTTCCATTTTTAGCCTTTCCTTCGGTCCAGGGCGTAGCGCTGGGCCAGGATTGCGAGAAATGTAACTGTACCTTTTAATACAAACTGCCAGTCCGGTGACAAAAGCATTCCTGTCGCTACTGAAGTTACTACAGCCAGAACGAGAGCACCAACAACTGTACCGAGTACAGAGCCAAACCCTCCGTTTATATTGGTTCCTCCAAGAAGAGTAATTACCAGTGCATCAAACTCAAATCCTGTTGCCCGGTTTGAGATCCCGGCTTTGAACTCAGAAGCCATTAGTATGCCGGTAATCCCGGCTAAAAGAGCACTGGCAAGGAACAGATACGTCAGATGACGCTCAACCCTTACACCGGATAATCTTGCTGCTTCCTTGTTTGCCCCGATAAGATAGGTACGCCTTCCGAAAATTGTGGTTTTCTCAAGAATTACTGCAATGAGTACCAGGCCGGCCATAATGACTACTGAAATTTTTATTGGAGTACCTGGTATGGAGGCATTTCCTATTACACCGAATATATCAGGAAGGCTGGTGTTCCTCTGGGCTCCAAGGGTAACTACCTGGGCAACTCCCCGGGCAAGCATCATGGTACCAAGAGTTACTATAATAGAGGGAACTTTTAGTTTAACTATGAAAAATGCGTTCACCCCGCCGGCAGCCAGTGCACAGAGCAAAGCCAGTGCTAAGGCAACTCCATAAGGAAGCCCCAGGCCTACAGCCAGAGGATTTTTCAAGACTTCAGCGCTTTGGGAAAAATAGACCGCAAGAACACCTGTCATGGCGATGACTCCACCAACTGACATATCAAAATTTCCTGTTACAAGAAGAAAGGTAACACCTATTCCCAGTAGTATTATGTACCAGTAGTTCATAATCAGATTAAGTATATTCATAGGCAGATAAAAATTCGGCACTATTGCACAGGCAATACCGAAAAATATTATTAATACACTGATCATAAATAAACTGATGAATGTTTCATTACTCATTGAGCTTACTGCCCGTTTTATATATCCAGTTTTATTTTCCATTTTCAGTCCCCACAAGCAGCAGTATGTAGTATTGCCTCGATATCAATATCAGACCCGTTTTCCAATCTGCACATCATATCTCCTTCAAACAGAAGGTATATGGTGTCACACATGTTAATAATCTCCGGAAGTTCGGATGAGAAGATCAAAATCGATTTCCCCTCTTCGGCCAGTTCACGGATAATTTGGTAGATTTCACTTTTTGCGCCTACGTCCACACCCCGGGTTGGTTCATCAAGCAGCAGCATATCCGCATTGGCAAAAAGACATTTGGAAAAAACCACCTTCTGCTGATTGCCGCCGGAGAGTTTGGCTACTTCTTTTTCAGAACCACTTGTTGCTATCTGAAGTTTCTCAATATATTCCGCGGTAATTTTTCGCTCTTTTGCGGAGTTTATAAATCCATTCCTGGATATATTTTTCATATTCATAACTGTTGTATTGCCCCGGATGGTCAACATGGTAAAGAGTCCCTGGGATCGTCTCTCTTCGGGCACCAGTGCAATACCTGCTTTGATAGTTCCATGAGGCGATTGTTCGAGCTTTTCGCCGTTAAAAACAATCTCCCCCTGATATTCATCAGCACCGTAGATAGCTCTGGCCAGCTCAGTCTTTCCAGCTCCAACCAACCCATAAAAACCTGCTATTTCCCCTTTTCTTACATCAAAGGAGATATTATGCAGTTTATGATTGGAAATATTATTCACCTGCAGAACTACTTCCGAAGACTGCTCATCTTTCGGCATGTATTCCTCAAAAACAGTCTTTCCGATCATCATCTTTATTAACTCTGATCTGCCTTCTACATCGGAGATGGGTTTTGTATCGATATGACCACCATCACGCATAACGGTGACATACTCTCCAATCTCAAATACTTCATCCAGTCTGTGGGATATATAAATAACGGTTACATTGTTAGCATGCAGACTTCTTATTATCTCAAACAGTCTTTCTATCTCACCTTCAGAAATTGCGGCCGTAGGCTCATCCATAATAATAATGTCTGCATCTGATGCGACAGCTTTTGCAATTTCAACAATTTGCTTTTTTGCCACACTTAAGGTGGATACCATCTGCTTGGGATTGATTGACGGCTCCAGACTTTCCAGAACCTCTATCATTTTTTTAATCTTTTTTGTTTTCTTTAAGAAACCAAAAGTAGTATCTTCCATCCCGAGTGTCAGATTATCTTCCACCGACAGCTGATCGACTACATTAAGTTCCTGGAATAGTGTACTTATTCCCTTATTCTTTCCTTCTTTCGGATTTTTAACCTGATACTCATCACCATTAAGTCTGATAGTACCACTTGTCCGTGTCTCTGCACCTGTCAGGATTTTGATTAGTGTTGACTTTCCTGCCCCGTTTTCTCCAACCAGACAATGGATCGTATTTCGTTTAATATCAAAACTTACTTCATTTACTGCCTTAACACCTGGATACACTTTTACAAGATTTCTAATCTCCAAGACATTGTCGTTCATATCAAACACCCTGTTCCTAATAAATCCGGGAGGGAGATATATCATATCTAGCCCCCCCCCGGTTTTTTCTTATGCGGTACTTATCTAATTACTATTAGTTTCCGAACTGTTCACCCAGCCATTTTTCAGCTGCTGCTTCTTCCATTGTCCAATAGGAAATGTTGAAAGTTTCTTTGAAATCTTCTTTAGAAACACCACTTGCTGCAATCTGGTCAATTTCGCCGTTCTTTATAGCAAAGAGGTTATCAATTCTTCCCTGTCCGGTTTGGATTGGAGGAAGACCCATTGAAAGTTTTAGGGAACTGTTGGGATTATAGACTTCTTTCATCTCTACTGGATCAAAGTCTACACTTGCAACGATTTCAGTAAGGGGAACACCATTATCCATAACGCCTCGGCCTAACTGTCTGAGAGCAGCCATTGTTCCAACTGTCAGGTTTGAAGCTTCTGAGTAAATAATATTAACTTCAGGTTTCTGGGTAACAAGGTCAAGAATAACCTGTTTTGTAGTGTCTCCACCTTTGTTGGCTTCTAAACAACCAAGATCTGTTGCTGAAGGATCTACTGAAAGTACACCCTGAGCGAAAGGATCGGTTCGTCCTGATTTTACTTCGGTATGGTTTGGCCATCCGATCTGAACCATTACGATAGGTTTGTCAGGATTGGCTTTCTTCCATTGTGTTGCTGCTTCAGCGCCCATTGCAAACGAAGTTCCCGGTTCATCACTTCTTACTACTGGTACAGCAGGATCTGACTGGGGTGTAAAAAATGTTGCCACTACAACACCAGCATCCAGCGCATCATTGATTCCAGGTTTTGCAGCTTCAACATCCCATGTGTGAATTGTAACCATGTCCATTCCCTGAGGAACAACCTGGTCAAGATTCTCCAACATTACTGTGCCGTCGGATTTTCCATCAAATGCATATACTTCAGCACCATACTTATCCATAGCATACTCTTTAGCTGCTGCAAATTGAGCCTGATGGAATACGTTACTCAGGTCTGATACAAAAAATGCAATCTTTACGGGTGCTTCTTCCTGCTCTGCACCGGCAAATACCATCGATGATACTAATAATAGCATCAAAATAACACTGATCGTTTTTTTCATCTCTTTCTCCTTAGATTTTTTTTATACAACCATATTTGTACAATTCATATGTTTGTATGATCTGATGTTTATCAGACATTTCATTCTCATATATAAAATCTCATTTGTCAAGTAAATTTTCTATTTAAACTACTATTTTATATAGAAACACTGATTTGTGGGTTTTTGGGCCTTATATGTATATTTCATTCATTAACATAAGCTGAGAGCATTCCAAAACTCAAAGAATAGTTGAAAAATATTTTTGAAATTCCTGGCTATGTTTAAAGAGATGAGTAAAAAAATTTGTCTTGGATCTTGTTTAAGTAAAGATTTTATCGTTAAAAAAATCACCAGTATAACCAATATCTTTTGAAACATGATAGGCACACTGAAGAACCTGTTTTTCAAGTTCCTCTTTTTTCTTCTCATTAATGGTACTTAAGAGACAAGTTGCGCCCAGACCGGCAACCGGTTCAGATTCAAAATTAAAAACAGGTGCACCAATACATAACAGACCTGAAGTATACTCCTCATTATCATATCCCAGACCCGTTTTGCGTATCCCTTCCAAATGCTTCATGAATTGATCCCTGTTAATTATTGTATTAGAGGTTAAACCGACCATTATGGGGGGAATAATGGATTTTACGTGTTCCTGGTCCATAAAAGCAAGTACAACTTTGCCATAAGCATTAGGATGGTAATACACTAAACTACCCGGGACAACTTGCAGATAAAAATCACTTTCAGGATTTATGCTATCCATGACCAGCATACGTTCACCCTGAGGAACCTGAAGTTGACATGTCTCTTCTGTTTCACGGCACAGCCATTCCAAATGAGGTCTGGCTCTATGCCGTAGGTCAAATCGGGTATATAAACTCATTCCAAGGGTAAATACTTTGGTACTTAGCTGATAACCACCAGAGACTGGATCATGGTTAGTATAGTCACGTTCTGTAAGACGTTTTAATATTCTAAAAACCGAATTTAGAGGAACTTTTAGCTCACGTGCTATTTCAGTCGCTCCATAGGGTTTATGTCGATCAGACAAAAATTCCAGAATATCCAAAGCTCTGTCAACTGCAGGAGCAGCGTATTCTCTCTCTTTCTTTTTCTCGGCCATTGTATAATCCTTTTATATGATACATTTATTTGTTATAGCAATATTAAAATTTATATATAAAATTGTCAATCACTGATTCAGCAATTAAAGAGTATAAATATTTTTTAATTACGTAGAGTTGATTTTGCTGATAAAAAAGATAATGGTCAGGAATAGCATAAACCCAGACTATGAGCAGTACTTTTGTTTTACTCTGAAAACAGTCTGTTTTTTAGAATCTGAAACGAAGACGGTGGGAAATATAATCGATAAATATTTTTAAACAAAATAATTAATCGAATTTAAAACATATCATTGATTTTAGATAAGTAATTTTTTGATAAATACCTATCCTCGGTAGCGTTCTATCGAACAGAATCCCACCGTCTTTGTTTCAGATTCTATTTTTTACAAGTTTATCAATCATACTGCCCATATTTCCTGCCGGCTTCATACATGGCCAGTACATTATCTAATGGTGAATTATCCTGGATGCTGTGAGCCGGGGAGAGAAAATAGCCTTTATAGGGCATCATGATATCCAGGGTGTGCTTTACCTGATTCTCTACATCCTCAACTGAGCCGAAGGATAGTTCATTGGTGGTACTGATCCCGCCGTGGAAGGATGCCCGGGTTCCGAAATGCTCTGTCAGATATTCCGGATTCATATTGTAACATTCAGGCTGAAGGGTATCAAAAGCCGTTATACCCGCCTTGATATACTCTTCATAACTCCAGCTGCTGGAACCGCAGGTATGTATCATAACCGGAAGATTATAGCTCTTTGCTAACTCAATGAAGGGTTTCTGGCGGGGTAAAATATGGCGCTGAAACATATCCATGCTGATCATGGGATCCTCATCGGCCTTTTTCAATGGAAAGTCACAGAAATCCCGGTATCCGCCGGCTCCATGCTCAACCCATCTGGTCCGCCATCCGAACTGAGGATCAATCTGCCGCTCAGATACCTCAGAATGCAGACGTTTTCCGATATAGGGAGCCCCTGCACCTCTCAGGTCAACCCCAAGAGCCTACCTCAGTCCTTCGTGGTCATCAGAGCGCAAGCCAAAATGCTGTTTCAGCTGTAGATCGATACCTGGATTAGCACCATAGTTGACTGGGACTCGATCTGCTTTCTCACGATACAGGGTGTTATGGACTCTTTCTCTTGAAGTCATGCGTTCTCTTCCTCTCAATAAGGTTTAATAATTACTACAACTACATTAACATAGCTTTTGTGCCCTAAAAAGGTATTTATGAGTCATTATATAGGATATTTAGTTCATTTTGAATCAAAGGATGGAATGCTGTCTCACACAAGGGGAAGTCAAACATCAAGTCTCAGCAGTGCTATTGATCAGGTTCTTAAAAGCCATAACCAAGGAGGTAGAACGGCTCAGTTTAGAATTTTCCCACCCCACAGCTGATCAAGAAAATACTCCCAGGGAAGTATCTCAATCCCCTCAACTAATCTGGGACGTGGTTCCCTGCAGACCAGGATCGATCTTTTTATAAAGCCTTCCTCACGAAGAGCTTTTAATCCTTTAAGGTGCTTTGAAGAAACAGTAGTTGCAGCCTTTATTTCGATAGCAATCTCACCGTTAAGAAGACAATCTACCTCAAATCCGGATGTTGATCTCCAGTAGTTTAATGAAGTCCTTGGTAAACGATAATCAATCCAGGTTTTGATTTCAAGACAGATAAAATGCTCAAAGAATTCCCCGAAATCTGCTGAACCCGGACTAATGACAGGCAGTTTTCTCAATGATGAAACTACACCCATATCAAAAAAATAGAATTTTGCTGTTTCGATAGCTTTTCTTTTCACTGTCGCTGTATATGGTTCAAGATCAAATCCCAACAGTGTATCCTTTAATACCTCAAACCATAGTTTGACTGTTTGCCGGGGTATCTGGGCATCATTTCCGATATTCGTATAATTGACTATTTGCGTATTAACTGTGGCTATAATTTGAAGAAATCTGGCAAATCCCGGAAGATTTCTCGTCAGCCCCTCTGCGGCAATTTCTTCAGTCAGATAGAGATTAGTATATGCATCCAGATCTTCATCAGGATTCTGTGACAGGTAATGAGGTGGAAGAGTTCCACTGCTCATTGCTTTTTCCAAGGTAAATCCTGTACCCTTCAATTCTGAATAGCTGAAGGGGTGCATAATCCGCCTGCGCCCTCTTCCTCCCAGAAGATTTGTACCTGCTTTTTTCAATTTTCTGGCACTGGAACCAGTCAGAAGAAATCGTATCTGCCTCTCTTCAATTAATAGTTGTACTTCGTCAAGAAGTTCCGGACATTTCTGGATTTCATCAATACAAACAATACATTTTTTCAAGTTTCTGGCTTCAATTTCCTGACGTAGAATTGTCTGATCAGCCAAAACATTCAGGAGTAGATTCCTGTCAAGGAGGTTATAGGTAAGAGCTGGTTCTGGTTCAAGCTGTTCCCTGATATATGAAGATTTTCCAGATTGTCTGGGTCCCAGCAGAAAAAGTGAGCGCTCTGCCAGCAGAGTATTGATATCTAAAGACCTGTTTATATACATTCTTAACTCCAATTATCTGTCTTGCAACATCTATAATAGCATATATCATGATAATTGCCAACTGTGATAGCAATTATCATGAACAAGAAGGTGATTTATTTCATGATATCTCTCTACAGAGCGGATCTGGATGATATTATCTCCATAGAGACATTATGTGATATCGGAGCTGTCAGTCGATCTACCCTGCGGCGTATCTTTAAAAAAGCAACCGGCAAATCGCCCTATGCCTGGATACTGGATGCCCGTCTTGAACAGGCCCGTTATCTGCTGCGCACCACATCTGTATCGGTAGCACAGATCAGTCAGCAGACAGGTTTTCAGGATCCATCCTACTTTATTCGTATATTCGGCAAGCGGGAAGGAATCCCACCCCGTCAATAC
Organism: uncultured Spirochaetales bacterium; assembly: GCA_964567895.1. GTDB lineage: Bacteria > Spirochaetota > Spirochaetia > JABMQR01 > JABMQR01 > JABMQR01. Next base: position 13,835 of record CAZMOX010000018.1, on the reverse strand, counting down.
AGAATGAAAGCGGGAAAGATTTAATGGTAAATGGTTTGTATTGGTATCAATAAGATATATTCTCTGTAATAGCAGCAAACAGAACATTAAACATTCTGTACCCTCAATCCACATGGGGATACTCTTGGAGAATCCTAAGATTTACGCGTTACAGGGTACTAACTATGATTATTATTTAAAACCCGATATATGTAAGCGAATCCTTCCACGGTAATACTTTAATGCCATTTACTACCTGTTTATGCGCAACTCTGCTGGCACAAATCAACTCGGCATCAGGAAAATCTTTATTGAAATGAACAAGATTCTTCACATGACGATCATCAACTCTATCTGATGATTTAATTTCCAGTAAAATCTGTGACTGACCAGGTCTATCGATTATAAGATCCACTTCGACATCATCTTTTGTGCGCAAATAGGAGAACTTAAAATCCAATTCGTGATAATGGTTCAATCGAAAACATTCACCGATAAACCAACTCTCAAAGGCATCGCCAAACTCAGTTGTTCTCGGCACAAGAGGAACATTGAGCATGTTCTGCAGTGAACGCTTCACTCCCATATCAAAGAGATAGAATTTGGGGCTCTGTTTTTGAACTTTCCGTACCGATCTATTATAAGCTTCCAGAAAGAAACCTAAATTCGTATCTACTAAAATCTGATAATAATTTTGAACGGTTTTGTGGTCTACACCGGTATCACGGGCAATATTCGAGAAGTTAATTATTTGCGTATTCATTTGCGCTGCAATGGATAAGAAGAGCCTGAACGGTGTTAGATTACGAATCAACTGCTCTACGAGGATCTCTTCCTTTAGATAGGTTTGGGTATATGTCCGCAGGAATCTCTTTTTATCCTTATCTGATTTATAAGAAATAATTTTTGGGAGGGTTCCCCACTGCAGAGCCTCTTGAAGATCAAATCTATCACCAAGTTCCTGTGCCGTAAATGGATATAATGAGAAACTGAAGGCCCTCCCTGCAAGAAGATTAGCTCCACCCCTTTTCAGTTTTCTGCTGCTGGAACCTGTCAGAGCAAATCGGATATCCTTTTTTGTTACAATAATATGCACATGATCAAGTAATTTAGGAAGCTTTTGAATCTCATCAATGATTATCCACTCCCCTTCATCCATTGCTTCAGCTTGTTCGATCAGCAATCCAGGTCGCAGAGCATACTGCTCTTCCTGATCTGCATCGAGAAGATCAATATATAAGGCATTATTAAGAAACGGCAATTCTTTAAGAAGTGTTGTTTTACCCGTTCCGCGGGCGCCAAACAAGAAAAAACTGTTTATTTCTGATAACTGCAGTTGTCGTTTAATTGACATCCAAACCTCCGTAATAATAGACATTACTCCCAATATTGCGTTAATTTTGGGAGTAATGTCTATTTTCTCACAGTAATCCAGTAAATGCAAGTAAGTTTACTGTAGTCCAGAGGCAGAAAAAAACTGTTACCCAAAGACTTTATCCACATCAATCATCATTCCGGTGAAGCACCAGGTAGAATCCTACCGTATTCGTCTTCGTTTCAGATTATTACAACCTAACTAATGTATACCCATCCGGCAGCTGAATCTTCCGGTCTCTTCCAGATATTTCTACATTCATGTGTACATGGATTTGAAGTTTACAAAGCAAACTTTTAAATGTATTTATTAACGCTAACATCCGGCAGTTGACTGTAATTATTCAATTTGCAGCTAATTATTAACATACTTATGCAAAACACTAGATACTAATGTCTGATAAGGAATCCCCACTTGAAGAGCTTTTGCTTTTAGCTTATTCATATCAACTGATGACATACGTATATTCATTCTCTGATCTTTCTTTCCGGTATTAGAAGCTGCAATTTTGAATTTATTCAACTCTTCAGTAGAAAGATGTACTATCTCAAATTCATCATTAGCTATAGATTCTATCAATTCTTTCTCATAATCATCAAATGGAGTAAACTCATCTTTCATTTTTCATCCCCCAATAGCAATTTTGTAAATTTCCGGCTTTTATAAATCGTTTTTAAAAAGTAACCTTCCTCTGTTGGCAAGGCCGGAACAACACTGAAGCACTATCTTAACCGACAGCTGGCAAGTGAAGCTACAGAACGGCTGCTTGCATCAGACAAAGCTGTATATGAGATTGCTCACACACTCTCCTTCAATGATGAATACTATTTTCCCCGCTTCTTCAGACGCCATACCGGTCTCTCTCCAGCCGAGTACCGTAAACGATACCGTATCGATTCGCTTGTAGAAATATTATAACTTCCTTTCATAAACAGGTTTTCATATTCTCTTTTTGCTTGTAAAAAAAGACATCGGCTGTTACGACACAGTATACATAGGAAATTATGCAAGCAATTAGCAGCCTGGAAAAAGATACAGAAGATTTCGCGGCCAGTTAAATATTCATCCAATTTATAAGTGGGAATTTTGATATTTTTATGAGAAAATAGAGGAATAAATTTGAGGAATTTGTGTAAAGGAGGAATCTATTGAATAACTGGAAAGAGTTTTTTAAAGCTGGTGAGATGCACAAAAAAGAGGTGGTTGAAGATGATGTAGTTCTGGTAGACATTTTTTCTCCTCCCAGAGAAGATTTGAGATAAAACATAAATAGAAATCGGCATATGGGAAAAGGGTATAGTATAAAAACTAAACAGTTGCCTTATGATGCAAAAAGAGACTTTTTACGGATTAGAGATTTCCTGAAAAAAACCATTACAGAGATGGGAAACCATGGAATTGGGGTTTGGAACGTTTGAACTGGGCTTAGGATTAAATCATACTGATCCTGCAGAATGGTCAACTCCTGCAGAGTACAAAGATGTGCAGAAAGCTCCCGATTATAATCCGCACCTCAACCTTTTTGTTGAAGCTCTAAATGGAGAATATGTGTGCTGCTGCTGCTGTTTCTGGTATGATGCTCAAAATAGAATCAATGCCTGAATTCCTACTCACTCATCCCGAATTCAGGAGAATGGGATTTGGTAGGGAATTGGTGTGTGTTTGAATTGAAATATTCCATCTATTACTGGAAAAAGAGCTTGAATTAGGAACATTTATGCTAGATCTTAAGATTTACACAATATTTTTCTATACTTCTCAGATGAAATATTTTTCAGCTGTTTCAATAATAACATCTTCTATCATGCTCAGAAAAAATAATTGAGATTTTTCAAAGAGAGTTCCCATAATGGGCTATGCATCCAAATGATCAGGTTCCGGAATTGAAAGCAGGTAACATGCCAATCCTGTATAATTAAAATAAAGCTTTCAAATTTTTCACAACTCTTTTTGTAATAATTTTTATCAGATCATCACATAAGCGGACTGATATAATCTGTACCCTTGGTGTTGGTCTGTAAATTATGCAGGACTTGTGCAAGAGTCTTGATTCCTCTATCTATTTGCTCTTCGTTAACTGCAGCAATGCTCAGGCGCAGGTGGTCATTATAATCTCTGTTTCCAGCACTGAATACATTTCCTGGAGTGCAGAGTACTCCCTCATGTGCAGCTGCCTTATAGACCTCTGAGGCAAAGATGCCCTGCGGAAGGGGAATCCAGAGATTTAATCCCCCATTTGGAGCCTCAAAATTTCTGCAGGAAGGAAGTTGGGTTCTGACTGCCTTCAGCAGCCTGCTCTGCCTCTGCTGAAAGAGATTCCGCATCTGGATAAGGTGCTGCTCCCATTCACCTAAGCGCAGGTAGTTGTCAAAAGCTCGCTGAATAAGTCCTGATGATGCGATATCGGTTAGGTGTTTCGCCTGTAGAATATCACGATATATTTCCCTGGGAGCGGATAGAAATCCTATACGCAGCCCCGGCATAAGCAGCTTTGAGAAACTTTTGATATATATAACCCGCTCTTTATTTCCCCTGTCATACGTTTTAACGGGTTTTAGTCGCTCACTTTCGCTGAAGGAAAGCTCTGAGAGACAATCATCTTCGATGATATAACAATCAGAGCGATTTGCAATATCAATGATAGTTTGACGCTTTTCTTTGCTGTAGCTGCGAGTCGTGGGGTTTTGGTAATCCGGCATAATATAGAGTACTTTGGGTTTGTAGAAGGCTACACTTTTTTTCAAATACTCAATATTAATTCCGTCATCCATCATGGGAATTCCGACTATCTGTGCGCCGCGGGACTTAAAAACTGCAAGGGCACCGGTATAGGTGGGATCTTCCACTAGAACCCGGTCTCCTGGTTTAATTAATGCTTTTGCGACAATGTCTATTCCCTGCTGTGCACCAGAGATTATCTGCAGCCGCTCGACGGGGGTAAGGATGCCGTATCGCGATTTAAACATTGCACTCACCTGTTCACGCAGAGGAAGGTAGCCATTGCTTACATCGTATTCAAATGCTGCCCCTCCATCACGATCCAAAACAGTATTTAGAGCTTGTTTGAAAGCTTTAACCGGAAAAAGGTCTGAAGTGGGTGTTGATGTTGCAAAATTGATCTGTTTTTTTGAAAGAACAATGCTTCCAAGCTGCATCTGCTCTATTTCATTATCAAGGTAGAGTTCATCATTATTAAGATCGTCAAAAACTGTTTCTGGTTCATTTTCATAAGATATTGCCTGATTGGGGATCCCTGACTTTAAAAGGGCTCCGACATAGACACCGCTTCCTTTAATTTTGGTTACCAGTCCTATCCCCTGAAGCTGCTCATATGCTTTGACAACGGTTACTGTATTTACAGAAAGTTCTTCGGCAAGCCTGCGTATAGGAAGGAGCTTGTCACCTGGCTGAAGTTCTCCATTCTCAATTTGACGTTTAGTCTGCCCGGATATCTGCAGGTATTTTGGTTCCCGGCTAGTTTTTTGTAACGATACAATATGTTCCATAATATTATTGTACTCCCTATATATTGACAATTTGTGAAAATACTGCTAAATTACCCATACAAATTATTACAATCTATTGTATTGTATCGATACAATGAGAAAAATACAAGGGGGAAATCAAATGAATACACAGTATAGACTCAATAAAGATCTGGCCAGGATGCTTAAAGGCGGGGTCATTATGGATGTCATGAATGTCGATCAGGCAAAAATTGCTGAAGATGCTGGTGCTTCAGCAGTTATGGCACTTGAACGGATACCTTCTGAAATTCGCAAAGCAGGTGGGGTTTCCAGAATGTCTGACCCTGAAATGATTATACGCATCAAGGAAGCTGTCACTATTCCTGTTATGGCTAAGGTACGTATTGGCCATTTTGTAGAGGCTGATATTCTGCAGAGTATAGGTATTGACTATATTGATGAAAGTGAGGTGCTTACTCCAGCAGATGATCAGTATCATATCGAAAAGCAGGTTTACAAGATTCCTTTTATTTGTGGTGCCCGTGATTTAGGAGAGGCTCTTCGACGTATTGGTGAAGGGGCTGCTATGATTCGCACTAAAGGCGAAGCTGGTACAGGAAATGTTGTTGAGGCTGTACGCCATCAGCGCAAGATTCAGCAGCAGATCACTCAGCTCCATGGGATTCGGTCGGAGGAGCTTATGAGTGCAGCTAAAGATTTGCAAGCGCCTTATGACCTTGTTGTTGAAGTAGCTAAAAGCGGTCGTCTTCCTGTTGTAAATTTTGCTGCAGGAGGAATTGCCACACCGGCCGATGCTGCATTGATGATGCAATTGGGAAGTGATGGCGTTTTTGTCGGTTCAGGAATATTTGCCTCTGAAGATCCGGCAGCTCGTGCACAGGCTATTGTGCTTGCGGTTGCAAATTATCAGGATCCGCAAATCCTCACTAAAGTATCCACTGGGCTTGGAAAGGCTATGCGGGGTCTTGATTTATCAAGTTTGCCTCAGGAGCAGAGATTTGCGCAGCGGGGATGGTAGTACTAGCTTGAACATCGGAATTCTGGCTCTTCAGGGAGGAATTGGAGAGCATACAGCAATGCTCAGGAAATTGAATCTCCCGAATCTTCAAGTTAAGGCTGTTCGGTCAGTCATAGAGCTTGATGGGCTTGATGGTATTATCTTGCCGGGAGGTGAGAGTTCTGCTCAGACGCGGCTGCTCAAACATTTTTGCATGCTAAAGCCGCTTTGTCAGTTCATAAAGGGGGGTATGCCCTTGACTGTATGGATATTATTGTTAAACGCAACGGGTATGGCAGTCAGCAGGAAAGATGTTTTGATGTTTTGATGTTTTGATGCTTACCTAAAAAACATATTGACATCAATACAGACGAATAGTACAATTTATATATGCGTACAACAATCACATTAGAAGATACCATCTATGATGACATCAGAAAGATTTCTTATACAAAAAATATCCCATTAAAGTCCGCAATCAACCTAGTGCTGGCAAAAGGTCTGCAGTTTCTCGAAAGTGAACAGGATATTCCCGAATTCTCCCAGAAATCCTATTCTCTGGGAAAGCCTTATAGTGAATACGATCTGATCAAGGCCCTTGAATCAGCCGGCAATCTGGAAGCGGCAGAGATTAAGCGCAAATTGGAACTACGTAAATGAAACTACTGGACCTAAATTTACTGATTTATGCTGTTAATGAAGATACTGCAAACCACAATACTGCAAAATCGTGGCTTGAAACACAGTTTAATGGAACAGAAAGTATTGGAATTCCCTGGATAGTAATACTGGGTTTTTTACGAATAATGACTAATGGAAAAATATTTCCTACACCGTTATCAGAAGAAACTGCTATTGAACTCATTGATGCATGGCTGCAGCACCCGCTTATAACCATTCCAGAACCGGGAGCCAATCACTGGTCACTGGTTAAGGAACTGATATTAGAAACCGGAACAGCTGGAAATCTCACATCCGATATTCATCTTGCCGCCATTGCCATAGAACATGGTGCAAAACTCTTTACTCTGGATGCAGACTTCAGTCGATTCAAGGGTTTGCGTTGGGAAAAGCCGTTCTAAGTAATCAGCTTAAGGAAATACAGTCCACTTCAACCTTCCAAGGAACTCTATTGCGAAAATCTATCATCAATCAATCTAAGACAGTTTTCACGTGTCAGTAACTGTAGATCACTAGGTCTTTCAAGAAAAGGTTGGATATCTGCAGCTACTGCATTCCAAATAAGTTCATTCATTCTTACTGAAAGAATGGTTGCTATTGATTTTTCTGTAATCTCTTTTCCTTTCCAACCAGTTTGTTTCAAAGCAGCGTTAAGTAGAAGTACATTGGGAAAAGGCCAGGCTGGATCGGAAAGATACCATACTAAATCATAGAGATCACTCCCAGACTGTATAACCTATGCCCAGCCGCACTTCCTGGCACCGCAACTAATTGCGAAAGTGAAAAAATCTATTGAGATTATGATAATTCGTACTGGAGATCAATAGATTTGAGTCCGATTTTCTCGGCTGCAAAGGCTTGCCTCCGGTCGTTTGTGAGAAAAGTATCACAGTTTAGCATGCCGGCTGCAGCAACATGGATGATATCCAGTGAACGTGCACCAATCTGGAGGCTATAAAGTTTAGAGATCTTAAGTGCTTCAAGAAAAACTTCTGCCCAGTCAGGGTTAACCACTTTCAAAGTACCTGAAATTTTATCTTCTTTAAAAATTTCCAGTATGGTGTTGAATATTTCTTTGGAAATTTCATTGCGAAATACTTTTAAGGCAAAAGTATTTGTTATTTCAAGTTCGTGAAAAGGAGTAAATAGAAGAGGTTGTTTTAGATTTTTCAGCAACTCTTCTGCTCTTCTACTCAAGGGCTCAGGGTAATATAATTTTACAAGAACACTCGTATCTATATATAATTTCAAAACCGTTCTTCTCTATCTTCCAGAATAATTTGTCCGGGAGATTTCCCTTTTATTTTGCCGAATATCTTTTTTGCTCTTTCGCTGAATAAAGGCCATTCCCCAGTATTTTCAGAATTAATAGGAACAATTCTTGCGACGACCTTATTTCTTCGGGTTAAAAGAACCTCTTCACCATGTTCTACAAACTTTAATACCGAATTAAGATTATGTTGTGCTTCTGCTATACTTGCTTTTCTCATGCGTTAAATATAACGCATCCAGTTATGTAAATCAAGTATTACTTCTAACACGCTATAGCCAACGCAAAAGTATTTACCCAAAACCTATTTTAAGGTTGCTGCCGGATTTCCCTGAATTGCGTCGGGAAAACTCCCTGCTTATTTCTGAAACACCTGCCGAATGACTTCGCATCGGAGAATCCGCACAAGTCGGCTATTTCGATGATGGATTTCTCAGTTTTCAAGAGTTGTTTTGCTTCCAGGATACGGAAATTAATTAAGTATTGGTGCGGTGTCATCCCCGCATGCTTTCTGAAAAGCCGTATGAAATATTGCGGATTGTATCCCAGCAGATCAATACGCTAAAAAAATTGGCACAAACCTCTATGGGAATAGCCCTGCTGTCGATCCAACAGGATAAAATCAACCTCTGGAAAGCTCTAAACTGCTTCAACATGCAGCGGCCTATGGTGGTGATAGATCAGCTGCCCTGGAATGAACTGAAGAAGGGTGGAGAACTTGACTGCCTCTGCACAGATCCATACTGGTATCAGGTGGAACTTGAACTGCGCCAAACAATCTATAAATGGAATCACTTTCCTGTCGATATGGTGGTAGAGCCGTTCATAATAATCCCTAAAGTATTCAGCAACACCAATTACGGTCTCGATTTTGATAGCGACAAGATTGATAACAATATTGGTGATACAGCTCCATCAAGGCGCTATAACAGGATTATCCATACCATGGACGATGTCAAAAAGATAAAGAACATGGTGATCACGGTTGATGAGACAGCAAGCACCCGCCGCCTTCAGGAAGCTGAAGATATATTCGAAGTAATTGCACCAGTTGTTCAATCACATGGGATCGGGTTTCATGTAGGCATATGGGATGCCCTGACGGAGTACATCGGTATGGAAGATGTCTATTACGAGCTGTATGACAACCCTGAACTGATCCACGCCTGTCTTAACCGTCTGACAGAATCAGTTCTTTCCGGAGTAAGACAGGTGAATGAGATCGGCTTTTTCAATGAAATTTCCAAGACCTGCCACTGCTCTTATGTCTATAATGATGATCTGCTGCCTGCTCCCAACCAGGGAAAAGGTTCCCATACAAAGAATGGGTGGGCCTTCGGGATGGCACAACTATTCACCTCAGTCTCCCGGTCAATTTTCGAAGAGTTTGAAATACCCTATATTACCCGGATAGCAAATGAGTTCGGTAAAATCTACTACGGCTGCTGTGAACGCGAGGATGACAAGCTGGAAATGGTAAGAAATATTCCTCATGTAATGAAGGTCTCCTGCAGCCCCTGGAGCGACAGAGAACAGTTCAGCGAAAAGATCAGAAAGAGTCTCATCATGTCAAACAAGCCTACCCCGGCCTTCATTGCTATGGATACGGTCGACTGGCAGGAGGTGCGGGAGGATCTGGAATATACCGTAGAATTGACAAAAAAGTACAATATCAACACAGAATTCATTCTGAAGGATATTTCGACAGTACGCTTCGATCCCGACCGCCTGACCAAGTGGCGGATATCGCCATGGATGTGGTGAATAGAATTTAGGAAAAATTTGCATAATCGCACATAATCATGGATTATTTATTGACACCTATCCTTTTTCCTGATAACAAGAATATATAAGGATACCTTCCGAGGTGCCGCAGCTACGTACTACCCTGTAATGGGATAGATGTATATGCTGCTCACCCAATGGGTTTTGCCGGAAACGGCTAAGCCTCCCGTGTTTGGAAAGGAAGTACACATGAATTCGACTACCCGAAAACCCTTCTCTTTACATAAAATCTCAATAATAATAGTTTTTTTTATATTAATCGCAGGAGCAGCTGCCCTACCTGGAGCCAATAATACCGGTTTTCTCAATATTACCGTAAACGGTACCTTGGAACAGTTCAGTAATCGGGATATGTCCTTACCTACCAACGCCCACCCGATTAATACAAAGGCTATACCGGTAGGCAATCTCATCCCGCTCATGTTGGATGTTTGGTCATTTGAAGCTTTTGACAGTTCAGGAATCCAATATGACATCCTGCAGCCGGGAAGTGCAGATGATCTCTTTGAGATCTTCATAATTCCACAGGAAAACAGCTGTCTTCTCGTCTATAACGACCGGCAAATCCCGGGGATTACCGACATACAGATTAAAGGTGATTTACTGCCCCTGAAACCGCTGGAGGTTTGGGTAAGCTGGGAGGGCACTGATGCCCTAAAATCCATAGCAGCTGATTTTGCTGAACGTTTCTCTCTAGATATTACGGTACAAACTATTCCAAATACAGCCACAAAGCTGATGGCACATAATCGGGGGAATATGAACATTCCCGATGTTGTAATGATTAAATCGGACTACCTCCCTCAATTACTGTCCGAAAGAGCCCTCCAGCCAATTGGGTGGAAACTTCCCGATGTTATGCAGGAAAAGGGGCTTGCATCATTTTACAGCGGAGCTCAGTACGGAGTCCCTCTCTATAGTGATGTACAGATAATCTGCTACAATCCGGAAATTATTCCTTTTATTTATGGAAGCACTCAGAATGAGAATGAAGGAACACTTGCTGCACTGAAAAATAGCCTTTCCTTAGTAGAAGAACCAAATATTCCGGCTACATGGAATGTATACTCAGCTTATTGGCTCCTCTCCTTCCAATTGGGTTTCGGAAAACAGTCAGTACTGGAACCGGACAACTCAATAGTTATCGATGACCAAGCTACCATAGCTGCAGTTAACTATCTTATTTCATTAATGGATACCGATCTCCTGCACGCTGTTGAGCGTGACGGGATGATATCACGCTTCATTCAGGGAACTGCCGGTATGATCCTCACTGGTTCATACTCAATTCCCGCTTTTGAAAAACTGGGAATACCCTATGCTATTGCTCCTTACCCCATAAACCAGGCTACCGGGCAATATGTTGCACCAATGATTGATTATAAGGGTCTTGCTATCCCCAGGAAGAGCAAGAACCCCATTGGAGCCCGCCGCCTTATTCAATACCTGATTTCGCAGCAGGTGCAGGCAGAATTTCCTTTTGATCACTACAAAAACCCGGCTAGGGATGATGTCTGGCAACTTTCCACCCTGCCGGAACATACAGAATGGGTTTTGAAAGAGAGTATAGAGAGAGGGGCGATCATCCCTCCTGAACCGGCTTATATTATTGCAAAGGACACCCTCTGGAAAATGCTCAGATTGATGCTTACCAAGCAAATTCCAGTTGATATCGGGCTGAAAAAAGCTCAGGAGATTATTAACAATCAATTATCGAGAATAACTAATTAAGGAGAGTTTATGAAAAATTTTCTAGTGCTTATCACCTGTATATTCATGGCTGGTATCATCCTGACCGGATGTGTTTCACCTATCCAACCTGCAGTTGACGAAAATCCAGCTGTAGAAAGCGTTGAGCCGGCTGCTGCCGATAAATCTGCTGACAGTAAAGATGTACAGGATACACCTGATACGGAGCCTGTCGTTCTTCCACCAGGAGAGTGGACAGTTGCGATTGACGGACTATCTTCCGCTTCATTATCTGGAGGTGATTTAGTAACAGATAGTGGGCAGCTGGATCATATACAGACCATTGAAGTCGAAGTTAAAGGAGAACCGTATACCTACACCGGCATTTCGTTAGACCGCGTCGTGGCAAGAGCCGACGGGGAACCAGAGGAACACCCTTACACTTTCAATCAGAATGCCTGGGATTCCGGCTATGATATCACAGCAACAGCATCTGATGGCTATTCAGCTTCGTTTTTATCTTCCGATTATGACCCTCGGCAAATAATTATCGCCTACCTGCAAAACGGTGAGAATATCAAACCCCTGCTGGTGGGTACTGAATTAACCAAGGACCTATGGATTAAGGATATTGCAAGTCTGGAACTCTCCCTGGGCGAAGTTGAGACCGTAATACCAACTCTTTCCATTGTTGGCGGCGGGGCTGATGTTACCTTTTCAACTGAAGAGCTTAAATTGACTCCCTACTTTATTAAAGAATCAGGCGGGTACACCACTTCCGCAGGAACCTACTTTGAATCTCTGTACGGCGGAGTTCGATTGTATGATTTACTGAAATCTTTTGGAGATTTACCTGATGCCGGATCAGTTACCGTAGTAGCCACCGACGGATATGAGATGAGTTATTCTGTTTCTGATTTGAAAGATACTACTGAAGGCGTCTGGGTTGTTGCATTTGAAGAAAATGGCGAACAAATGGTTTTAGATCCCGGCTATTTCAGAATCGTAAAAGTGGGTAACCCTATCCCCAATATTGATGGACACTCTTCCGCAAAAATGGTTAGTGAAATCCATTTCACCGCAACAGCGCTTCGCGATTTCAGTCTGCGAGTGATTGGAAAAATGGACTCAATAGTAGATCGTGCCACTATACAGTCAGGGATAAATTGTACTGCACATAATACCGATGTTGAATATTACAACAAAAAGAGCGGAGAAGTTGAAAACTACTCTGGAATTCCCCTTTTCTCCCTGCTGGCCTTTGCCGATGATCCTGATTTCGCGCCGCATAAGCAGACAGACCGTTCCATAGCTGCATATGATGCCGAAGCTGCAGAAACAGGATATAGAGTTAAAATTATTGCTGTAGACGGGTATTCTATCACCCTTGATTCACGGGAGCTAAACGGGAATCTTGATGTGATTATTGCCATGTACCAGAACGACGAAGAACTTTCAGATGCTGATTGGCCGTTAAAACTGGTATGGGATCAGAATGCCGATATTGTACCTGAAGGGATTAAAGCAATCAGACAGATAGTTCAGATTGAACTTTTGTTTGAATAATTAGAATGATATACAACCGTTCCATCAAAAAAAACAGGTGGGGGTATCGACTCATGGTCATGCCCCTGCTCATCGTACTGCTGCTCATTACTGGAGTACCTTTACTCCAAGCACTTTTCTCATCATTCTACAGTGATAGTTACGGTGTCCGCGAATGGATCGGGCTGAAAGGCTATAGTTTCGTCCTACAGGACGGTGCCCTGAGGATGACCATCAACATCACAATGCTTTGGGGTATCGGATCGGTACTCGGCACCCTGTTATGTGCCTATTTGATTGCTGAGAAGATGTACTCATCAGCAAAACGGGCATGGCCGGTGTATGGAGCTCTGTTGGTTTCCTGGGCTATCCCGGTTTTTATATCGGTACCTCTTTGGCGTGCTTTACTCTATGGGAATGGAGGAGAATCTCTGCTCTCTTTTATTACAGGCATCTCTATTCCGCTTACCTCCGACCCTACAGCGGCCTTTTTCGCCTCAATTGTGGTTTCTATCTGGTTGGGACTGCCGTTTCCAACTCTTGTAATTTACAGCAACTTGAAAAAAACAGACCGGGCCATGCTGGATGCTGCGGCACTTGATGGATGCAGCCGCTGGAACCTGAACCGTTGGATATTTGCTCCCTTGCTGCGGGAACCATTGATAATTTTGGCAGTGTTGGCAGCAATTGGGAGTTTTAAAGAGTTTTCCATGATGTACCTGCTTACAGCCGGAGGACCGCCCCTGGTAGCTGGAATAACGGACAATTTCATTGTGGGAGCAACTTCCACGATCGGCATTTTTCTCTACCAGACATTCAATGGATTTACCGATTATGGGATAACTGCAGTATTCGGGATCATACTGGCCGCAGGAGTTGGCCTTATTATGCTGTTCTGGATGATTCTTAGGACAAGAGATTCCGAAAAACGTATGTTGTTTGCTCTCTTATTTTCCCTGACCCTGCACCTGGTCTGGTTCAGATCAATCTATTGGTTCACTATTCCTGCGGTAGTTGTGGTTATTA
>CAZMOX010000017.1:6237-31698 GCA_964567895.1 uncultured Spirochaetales bacterium | reverse complement strand
CTACCGCGTACAAGTAAGAATCCTAAGCTTTAAGTTGTACAGAGTGCTAGTCTTTGTCTTTGTTTCTGTGTGATCTCTTTTTTCTCACAAGGCTGAGTCCCCCGAATCCGCCAAGTATCGCCATGTAGAAACCAAAACCATACCAGAAACCGGTATTGTTGGACTCAAAGATAGTAATATTTTTGTTAAATATGCTGGCAATAAGAGAAACCGGTGCAATCCATCCGTGCCAGATCCCCAGGAAAAAACCAGCCTGACTCTCCTGCTGATCCATAGAAATATCGGGAAGGCACCCTGTCAGAAGTGTTACCAATAGTATAACCAGAATCAGTAATAAAAGTTTTTTCATCTATGACTCCTTGGGATAAGATGTTAACATCTTATTCTTAAAAGAATGCAGAGCATTATTATTCAGTATGCATTACATTCTTTGCATTAGTCTATATCAATGCCCAAGAGCTTGTGTGCTGTCAGGCGGATACCGATTAACCCTAATGGAGCGGTAATAAGGATGGCCAAAACAGCCAGAGCAAGAATAGTATTACCCTCAGGAATTCCATAGGCAAGAGCTACGCTGCCAAGCGCAGCCTGGACTGTCGCTTTTGGGATATAAGCAATTATACAAAATATTCTTTCCCTGAATGACAATCCGGATTTAATAGTTGCCGCCAGAACCCCAAGTCCTCGAAAGAAAACGCCACATGCAATAACACCAATTCCTTTCAATCCGGCACTGGCCGCAATTGCCGGATCTACTGATAAACCGATTAAAACAAAAAGAGTGATCTCAGCAAAGATCCAGATTTTTGACAACTTAAGAGAAAGCTCCTGCGCTATGGGGGGTGATCGCTCAAGGATAACGAATCCCAGCGTCATTACTCCGATCAAAGCTGCATATTGCAGCCAGTCTCCAACCTGAACCAACAGGATTGCTGCGGCAAGCAGAATCAGCAGTTTTTCGGTTGCACGCATATTCTTATGGTTTTTTTTGAATATAATGAGCAGCAATACGCCAAACAGAATTCCGGAAACCACTCCTGCAGTAATTGAAATGGGTATAAAGAGTAAGGAACGCAGGAGGGATGTTTCTCCGCCGGTCGAAAGCGTGAGAAAAATGGTAAAAATTGTGATGGCAAAGACATTATCTACTGAAGTTCCCGCCAGGAGGATTGTCGGCACTTCATTTTTACGGCCTACCCCCCGATCCTTTAGGTCGAGCATCGAAGGAACAATAACAGCAAGTGAGACTGCGGAGAGCATAAATGCAGTAAGTCCGGCGATACTCCAGGAAAATCCAAAGAAGTAATGAATAGCAAGTGTTAGCACTGCACCCTCAAAGAGGCAGGGAATAAAGGCCATGAGGATGGTTGTTCGACCGGCTTTCTGCAGAGTTTTACGGCTTATTCCCAGTCCTGCTCTTAACAGGATGGCGATCAGGGCAAATGATTTTAGAAATGGTTCAAGCTCCCAGAGAATTCCGGGAATCCTGTTTCCCATAAGAGTTCCTGATGCAATTCCAAATAAAACCATGCCTAATACAGCGGGCAAGTGTATATAACTGAAGAAGCGACCGGAGAGCCAGCCTCCAAAAATAATTATTATCAGTACCAGATTTAACGACAGCATTCTTTTAATCCTTTATGCAGGTAATAACCAGAGGAAGTGATTTAGAAGATAAAACAGATCTGTCAAAACCACCAAACAACTGAAGGTTTGAGAATCCGGCTTTTTTCATAAGTGTTTTCAGCAGTTCTGGTCGAATGGGATTATGCAGCGTGCAGCCGGATACAGGGTTACTCCCCTTAATGCGTATTTCAGTTTTAAATTCAAGTAAACCGGTTTGTTTTAAGTGGTTATAACTGCGGATAAACTGAATACCGTCATTCTCTATCAATGGCAGGGCTGCAATGTTGTCCTCTAAAATGTAATTATAATTAAGACCTTGAAGGATCAGTACTCCTCCCGGAATCAAAACGCAAGCTGCTGCTTTAAGGAACAACTCAAGATCTTCTGTTTTAAGAAGGTGTGCAATAGTATTTCCCAAACAGAGAATTGTGTTAAATGAGCTGCATCCGAAAGAGCTCTCAATATCGAGCATATTCAAAATCCTGAAATCAACCGAATTACCAGACAGGGCGTTTTTCCTCATTGCCTTACTAATCATTTCGTCATCAAGATCGAGGGCAGTAACTGCTTTTATCCGGGAGTTGCGGGATAGTGCAATTGAAAGACTTCCCGTACCACAGCCTATATCAAGAAGTCGAGTTGGTTCCCGGTTTGCTAATTCCTGAAGAATAAATTTTTCCGCACCTTTGCTGAGAGGGAATATTTCATCATAGTATTCTGATAACTTTGCATAAAATGTCTCTTTCTTATTCATCCCTACCTCTGATTGTGATCCTGCAAGATATTGGTAAAACTATGCAGAAGCTCGTTTTTCAGGTTGGTGGGTATTCTTTTCCCTACAGCAGAACTAATTGAGTATGTTCCGGAATCTCGGGACTGACAAAATTCCATAAGCATTTTGTTAGGAAATACTGAATTCGGCGGCATATTGGCTGCCTTTGCAACTTTTTCACGTGCATTAAATAGGGCGCTGAAAAGTTTTTTCTGTTCAGCAGTAAGTCTGTTGAAGCCTTTTGCCTTTTTATATTTGTCTTTCTGCATGCTTTTTATCTGCCCATTCTGGACATACAGGTTTTGCAGAATATACTGATCAAGTAGATTCTGCTCAATCAGCTTCTCAAAGAGCCTCTCTTTAAGGGCAAACAACATTCGGACATCATTCATGGCATACTCGAGTGCATCAGCTGGAATCGGGCGACGCATCCAGTTGTGCTGCTGAAATTTTTTCTTATTAACCGGAACAATACTGAGCTCTTTTTCTAGAACAAAGGACAAGCTTTGGCTGGAATACTCCAGCAGGGATACAGCTGGACGAAGGTCGAGGATCGAGGTGATTCTTACACCGAAAAGGTGCTGTATCAGCGCTGTATCACTGGAAGCATCATACATTATTTTGAGGAGATTCCGCTTTGTGAAAAGCTCATTCATCATTGTCAGTCCTGGGTGTGCAATCGGGTCAATTATAACATCCCTGGTTCCATCAAAGATCTGCACAAGGCACAAGTGCTCACCATAGTAATGCAGGTTGAATTCACCCTCGAGGTCTAGAGCAATAATATTTTGTCCCGATTTTTCCAGTGCATTCAGGTATTCGCTGATTTCCTGGTTTGTTGTGAGTTCCAGTATTTGCATACGTAATTATATCAAAGATATTCGTCATACAGAAGAATAAAGAGTACAAATAAATTTGTGTATATATAAAGTTTAAACAACTGCGCTTTTCCCTGCCAGCATACCTGTAGAGAATGCAGCCTGCAGATTATACCCACCGGTTTCACCATCGATATCCAACACTTCACCAGCGAAAAAGAGGCCGGGTGTAATTCTGGACTGCATAGTTCTGGAGTGTACCTCTTTTATTGATACCCCCCCTGCAGTAACCATAGCGTTAGTTACTTTTCCTGCGGAAATTGCGTTTGTTGGCAGATGAGGCGGAAGAATTAAAACTTACGTCGGCAATATCACACATGAGTTTCCTCAGACAACTGCCACTACCATTGAAAAATCACTTCGAGTCAGTTGCTTGCCCTGACAATAGGACATATACGGGAAAAGAAGCCCGAACTCATGAGAAGTCTGGTAAAAATCGGATAACCACTAGAAAATAGAAATGAATGGATAAAACGAACAGAAAGGGAATAGCTCAGCTCAAATCCTGCTTATTCAGCAAAAAGCAGGGGTGGTTGTGGAGAATTCTTGCGTTTTTGTTCTCAGAGCAGAATGAATCAGCAAAAAAACTTTTCTTGACCCCCACATTTCATGCTCTTAAAAACCCGGAAATGGGTACATTGCAAAAAACTCGAATTAAATTGTTGTTGACAAGTGCAAAAAATGGTTTATAATATAGCTTATACCGTATACCGTATATTCTAAGGAGGGTGTGAATGAGTAACAAGACCAGACAACCTAATGTTTTATGGTACTGCACTGATCAACAAAGATTTGATACAATAAACTGCCTAGGGAATAAATATGTTAATACCCCCAATATTGATGCTCTTTGTAGAAAAGGGGTTGTTTTCAAAAACGCCTATTGCCAAAGTACTATATGCACACCTTCCAGGGCGAGCTTTTTAACAGGAAGATATCCAGCCAGTACTCACGTTCATAGAAATGGGAATGAATATTTCCCACCATGGGAAAAGCTCGTAACGAAAATATTATCTGACAATGGATATAATTGTGGTCTTATAGGGAAATTGCATATATCAAATGAACAAATTCAAAAAACGCGCCCCAAAGAAGACGGATATAGTTATTACAAGTGGAGTCATCATCCCAATCCAGATTGGGATAAAGATCATGATTATGCTGATTGGCTGAAATACGAAAAGGGAGTTGATCCTTATGAGTTATATGGAAATCTATCTGGGAGTATGGGTGCAGGAGTCCCAGAAGAGTTGCATCAAACGACGTGGTGCACCGAAATGGCAAAGCGTTTTCTATCAGAAAAACAAGATGGACCATGGCTTCTATCAATAAATCCCTTTGACCCTCATCCTCCTTTTGATCCGCCGGAAGAATATTTGAAAAAATACAATCCTTCAGAAATGCCGATGCCGCTCTTTAAAGAAAGTGATATCGAACACCAGAAAAGGTTTTCAAAAATCGATCAGCAAACCAGAATAGCCGTCAAACCATATGACCATGGGAAAGCTCCTTCACCAGCAGAAACTATTTCACGTGGTGATATGGGGTCAATACCTCCATCTACTTATAATCCTCAATTAGTAATTGCTTGCTATTACGGAATGATTGAACTTATCGATAAGCAGTTTGGGCAGTTAATACAATATTTGAAAGACATTGGAGAATATGAAAATACCATAATAATTTTCTCCAGCGATCATGGTGAGCTCTTGGGGGATCATGGGTTGATTTATAAAGGTTGCCGTTTTTTTGAGGGGTTGACCCATGTTCCTCTTATAATATCTTGGCCAGCTTATAGTGAGAAAAATCTTGTTAGCACAGGTTTGGTTGAACTTTTGGACATTCCACCGACTTTACTGGAGGCCAGTGGTATTGAGGTTCCTTATTATATGCAGGGTAAATCTTTACTTTCTATTCTGACAGGAAAAGCTCCACTGGAAAAGCATAAGGATTTTGTGATCTCTGAATATAACGAGGCAATTGGGGCTAAAGATATGACCGACCAAACTCATGGTTTCATGTATTATGACGGTCAATACAAAGTTTGTTTATATCAAGGTTATGAATTGGGGGAAATGTATGATCTTGTCAATGATCCGGGAGAATTTAAAGACCTATGGGATGAACCCGGTTTCGAGAAAAAGAAAACAGAACTTTTAGTAAAAGCAATTTCCGGATATATGTCAACAAGTGATGCGGGCATTCGGCGAATTTGTGATTATTAGGTGCCAAGATTTTAATCGGTCGAAGACAGAAATTAACCATGGTCGTGGATGAAAGAAACTTTTGCAGGTACGTAAAGTATCAGTAAAGTATCAGGGAAAAAAGAATTAGGGGCAACTCTGTATGGAGTTGTAATGGGAAATGAGTGTCCTGAGATTACCCAAGGGGAATCTATAAAGAGGAAAAAGAATGCATAACGGAAAAAGGAGGAATTGTGAATGAAGAATAAAGCTTTTTTTGGCGAATTTACGCGGAATGATTTTTCTACTATTGATCAAAATACTATCGCAGTTGTACCGATTGGCGCTATAGAACAACATGGACCGCACTTACCAGTTAATACTGATTCACTTATTTTGGACTATATCCTTGCTAAAGCTGTTCAATCTTGCAGTAAAGAGGTTGTTCTGACACCTGTAATACAATATGGATATTCACCTCATCATTTATGTTATAAAGGAGTTCTTTCACTTCAGTCTGAAACTCTTCTTGCGATGCTTAAAGACATTGGAAGATCTCTAATACATAGTGGTTTCTTAAAGATTTTATTTATTACTGGGCATGGAGGCAACGCACAAATAATTGGCCAAGCTGCGAGAGATATTGGAACTAGCAATTCCAATGTTATTGTTGCTAGTACAACTTACTGGAACATTGCCCATACTGCTCTTATCAAAAAAATGAGAAACCTAACTACTTGGGTTCCTGGACATGCTGGGCTGTTTGAAACTTCTATTGTTCTTGCTATACGTAAAGATCTTGTTGATATGTCAAAGCTGGATGGAGTTTCAATTGATAAAGAAAAACATAACGATATCCTTTTTTCCAATCTGAGACAACAGACTTATATTGAAAGAAATAATTATCATCTGCTTATCCAAGGAATGACTGATTATCCAAAAGCCGCTACGGAAGAGTTGGGCAAAGCACTATTACAAATAATTAATACTGATATTGTTGAGTTTCTAATAAAATTAAGTGAGCATGAATGAATACATGGATCAAGTAGAACATAATCGTTTAATGACTGGTCAACGGCCAGAAAACTGAAAGGCGGATGGTTGAGCGGGCAAAAATAGTACTAAAATGCGCTGAAGGAGTAGCAATCAAAGACATTGCTGCCGAGATGAGTATCCGCCAGAACACTGTGATCAAATGGAGGGACCGCTTTTCCCAAAACGGTTTGTCCGGACTTGAGGATGCTGAACGTGATGGAGTTTATCGATACTGAACCACCGGAGGGCACCACTGTATGGGATGGTTATTGCAATCGTTGTTCCCATAGTTACTGCTCTTCAGTTTGATATGATCGTATTTGGTATTATTATCATTCTATTAACATATATATATAATTATGGCAGAATTTAAGTAGCCTTATTTCGAATATCAGGAGATTATAAATGGATTATCGTTTAGTAGCAAACAAAATATTGAGAGAATGGAAAGGCTCTTCTTACCTATATGGGGTAGGTGTTCTTGAACAGATTGGTAAGGTTGTAAAGCAGTACGGATCACATACGCTTGTGGTGTCTGAAGAATTTTTTAATGGTATCAATCAGAGAATTATCTCCTCATTGCAGGAAGCAGGGGTACATATGAACCCGGACCGTTTGGTGCAAGGTGCGAAACCAAATGCTCCCAGGGAAGACGTATATCGCCTGGAAAGCTATATCCTTCATTATCAGCCAGATAGTATTATCGTGGTTGGTGGTGGCAGTGGTATAGATGCGATAAAGGCCGCAAATGTACTTGCAACCTTAGGGAAAGACCACACTCCAGAAATTGAGGCATATTTTGGAGTCTCACGAGTTAGTGAAGCGCTTCAAAAAACCCGTAAGACTTTGTTGCCCATTATTGCAGTACAGACATCTGCAAGCTCCGGAGCACATCTGACTAAATATTCAAATATCACTGACCCGGTCGAGGGGCAGAAAAAGCTTATTGTCGATAAGGCAATCATCCCCACGAATCCGGTATTTGACTACGGGGTAACGATAACCATGCCGACTTCTCTGACCGTTGATGGTGCCATTGATGGGATTGCTCACTGTATTGAGGTGTTCTATGGGGTTCCTGATGAACAATATGAACTGGTAGAAAAAATAACAACTACAGCACTCGAATTGGTAATTCAATACACAAAGCATGCAGTTGAACATCCTAATGATACGGAAGCACGAGAAGCAATAGGATTAGCTACTGATCTTGGCGGATACGCCATCATGATTGGGGGTACAAATGGGGCACATCTTACCAGTTTCAGTTTGGTTGATGTCGCAAGCCATGGGCGAGCATGTGGAATCATGAACCCCTACTATGCAGTCTTTTTTGCCCCGAAAATTGAAAAGCAGCTGAAGGTTATTGGCAATATTTTTAGGCGTCACGGCTTCATTGAGGAGAATATTGATATTCTGTCAGGGAGGGAGCTTGGTCTGGTAGTTGCCCAAGGTATGATTGCATTCAATACATCAGTGGGATTACCCTTATCTCTGCAGGAACTGCCCAATTTCTCCACAGCTCATATTGAACGAGCGCTTTCTGCAGCAAAGAATCCACAGCTGAAGATGAAGCTGCAGAATATGCCTGTAGCTTTGACTGCAGAAATGGTAGATACCTATATGGGACCGATCCTGAATGCAGCATACACCGGCGACCTGACCCTTATCCGGAATATGGAAAGCGATATCTGATAAAAGAAAAGACATTGTGCAACTCTCCATCTGTCATTATAGCAAGTGAAAGCCGAGAAAATTGATATTTTCCCGGCTTTCTTTGGAATACTCTAATACAGTATTACGTTCTTCAAGATACGGTGATTATTAAAGGCTCAAAGCAAAAATCTATTCTTGATCCCCTATAGATTTTTTTAAATATCATTTACCTTTATTTGATTTTTTTTGAATTTTTAATTCTTTATATATAGACCATCCTAATACTATAAATGAAACTAAAATAAAAGTAGCAGAAATTGGTCTTGTAAAGAAAGGCAGTAAAGACCCTTCTGAGTGCATAAGACTAACTCGAAAGTTAACTTCTGCAATACTACTTAGTATAAGACCAATAATAAAAGGGCCAAGGGGAATATTAGCTTTATCAAAAAAGAAACCAACAAAACCAAAAATAATCAGCACCCATACATCAAAAATTTGTCCATTTAATGCATATGTGCCTGCAACGCAGAAAACAATGAGGATGGGAAGAAGATATGCCTTAGGTATCGTAATAATACGAGCAGTGAACAAGCTGCCACCCAGCATGACAATCAGCATGATAATATTACCTACAAAAGCCGTAGCCATAATACCATAAACTACTTCTGGTTCACTAGAAAAAAGTAAAGGACCGGGTTTTAAGCCATGTAATGTAAGAGCTCCAAGTAGTATTGCAGTTGCTAAATTACCTGGAATTCCAAGGGTAAGCATAGGGATTAAGGCACCGTTCATACTTGCATTGTTAGCTGTTTCTGAAGCAATAATGCCTTCTTCAGAGCCTTTGCCGAACAATTCAGGATGCTTAGAATAATTTTTTGCTGATGAATATGCTACTAAAGAAGCAATATTTGCACCTACTCCTGGCAAAACTCCAATCCATGTTCCGATTACTGAAGAACGTACAAAATTAACAAAATGTTTTCTTATCTCACTAAATTTAAGAAACATATTCTTGAATAAGAATGGTGCTTGCTCCACATGAATTTCAACTTTTGCAGTATCTTTCAATATTTGACTAAATCCGAACAGACCTATAAGAACAGGTACAATGCTAAACCCTGTAATTAGTTTGTTAAAACCGAAAATTAATCTTGTTGTACCTAGAACAGGATCCATTCCGGGGATACCGACAAGTAATCCAAGGATTCCAGAAATCACTGCTCGAAGAATACTGCCTTGACTCACAGAAACTATCATTACTAAAGCCAGAAGCACAATGGAAAATATTTCAAATGCTGAAAACTTGAGTGCAAATTTAGATAAGAGAGGAGATAATGTTACAAGAAAAATCCAGGCAATAAAACCTCCAATGAAAGACGAAAATATCCCGATTCCTATTGCGCGACCAGCTTTCCCGGATTTTGCAAGAGGATATCCATCGAAAGTAGTAACTATTGCAGCTCCAGTACCTGGAATCCGAAGTAACGTGGCTGAGAGCAGGCCTCCACTCATAGCACCAATATGCATTGCAACGAGGAGATTAACAGCGTCACCACTTTTCATATAAAATGTCAACGGTAACGTGAGCGCTAATAACATAGAGCCTGACAACCCAGGAATTGCACCAACTATACACCCAATAATAACCCCTAATGTTATCCAAAGTATTGGGATGGGCATCAATAGTACCTGAAATGCTTGAAGTAAAGATTCCATTTATCTAATTCTCCCTTCCAACTATTTAAAAAGATACATTCAAGAAATTTGAAAAAATATAAAAAAACAAGAAACTCAAAAATATACTTACAGAAATTAAAATTATTGAGAAAGAAACAACTTTCCCTTTACGTTCTCTTCGATATATAAAAATACCTAGCAATACCAGCAAAATAATGGAACTTATGCGAAAACCAATAAAGGGGAAAGCAAAAACATATATACAAGATACAACTGCAACTAATAGAGAAAGCAAGGGTCGTTCTTTATCCCTGTTTTCAGCAGGTAAATCGTTTTCTTTTTTGCGATTGAACATAGTAGTTTCTTTTTTTTCATTTCTTTCTGCAAGCAGTTTTCTGAGACCCTGAATAAAGATCGGAATAGAAAGTAAAAGCAGCACTATACTCAATAAACGTGGAAAAAAAGCAGCCCCCAGAGGATCATATGTGGGCGGTTTTAAGTTCAT
Organism: uncultured Spirochaetales bacterium; assembly: GCA_964567895.1. Lineage (GTDB taxonomy): Bacteria > Spirochaetota > Spirochaetia > JABMQR01 > JABMQR01 > JABMQR01. The sequence goes on along the minus strand of CAZMOX010000017.1, from coordinate 21,366 downwards.
GCTGCCAAGAAGGACGATTATACTGATTGCAACTAAAAACACTGACAATAATATATCAACATGAAATAATTTATTTTTGTTTCCCATGACAACCCCCAGAAAAATGATGATAAAAACTTTCAAACTCATATTACATGTTATTGTTGTCAGACTGTTAATATTATTTTTTAATGGAGCGGATACAATATATTAAAGTATCCGCTCCTATCAATTCTCAGTGTGCAATCTTTAGTTTGACGATTCCAGTTTGACAACTCAGTTGCTATTACTTTTTGAAGTTACTCATAAATTCTTAAATTCTTACAAGTCATATTCTTCCGCAATTGAATATATTAGCTCACTCTGCTTTTGCAAGGTTGTTATAAATTCTTCTCCCCTTTTGAAAGTCGGAACTAAAGTTTGACTTTTAAGCTTCTCTATTATTTCAGGGTCATTCATAACCTTCTCAAACGTATCTGCAAGTATTTTTATCCTGTTTTCAGGTGTATTGGGGGGTGCAAAAATCCAGAACCCTACTCCTTGTTCATAATCCAAACCTAACTCATGAGCAGTCGGCACATCTTCCAAACTAACAATACGTTCGGGAGAATATACAGTCAGTATACGCATCATTCCGGAATGGTGATATTCAACAGCTTCATTAGTACCAAAAATTCCCAAATCAACATGCCCACCTAAGATATTTGTGATCCGTGTAGCAGCATCGCCTATATGGACCATATGGAACTCTCCACCAACTTCACGCTGTACTCCAAGACTCGTAAAATGTGTAATTGCTCCAATTCGTGTTGCTATCTTTACTGAACCAGGTTCTTCACGTATACTCTCCATTATTTGTCTGAAATCAGTATATTCAGAATCTCCTCCTGTAACTTCGCAAAGGTAAAAAGCACCTACTTCTGCAATGGGTTCAAAATCAAATCCATCAAATTCCGTATTCCCCAGAGCCTTATTAGTAAATATATTTACTATATTTAACAATATCGTATACCCATCTGGTTCTGATTCAATCACTTTCCGGGAACCGACAGCTGTACCGCCACCTGAAACGTTTTCAATAATTACAGGAACAGAAAGATACTCTTCCATCTTATGAGCTATAAGCCTAGCGTGGGTGTCCGTTCCTCCCCCTGCACCTGCTGGGACAACAAAATGAATTGGTTCACTAGGAAATACGTCTTCTGATTCTTCTTCTTGTCCTTCTGCTATTACAAAAAAAGCAGAAAGAAAAAAAAGTACAACCAAAACTGAGAATAACATTTTCTTTTCGATGTTTTCCATAAATATCCTCCTTAGAATATACGGTATACGGTATAAAGCTAATTATAAACCATTTTTTTCACTTGTCAACAAAAATCTGATAAATTATATGTTTTGATGTTTGGGCAAGGACGCATCTTTATGCATTATGCATCAATCAGGGGATCGCGAGATTTTTTTTTATGTAGTTTTTTACCCTACACTTTCGCCGAGAAAATTATCTAATTCATAAATATTCCATGATTTACTTCTATTTCCGACATATATTCTATCAAAGCAGCAAATTTTCCGATGGAGTTATATTCCTGATATCTACAATCCATTTTACAATGAGTTGGTACTTATGTATGACTTTTTGAATTGTAGTACTAATGTTTGGGTGATATACTGCAGAAGTTAAAAAAAACCCTTTACAAAACCAATAAATATAGTTTATCGTATACAGTATGCAGTATGCATAATATTATATTGAAATAAGCGAGGAGACTTGAGTAATGGATCAACAATTGTTCATTCGTAAAGAGTACGAGAAGAATAACCTTCGAACTGCAGAAGACATAATTAGTTTGATAACCCATGGTGATGTTACTGTAGCTGCTCACCATTACCTGTTTTATATGAGAGCGAAACCATGGAGAGAGCAATTTCATGCTTTACTGGTCAAGATTCGTCATGCCTGCAACACAGCATCAACTAAAGTACAGCAAAACATGCTTGAATTCCTTGTGTTGCTGGCTATCGGAACACAAAGTTTTCTGGCTAACCTAAAGCTGCATGAAACAATTGGGAAGGACGAGACGATAAAGGTTTCTGAAAAACTCTTTGATCTTATAGTTGAACTTGAATCTGTTCATAAGAATGTAGCTGATACAGTATGCTCAAAGAATCGTGCAGTAAGTACCAATCAGTTCATAGCCGAGGGGCTCTCTACATCCGATGCAGAAAAAGAAGCCTCCCTTTTTGTTGGAAAGAGCCCCTCTGACTATGTTAGAAAGGTTTTGGCAAAGATACATGCATCAAATTTCTATCGATATTCCGTGAAACATTTCAGGGAATCTGAAAGAACAATATTCGGAAATGATTATGGAGAATTCTTGCAGTATACAATGTGGCTGGGATACTCTTTCCAGACAACAAATCCTCCGTTAATCAAGATGATATGGGATTTGGACAGGGCCTATTGGATTAAACAGTTATCACAGGTACTAGCTGACGAGGATGATCTTCGATCAAATATTCCCCGTGCTTGCTCGGTAGCAGCCCTCCTGATTGTAGAAAAGGGTTGTCGACTGCTGCGGGATTGGTTTTTACTGTCCCAGGGAAAAGAGGGGTATGTATGTTTCCAGGTAAATCCGGAAGCACACAATAATGCCGAAGAGATGGTGAAGGAAGCACAATTTGTTTATGGTATGCTTGAGAAACGTTTGGGCGGAGTGCCGAATGTATCCTTCAAACTGCCAGGAACGTCAGCAGGAGTGGTTGCGGCTGAAGAACTTGGTTCGTTAGGGTATTCCCTCACGATAACGTTGCATTTCTCCACTTTTCAAGCAATGGCTTTCGGTAAGGCCTTAAAAAAGAGCAAAGCCTTAACCAGCTATGTTGTAGTCATGAATGGACGCCTGGCATTTCCGGTAAGAGATGAGTTAAAGCTGCTGCATAACAAAGAGGATTCAATTCCTTCCCGATTAGCTGGCGTGGAAGTAACCCGCCATATTTATATGAAATATTATGCTCCAGAAAGTGAGGGAGGGCTTGGTCTTGATAGACAAAGAGTGAAGGTGCTCAACGCATCATTACGGATATATGGATCTGATATCCCTGATATTTCTGAAATTTTGGGTACTCAAGTCATTACCATTTTTCCAAATGTACGAAGGGCATACGATGCTATTAAGAGGGATGACCCCATAGATTCAGTAACAAACGAAACACCTGAATCAGTACTGCGGGAATTGGCAGACAGTGAGCTGTTTCGTCAGGCATGGTGGGTTGATGGGGATTGTGAATCCTTTAAACCACAGAGAGTGTTATCTCTCTCCCCGGAAGATGAAGAGGCGGTGATTCAATGGCCCCCTATCAACCAAACAGTAACACAGTTTATCGAAGAGTACAGGAAGTTGCGGCAAATTGTTTCTGAAGTTGTGGCAGATGAAAAATAATAGTTTCAAAATAGAAAACAAATACTTATAAAAGGAGACCCCTATGGCACAATATACATTTAATGCTCTACGCATTGATCCAAAACAAAACCCGGCAATACTTGATACAATTACGTGGGATGAACGTTCCCTTCAGAGCATTCTGACTGAATGTTCTCTGGATTCCTTCACCCCGGAACATATCGCAGCGGCGAATGGCTCTATTTCAAATCGCGTAAAGGCATATATTTCTTCACATGTCGGAAAGGAGAAAAATGATTGGTATCTCTGTGAAACCGATGATGGGCAAAATTTCTTTCTGTCCATAGGAACATGCGACCAACAACCCCTCGGAATACCTTTCTTTTCACAAAAACGGAAAGATAATAGCTGTGTTTGCGCATTTGCTGCTACCGCTGATACAATCAACCAGTATGTTTCTCTGTTGTGCCCTGAGAAAGGGCCAAAACCCCTCGGATCTATCCCCCGGCTTGGTATCGGGGACCGACACTCAATTACGTTATGGCCGGGAATCTGGAAATCTATGGCTAAAAAGGGATATGCAGCAAATGCAATTCAGAACTCTGTCCGGGAGCTCCATAGACTTGAAGCCTTGCTTAAAGGTGAGCCGGCAAAGGAAAACCACCTCTACAGTTTTGGAAAGATTATTGAAGGACATACCGGAAGTACCTTTGAGGGATTGTGGACTGCAGGGGTAGTGAGTGCGCTTAAGCAACCTCATCATATCTTATATGGGGCAGACGCAGACCATCTTCAGGTGAAACGCGGATCTGAAGGGACTAAACGAACGAAACAATATATCGATGCTGCGCGTTTTTATACGTTCTATACGATTGATGTTTCAGATATCCTGGCTTATCAAGCACTTACGTCATTCTCCTCAGCCGATGTGTATCAGTTGGTTGAACACTCTATTCCATCAGTATCCTTCAGGAAGGATGTTGTTGATTACCATAAGAAAAAGTTTTCATCGAATTCGTACGGATTAAATTCTATAGGCGATGAGATGCTTGCCCGGTTTCTCTGCAAGTACTGGCATGCGCTGGAAGCTATGGAAGAACTTGATGCCTATCTGAAGGATATCAAGCAGGGACAAATATTTGATCTGGAATTGAGTATTGATGAAACCCCTGCAGACTTTTCTGTGTTCAAGGCGATAACCTCTACTGAAGAACTTCAGTTCCTGATTAATGAGATTCAACGCAGAGGAATCGGAATTACCCACATTGCCCCAAATTTTGGAGTGGAAAAAGGTGTAGATTACCGAGCTCCAGGTGGATTGCCCGAACTCGAGCAACGGGTTTCACAACAGGTTCAGCTCGCAACTGATCATGGAATTATGCTTGATTGTCACTCCGGAGATGACCTGAGCCGGGAAACAAGAAGAATATTTGGACGGGCTTCACAGGGGCGTATCCATTTTAAAGTATCCCCTTACCTGCAAATACTTTACGCCGAAACATTGGAAGAACTCAATCCTGACGCATTCCGTATCTGGTGGGAGGATTCGTTAGCTTATGCGAAGGAGAGTGCAAAATTAGGATCTTCCATTGCAAAAGAAAGCTTACAGCAACTGACGCAGGATGACCTGAAAAATCCGTCTGCAAGCCATCTCTTTTTCCGGGAATATAATTTTGCTACAGTTGGGAAGCAGGATAGTGATGGGACATTTCTTTTCCGTTCCATGTTCTATACACAAAACCAACTCTTCCAGAAGTGCTTAGATGAAAAGATTGAGCAGTTCTTAAATGAATGCGCTGACGATCTTTGGAATCCGGAGGTGTATAACTCATAGGAGTGTGATAGGTGAGCTGTGCTGCTCATGTTTACACAGAATATTGGATCTTAATTGACAGGCAGTAGAACTGATGAGACTATATAAATAACGTATACGAAGTACGATATACTATAATCATGGAAAACCCGTAGGACGGGTTCACAGTAATATATGACATAATTGGAGGATGAATATGTTTGAAAAACACTATAGACTTATGATACCTGGACCGAGTGAGATGGATAATGCAACTCAATTAGCTATGGCTCAGCCTATGATAGTGCATTATGGAGAGGATTGGGGGAACATGAATGCTCGGATTTTAAAGAAACTCCAGCTGGTTTTCCAGACAAAGAATGACATGTATATTATCCCGGGATCTGCCAGTGCAGCAATGGAAGCTTCAGTGAACAGTATCATTGAGCAGGATACAGAGGTTCTTGTTGAGCTTACTGGTATGTTTGGAATGCGATTTGCGGAAATTGCTAAATATAATGGGGCTCGAGTGATTCCCCTAAACGTAGAATTTGGAAAAGCGGTAGATCCCGAAGACGTAAGGCGACTATTAAAGGCTCATCCAAACATCAAGGCGATGACACTGGTGCACAATGAAAGTTCAACTGCAGTTATGAATCCTGTCGCTGAGATTGCCGCCGTTTGTCGCGAATACGATGTATTACTTATTTGTGATACTGTTTCTTCTATGGGCGGTGTAGATATTCGAACCGATGAGTGGGAACTCGATTACTGCCTGACAGGTGCACAGAAGTGCCTGCAGTCTTCACCGGGACTTGGTATGATAACTCTATCGCCAAAGGCCTGGGAAGCAATCGACAATCGAAAGCAACCTATACGCGGATGGTTCTTGAATTTGAGCAATATCCGCGATTATTGCGAGAAGTGGAGTGACTGGCACGGTCATGGACCAGTAACTGCTCCCACAGCCCTCTATGCAGGTCTTGAAGCTTCATTAGACCTGATTTTAACAGAGGGACTGGAGAACCGATTTGCTCGACATATTCTCAATAAAGAAGCCGTGCGCAGTGGAATCCGTGCAAGTGGGTTGAAGCTTTTTGTTAATGATGAGTTTGCCAGTAATACGGTCACAACCATTATCGTACCGGAAGGACTGGACGACAAGCAGATCATCGCTAAAATGAAAGAAGAATATAATACACTCATTACCGGAACTCCGGGTAATATTGGCACATCAGTTATTCGTATCGGGCATATGGGCGTTACCGCTGATAAAAACTATCTGATTCCCACAATTGCCGGATTCTTGAATATTTGTAAGAGCCTCGGAGTTGGAGTTGATATTCAATCGGGACTTGAGGCAATGCTTGAAGTGTACAGCCGGAAGTAAAAGAAAAGAGATCGTAATACAAGAAGAGAAAGGGAGGATATCATGTCAAATAAATATAGGGTGAAAGAACTTATACGATTTGGGACACAAGTACTTATTAAAGCAGGTCTTTCAGATGAAAGGGCTTCCATCATTTCCAATATTCTAGTCGAAGGAGATCTGCTTGGTCACTATACCCACGGGATGAAACTCTTACCCCATTATATCAAAGAGATTCAGGCAGGAAATATGCTGATATCCGGGGAACCGGACCTTGTCTCTGACACAGAGTCAGGCTTGCTATTTGATGGAAAATACCTTCCGGGTCCCTGGTTGGTCAATTATGCCTTGGACATGTGCTATTCACGCAGCAAAAAACATCCTACGGTTACCGCTGTAATAAAGCGTAGCCATCATATAGCCTGTCTCGGAGCCTACCTGAAGCGTATTACTGACAAGGGATTGGTGGGAATCATTCTCTCATCTGATCCGAACCATGCTTCAGTTGCTCCCTTTGGCAGCTATGAACCACGTTATTCACCAAACCCAATTGCTGCTGGCATCCCTACAAAAGGAGACCCAATCCTTATCGATATGAGCGTATCTTCAACTGCAAACGGGGTGGTAGCCAAGTATCTGGAGGAAGATAAGCTGCTTCCCCACCCATGGCTGCTTAACAACAAAGGTGAAGCTACCAATAATCCAAAACATTTTTTTGCTACTCCTCCTGGAAGCATACTTCCTTTAGGCGGGCAGGATTTAGGGTATAAAGGATTTGCCTTGGGTATACTTATTGAAGTGCTTACATCTGCTTTAGGCGGTTTTGGACGTGCAGACCATCCAACTCAATGGGGAGGAGGCGTCTACATCCAAATCATAAATCCTGAGCATTTTGCCGGGCTTGATGCATTCTTACGTGAGACAAGCTTTTTTACCGATATGTGTCGTAATTCAAAGCCTCTGCCAGGTGGTAATGGGGTATTTATTCCTGGTTACTTTGAGATGTGTAATTGGGAGAATCAGGTTGAACAGGGTGTGACACTGGATGATGTTATTGTCAAAGGATTTGATGACTTGGCTTCAGAGTTTAGCATTGATGTCCCGGGAATGTAGCTGGTTCAGTAGACCCGGATTTTCTTAAGCGGTATCTTCTGCAGTATGGGTTAGCGATGACAATGTTTGCGCCTGGATATTCGGCGAAACTATATAGGCTCAATCTTTCTGATTCAGATATCACAAATAGGTATCGTTCAGTGGAATATTGTAAACAGTTCATTGATTTTTCTGCTGAAATGGATACCGGGATTATTCTCGGTCTCATACAGGGTTCTCCGACGCAGGATAAAGGTCCAGCAAGATCATGTTTTTGCGCATCACTTGATTTACTTGCTCTCTATGCGCAAAAGAAGGGAGTGCCGCTTCTTGTTGAGGCTACTAATAACAGCTTGACGTCAATAGCTAATACTGCAGAGGGTACACAATCCCTGATTGCGCCATATTCTGATTCTGCACATACCATAGGTATGTTGCTTGATACGTATCATATGGCAATTGAGGAATCTGATATGATACAAGTACTATCCCAGCATATAACTGATTGCATATCAATTCACTACTCGGACAATAATCGGCTGTTTCCTGGGTTGGGAGACCTTGATTTTGCAGAAATAACTGCATGCCTCAAACATGCTCGATATCAGGGTCTTGTAGTACTTGAAGCAAATATCCATACTTCACTTGAAAAGGATTTGCGTACATCTCTCGGATATCTTTCACAAATCATGGTATAACAGTACCTTTCGTTCTGCGGTTTTGAGCTCTGAACGGATTTTCCCGGGGTATTCAGTTAAAATCGGTAAACTCCTTTATGGGCGATCACAATATCTAAGCCTGTGGGTTCACCCACAACTGCACCATCAGCGGTAATGCCTTTTGCTCTGTACATAATTCATATCTTTCATATAATCCTCAAAACTTTGCAGGTAGTGCATAAAATCTATTATTTATTCATAAAAACTGCTTATAAGATCAATTCATCTCGAATCCGCCATCCACATTTAGTGTTTGACCAGTAATATAATCAGCATGCGGGCTACAGAAAAACAGTACTGCTTCAGCCATATCCAAACCAGTACCCGGTCTTTTCAGTGGGATTCGCTCGATAAATTCCTGGCTTGCTTTGTCTGCAGCAACTCCGAATATTTTGCTTTTATCCTGATTATTTTTGTCCCACATAGGGGTCATCACCACACTTGGAGCAATTGCATTCACATTGATATTGTACTGGGAAAAAGCTAGTGCTGCTGACTGGGTCAGGCTGATGATACCTGCTTTTGTTGCAGCATAATGAGCTTGCACCGCCCGTCCTCTTCTCCCGGATATCGATGAGAAATTAACAATCTTTCCGTAACTGTATTCTGATCGGTCACAGCCTTTCACATTCGGTGGAATTTGTGAGATCATTTGTGCTGCTGCAGCTTGCATGAAAAAGAAAGTTCCCCGTAAATTAACATTAATAACTTTATTCCACTCTTCCAACGATATATCAAGAAAAGGAATACTTTTCATCACTGCAGCAACATTAACCAAAATGTCCAATTTCCCAAATTCCTGTACAGTACGATCAACTGTCTGCGTAATGTCTTCAGTATTGCTGAGATTTGCCTGTATTGGTAATACGGAGCCTCCTCGTAAAGAAATTTCTGATTCGGTCTTCAAAAGAGCTTCACTATCAATATCAACAAGAGCAACCTGAGCACCTGCTTCAGCAAGTTTTATTGCCACCGATCTTCCGATTCCCATAGCTGCACCAGTAACTATGGCAACCTTATGTTCAAGTAATCCGCCCGTCTTCATACTTCTCCTCCAACAATAGAATTCCTACTCAAAGTTTCGTATTTCGTATACGGTAACACATAGTAAAAACAGTGTCAACAAAATAAAGTAGGTGAATAATTGTGAATTAATGCTAGAAGCAACACCTGTATTGAGTCCTGTATACGGTATATAATAGAATGCAAAAATATTAAAAATTTATAAATACTTATTATATAAAGTTTTATTTTTATTTATGCAGTAGGTGATACCATTTTTAAATCGTTCATTTGAAGAAATCAGCATTCTAACACTTGACTGCTTGAGTTGTTTACCATATTCTAGGTATTAATATGGAATATAGTAATTGTTGTATGCTTATCCTTGATGAATATACTATTGAGATCATATTTTGGAAAAAGAAAAGAAGAAATGTAATTTGAATGTTTTTTATTTCTGGTGCCTCAAGCAAGATTGCTGTTAAAACCTGGAAAAACTGATATGAGAAGGGAAAGACATGCCAAAAAATATTGTAAAACGTAACAGTTTAAGTGAACAGGCTGCTCAGTTTTTAAAGGATTCAATTCTATCTTTGGAAGTCGAGCCAGAGGCGCGGTTGATCGTAGATGACTTAGCAGAAAAATATCATATCAGTAGAACACCAATACGAGAAGCCTTGAAGGATCTCGCTAGTCAAGGGCTGGTCTCCTATAATGGTATTGTCTACCGGGTCACTAAATTGACTAAGGAAGAAATTATTGAGCTATACTCAGTACGAGAAGTCCTGGAAGTCTTGGCTGCCTCCCAGGCTGCGGTCAAGATCTCTCCATCTGAATTGAAGAAAATTGTTCAGTTGAACAATAACTATAACCTTCATTGTACCCAGAAACAACTGATAGATCTTGATATAGAGTTTCATCAATTGATTCATCACGCTTCGAATAACACCCATCTTCAAGCAATGCTCAGGACCATTAGTGAGCAGATTCTGCTTGTTCGTCGTTGGCTTTTCCAGGATCAATCAAATAAATCTATAGAAGAAGATACAATAAAAGAACATAGTTCCATTGTTGAGAGTATGGCGCAGCATGACAGTGCTATGGCAGCAAGGCATATGCAGCACCATATCACTCAATCTCAAAACCGACTGATGGCGATAGTTAAGAAGGACAATCGCTTTTTTTGATCCAGTGCTTGTACGAGTCAAGCACTATTTTAGATTCAATTATCGAACAGGGGTGAAGACTGAAAACCATGTCTGCATAAATCTTCGAAAGAACAACCTTTGAATAATATATCCGATGGAAAAACCTGGAATTATCATAACTGATGGAATCAATATATTCGTCATACAGAAGAATAAAGAGTACAAATAAATTTGTGTATATATAAAGTTTAAACAACTGCGCTTTTCCCTGCCAGCATACCTGTAGAGAATGCAGCCTGCAGATTATACCCACCGGTTTCACCATCGATATCCAACACTTCACCAGCGAAAAAGAGGCCGGGTGTAATTCTGGACTGCATAGTTCTGGAGTGTACCTCTTTTATTGATACCCCCCCTGCAGTAACCATAGCGTTAGTTACTTTTCCTGCGGAAGCTGCAGTATGTTTCCAGGATGTACAAGCTTCATTGATTGTACGTAAATCCTTTTTAGTAATTTCAGCACATTTTTTTCGACCGTCAATATGATGAATTTCCAGGATTTTGTCGGATAATCTTTTGGGTATTCCACATTTCTGGACAATCGTGGAAATTTGTGAATTTCCACTCTGCTGAGTCTCTTTCTGGAGTTTTTTTAAGAAGCTTTCGTCTTGGCGTGAAAAATCAAATACCAGTTCATCACCAATATGTATTTCACGGGAATTGTTTACTACTGCTGGTCCGGAAAATCCTGTATGGGTAATGAGCATATCTCCTGAAATCGACAATATTTTTTTTCCGGTTCTCCAGAGAGTCATATCTATGTTTTCAAACGAAATACCTGATAATGAAGATAGTTTGTGATGCGAGACGGTAACCCCCGATAAAGCTGGTTTGGGTAACACTATGGTATGTCCGAGGTATTTTGCAAAGAGATATCCATCTCCCGTTGAACCGGTGGCAGGATAAGTATACCCGCCAACAGCGATAATGATTTTTTGGAAAAACTTTATTTCTGACTCTCTCATGTGAATGGCAAAACCATTGGCATGCTTTTCAATACGGGATACGGGAGAGGAGCAGGAGATTTTAACTCCCATTTCTGAACATCTATGGAGAAGTGCACCGAGTATATCAGCAGCCCGGAATGAGGCGGGAAAAACTTTCCCATCATTTCTTACGGTAATTGGAACACCAAGATTCTGAAAAAAGTTAATAGCATCCCGATTGGTAAATGAATAGAAAGAGGTCTTAAGAAACCTGGCTTGCAATTTGCTTCCGTAATGGGAAAGAAATTTTTCCAGATTTTGGAAAGTATCTTTTCCACTACCACCTTCTATGGTCTCATTACTGTTGTTTGTGAGATTGCATTGTCCCGAACCAGTTATCAGCAGTTTTCTGCCGGGATCAGGATTTTTTTCAAAAACAACTATAGAAGAATGGATTCCCTGGTTTCGGGCTGTTTCAGCTGCGGAAATTGCAGCGGTTAAACCTGCCGGACCAGCTCCTAATATTGCAACAGATATCATCCCTAACTCTCTATCAAAGTCCAGGTGTTTATATAGGAGTTTGCACCATCGTGATAGTGCGGTATGAATATTTCCGGATCCTTCACATTCCATACACCCTGAAACCCAAGTTGAGCAGCAACAGCTTCAAAATGATACATAGCTATTCCGATATCAATGTTCTGGATCTTAAAACCCAGCTTGTTTCCCACATACCCATTCAGCGTATGCAGGTAGAAATGAAAACAGGCATGTTGAGAATCATAAACGATTCTCCAGGGCTGCTTGTTTGATGCTGAAGGAGCAATTTGGACCATATTTAGAGCTTCTGCAAAATCTCCGGCTTGTTCTTTTGTAAGGGGAGTGTCAAAATTGTTGAGGTAAAAGATTTCATTCCAGGATTTACGTTTTGCTGATCGTGCGGCTGTTCTCATTGCCAGTTCAAGAAGCGTCCGTTTTTCATGAGGAATTCCAATAGGGGAGATACAGGGAATTATTTCATACTCTTTCAGATGAACCGCTTTAGCAAAATTCCCCCTTGGAAAAGTTCCTCCCAACCAGCATGTGCCCAACCCAACACTTTGAGCAAAAATAACTACTTTTTCAAATGAGTAACCAAAGGCAACCAAGGCATCGTCATCTCCATCTGATACAACTGAACCTGCCAGAAAAGTTTGAGCTCCCTTTATAACCCCATACGTCCCAAGCTTAACAGGTTGGTTATCCTTTATATCAATCAGGTTGAAACGTATCGGGATATTATATGGATTCTCAGTCTGCTCATTAATAAATGATTCTACAATTTTACGATGTTCATTCGACAGTGGGGCTTTTATATAACTCCGGTGAGATATTCGTTCTTTTATAAAGTGTATATAATCTAGTTTCATATTGTGATTCCGTTTTTAATCGAGGTTATATTTTAGGCGATTATTTTCTTCACTAATAAGTCCGGAAATAAAGAGTTCATCTATAACTTCTGTAACCTCTTTTTCAGTCATCAAACCCTTTGCAAGCGATACTACGTGTTTATGAAGTGTAATTCGTTTTCTGGGCCTCTTTGCTCTATCAATTTTTTTCAGGTTATCCAGTACTTTAGTCATGTGAGTCGGGTTAATTGATGGTTGTTTTTGTGTTCCCAGTATCTCAACAATACTGTTAATTCTCTTGCAGCTAATTTTTTTCTTCTCTACATACCGGACTATCGGATCAAAACCCTTGTCTTTTGAGAGAATAATATATTCGCTCTTTTGATCAATTCTCGTAAGGAATCCCAGATAGTAGGCTATGTGAAAATCCAGGGCATTACTGCCGTTTCCGTCAATTTTAATCCATTCAAAATTTGTTCCAAACCTCTGAGCATCGGCAACAAGGGCAAAGGGTATTTTGTTCTGAGATTTTCCAATAAAAATTTTAACCTGAATATCAATATCTTCAATTACAGAGAGATCAATCTGCTGTATGTTTTCATAATCTATTAATAATATTTTCTTTTTCATATTTAGCTCCTGTTTAGCTCTATGTCTCAGTATCGATTGTAACGGGAATACCAGCTTTAATGAAGTGGGTGAATACTGCATGTTCCAGATCGGTTTCCTGGATAGTCCTGCCGAAAGTCAGGTACAGATCCTCATCGAAACTGACTACTGAACAGTTTACCGGATTTATCTTGTTTGCACCAACCAGGATATGAAATCTCGTAACATGTTCTTTCATACTTTCCGGGACTTCGAATTGGCCCATGTTTGACAATGTACCGGACAGCTTATTTTCTCCAAAAGTACTAAAAACAAAATTAATCATAATATTCTTTATAAAAAGAGGGACTGCTCTGATTACAGGATTTTTTTCCAAAGAAACATTTGCACTCACTGCTGCAGAAAGATATTTTTCGCTTAATTCATAACGGGTAGCATGATGAATCTGACGGAGTACTTCCTCAAAAGTATATTCACCAAGGTCGGGATTGATCCCCGGTTTAATAAAGAGTGAGAAATTCCTTAAGGTTTTCGAAGGATAGTAACTTCTCAGATTTACTGGTACAGAGAGGCGAATTGCTTTTCTTTTCAGTAACCTGGATTGTTTTTCCTGAAGTTGATAGAGCGAATAGACAACAACAGCGGTAAGATATTCTGTAATTGAGACACTCTGTTCTCGGGATTTTTCCAGCAGCTTGCTTACTGGAATTTTTCCTGTAATAGCTTTATACACACTTTGCGGTAATCTGGTTCCAGATATATGAAATACCGGCGGTTCTTTTATTTGGCGTTTAAGTTTCCCTTTATAATAGCGTAAAAAGGAGTTTTCAGACTCTTCAGGGTTTGGCAGTACAGAACAGTCCATAATTCCCAATTCAGGAGGGATAGAGACTCCTGATAACTTCAGATACTCTGCGACAAGGGTTTTTAAAAAAGCCATAGCTCCAAAGCCATCGGTAAGTGCATGAAATACTTCCATCGATATGGTCTTGTTCTTATAGAGAAACCGGAGGAGGAAATCATTATTTTTTTTAAAATTAATTCTTCTGCAGGGGTAACCGATATCTGGTTTAAGTATTGGTGGTTTAGGGTTTGGTTCAAGATAGTACCAGAACATGCCGCGTTTAAGTTTTACATTAAAAGTTGGGAATCGTTTGATTATTTTATTAAGAGCTTTTTGCAGTTGAGCCTCTTTAATTTCACTCTTTAGGGTAACACCGAATTTGAATATAGCTGGATAATTAAGACTCTCAACTGCAGGGTATAAATTTCCGGATGTGTCCAGTCGGAACCATTTATCTGTTTTTATCATTATGAAACCTTAGATTTTTTCCATTAGAGTATAGTGAGGCAATTGCCATTGCCTTTTGAAACAAGAAAGAATCAAATTCTATTTCAGTGTAACTTGTTCCGGTAATAAAGTACAGATTCCCGGATTTTGTTCGGGATTGAATGTCGGCAGTTGTTTTTATTCATCATAAGTGAATCCATGCATTTATATAAGAGGATTGCTGTATTTGTGCAGAATTAGAAGAAAAATCGTAAAATATAACAATACTCGAAATAAGTTCACTGCTACAGTGAACGGTTCATTATTAAATGAACTTGTCATTATTAAATGAACTTGTCATTATTAAATGAACT
>CAZMOX010000017.1:0-6137 GCA_964567895.1 uncultured Spirochaetales bacterium | reverse complement strand
TCATTATTAAATGAACTTGTCATTATTAAATGAACTTGTCATTATTAAATGAACTGCCTACTGATAAAAAAGAGTAGACAAAAATTTTTGAAAAAATAAATTTTTATTGAGCCAGTATTTATATGCTGTGCAGCGGAGGAAATTATGAATGGTAAAGAATTAATATTCAGTGCAATGAGAAACGAAAAATTGGATCGGGTTCCCTGGGTGCCTTACACAGGAGCACAAATTGCGAACTTCAAAAACTATACAGCAGAAGAGGTTTTAAGTGATGGAACGAAATTGCTTGAATGTCTCTTGGAATCACACAAACAGTACTCACCTGATGGGCAGCCGGTAATCTTTGACCTCCAGGTTGAAGCAGAAATTTTAGGGTGTAACTTGCTTTGGGCGGAAAAATCACCACCTACAGTCAGTACACATCCACTATCATCAACAACAGAGATCCCTATTAAAATCCCTGCAAAAACAGAGGGAAGGATCCCGATGATCCTTGATGTAATGGAACAGTTTAAAAAAGCCGTTGGTGAGACTACCGCTCTTTATGGGTTGCTCTGCGGACCCTTTACTCTGGCTTCTCACTTGAGGGGAACGAATATTTTTATGGATATGTATGATGATGAAGAGTATGTAGATGCCCTTCTTTCCTATGCTGCCGATGTTGCCATTGCTATGGCCGATTACTATATTGATGCCGGCATGGATGTAATTGGCGCTGTCGATCCACTGGTATCTCAAATATCCCCGGATACATTTTCCCAATTTCTCATCAAACCCTATAAGAGATTTTTTGATCACGTTCGTTCCCGTGGAGTTTTCTCATCATTTTTTGTCTGCGGAGATGCAACTAAAAATCTTGAAGGGATGTGTTTAACCGGTCCGGATTGTCTCTCAATTGATGAGAATATCGATCTTGTTGCTGCAAAAGAGGTAACAGATAAGTATAATGTTGTAATTTCAGGAAATCTTCAGCTTACGGTAGTTATGCTTCTGGGAAAACAGAAAGACAACCAGAAAGCAGCCCTTGAAAAAATTGATGCTATGGGAACTACGAATTTTATTCTTGCTCCCGGCTGTGACCTGCCGTTTGAAGTACCTATTGCAAACGTAATCGGTGTTGGACAGGCTGTTCAGAATGTTGAAGCAACAAGAAAATTCCTGGAATCGTATGTGAAAGAGGATTCAACTATTGAAGTTGAACTTCCTGATTACGAAAACCTTGATCATATTTTAATTGAAGTATTGACGATTGATTCTGCTACTTGTGCTGCCTGCGGATATATGAAAGAGACGGCTGAAGAGGTTGCTACAGCCTATAAAGGCAGAACGGTTAAAGTTGTTGAACGGAAAATTCTGGAACCTGAAAACATTGCCAGATTAGATAAGATGGGAGTAAGTAACCTTCCTACTATTGCTATAAATGGTAATGTTTCTTTCATATCGGTTATCCCGAATAGACAGGAACTAACAGCAGCGATTGATTCAATCAAATAGTCTTACTGGTTTTTTTATTCATAATAGTATTGGTAATGAAATCAACTTTTTTCACTACAAAACAGTTATGAAAGAAGTATCTGTTAACTTTTGGAATTCGTACAATCATAGCCTCTGGCAACCTGTGCGCCGGCGTATGCTAAAAGAACAATAATAAAAAGAACAGCCTGCGCAAAAAATTGCCACGAATCGGGAGCCGCATAATCTGCAGCAATATTCATCAGGTAGTAGACAATAAATCCCGATAGAAAAAGTCCTGATTTGTACATGATCTGATTCGTATTGTGATCCTTTGTATTCAGGATAAGACCGCTTATTAATGCAGTAACTACACCGACAAAGAAAAAACCTGGCAGGAAGATCATAAGTATGCTGGATTCTACAAACGCATAATGTGCAAGCGCATTAAACGTAGAACCTGCAGCCAGTCCAAGCGTAAAAAATAATCCTCTTTGTGCTTTTGGATTTCCAAACAGTACATATATCCCTGTTAGGAGACAAAGAATTGCTAAAAGGAGTTCCGATCCCCAATGCATTGCAAGGGAGAGGATTTCACCCGAAGTTCCTGTGGGAGGAAGCGCTCCTGTTGTTATCAGGAGAGCCCAGGCACCCACAACCGAAACTCCAAGGATTAGTAAAAATATAGAAACTATTTTCTCATACACTCTCATATATCGACCTCGTAACTATTTCCACTGCTGATTTAGTCCCATAAAGAGTCTTCAAGCGGCATAAAAAGTGCAGCGAGTATATATGCCAGACCAAATGGAAAGAATCCTGTAGCAATTAAAAGGATCAGATAAGTTATCCGAACCATTCCAACCGGAGCATCAATCCAGTTTGCCAGTCCTTTACAAACACCCCAGATAACTCCATCCCGCGATCTTCTTAGTTTTCTTCTTTTTCGGGTTCTGTAAGAATATTTATGATAATCGTAGTTCATTGTTTACTCCTTTACCTTGGTCTCTTTCTTCAGACTTTTTTTCAGGGCAGAAAGAGCAGCTTCTATAGCACTGTCAGATTCCATTTTTTCAAAACTATTTTCTGCCGCAGAAGGGGCTGAAAACCCGGCAATTTCTGCTTCAGCTTCAATTCTCTCAATTTTTGCTTCCAGTTCCAGAAATCTTCTGTAGGCTTCATTGCTCTCAGCATTTCGAAGCGTTTCAAAAGCTTTTTTCTTTTCAACTGCATGAACACCTCTTTGGATCAGCAGTCGTTGTCTCTGATGTACCAATTCAAGTTTTTCCTCAAGTTCCACTATGCTGTTTCGCCCGTCAGAAATAAGTTTTTCATACTGATTCAAATCATTCTCAAGGATTTCCATGCTTTTCTCTGCTCTTTTCTTTTCCAGAAGAGCATCTTTTGCCATGTCGTCCCGATCTTTCTCAACAGCCATTTTTGCTCTTGCTTCCCATCGATCAATCTGCTGCTGTAGTACTTTACGTTCAATTTCCGCTTCTGATTTTGCTTCGAGTCTGGCTGCAACTGATGATTTTAAATCAATTGCGGCATCTTCCATCTCCTGTATCATAAGGCCGATCATTTTTTTGGGTTTCTCGACTTTATCAAGTATCGAGTTGATGTTTGCCTTTGTGATATGTTTAATTCTATTTGCTGCTTTCATGAAAATCCTCCGATTCACTTCTTAATTTTTATTAGTAGCTGTATATACTTACATAAAGCATAAACCGTGCCAAAAAAATAATGAGGTATTTAGCGGTAATATCCCGGGTTTGATGGAGATTAGTGAATTTCTTAGGTTGAAAAACCCAAATAGAGGTTTTTTTTACCAAGTAGAAGTGGGGGCTGCGGCTGTGCTTATAAAAATATTCTTTTTATATGTCTATCCAGTAAATTTTCAGTGACATTTTTTCCAACGACTTCCTGATGCTTCTTCAGGGCATCAAGGTAACGGGTTCCCATCTCTGCAGCTACTTTATATCCTACATGCAGTAATTGTCGTATATGCAGATTATATGCCGGATTATTGAGATCGTGTCTGACGGCTTCGGTTATCATATCCCCCGTCCACTTGTCAAACTCATCAGGTGAAGGCAGCAGCAGCTTGTCTATATCAATAACTGCTGCATATGGCCCGGTCAATTCATCGTACCGGCTCAAAGATTCCCTATAGATCTCTTTTGCTAAAGTTACACCCTCAGAACCTGATTCAGCCAGACCAATTATCTCTTCAAGCCAGGTTGTGCCGGCAGTTTTTACATGTAATCCGGTATTATATTTTCTAATAGCTTTCCCCATTATAGGATAGATGGAGAATTTGTCGCTTCCTGAGTGTATGCTCAATTTCAAGTTATCCGGGAGGTCGAAGTGATCTACTGCAAAAGCGATGACACACAGGTCTGCATTAAATTCTTCTTCAAATTTTTCAAGGTCACCAATATAATCAACGCCTTTGTTGAAACGGCCGGTGAATTTGGGTGCTATTGTTTGTGCAGGAATTCCCTCATCAGAAATCGCCGCTAATATAAACAGCAGTTCTTCGGGTGTTTGCGGGATATCAGTCTCATCCATGGAAACTTCTGTAATAAAATTACCGGAGCCTTTTGCCGATTCAATTTTCCGGTAGATTTCTCCTGCTTTTTGTACAGCCAACAGATAGCGTTCTGCAGCGTGCTTTATTTTTTTTTCTGTAATTTCCAGTGGAAGTTCGATTCCGGGAACAGTAAGAGGGCCGCAAAGGGATAAATATTTTGCGGTAAACTTTTCAATATCGACTTGAGGAGCCGGCATTCCGGTATAGTCCGCAACATCAAGGGTAAAAAAATCAGAGGTCTCAATGAATAAATCAACACTTTCTATATTTATATGATCTGCATCAACATAGTAGTCCCCAGCCCAACCGGTTTCCTGAACGGCAGAATCTGCTTCTGTCCGGACACTTGCCGGATCTGTGTGTATAATCGTGTGTTCTCTATATGACTTGTTCCAGATAATTGATATGTCTATTCCCAACTCTTTTGCCGCCATAACAGCCTGCAGTTGGGCTTTTCCCTGGTTGCCGAATCTATCACCGGTTCCTAATGAATATTTGCCTAATTTCATCATTCTAATATTTCCTTTTTAATAAATTGCGGGATGAAAATCCCAAAATAGTTTACTGCATTGTTATAGCAGATGTCCTGAACCATTTTCCCGATAAGTTTATAATCCCCTGGTGCTTCGCCATTTTCCATTAGACCCCCGAGGAAGTTACAAAGAATCCTTCTGAAATACTCGTGTCTTGGATAGGAGAGAAAGCTTCTTGAATCTGTTAGCATTCCCACAAAACGGGAGAGGAGTCCCAGATTTGCCAATGCAGAGAGTTGTAGCTCCATTCCCTCTTTCTGATCATTAAACCACCACGCAGAGCCGAATTGTACTTTTCCCGGGATAATTCCATCCTGAAAATTTCCGGCCATAGTGCCGAGTGTATAATTGTCGTTGGGGTTTAATGAGTAAAGTATTGTTTTGGGAAGCATAGCTTCTTTATCCAGGCTGTCGAGAAATTTTGCCAGAGGGGCAGCGATTGCACTATCAGCTATAGAATCAAATCCTGTATTCGGGCCGAGAGTGTCTTTCATTCGAGTGTTGGTATCCCGGAGAGCTCCGATATGCATCTGCATAACCCAGCCTCTGGTAGCATGCATTTTGCCAATTTCCCGTAAGGCAGCTGTGTAGAGAATTTCAGCATCAGCTTCAGACAGGGTTTTTCCTGATCGAACTGCGGTAAAAGTATCTTCGATTTCTCCTGCAGATGCCTCGCGGTATATAGGAACAAAAATTGCATGGTCTGCCAATCGGCATCCTGTATGGTGAAAATAATCATGTCTGCTTTTCAAGGCACCAATATAGGAAGAGAAGCTGGTGATTTCTACTCCAGAAACAGATGCAAGAGAATCCAGATAGGTATTGAGTTCTTTTTGGCTGCCGAAATTCAGGGCTTTATCCGGACGGAAGGTCGGTAATACTTTCGTAAGAAAATCAGGATCTTCAGACAGTTTTTTATGATACTCAAGCGAGTCGATAGGATCATCGGTTGTGCACGCTACACTAACCCGGGAATTTTTCAGGAGATTTTTTACGGAAAATTCCTTTTTTGCAAGCATATCAGCACTCTTCTCAAAGATATTTACCGCTGTTTCGGCTGACAGAAGATCTGTTATTTCGAAATATCTCTGGAGCTCCAGATGTGTCCAGTGGTAAAGGGGATTCCCAATAGTCTTTGGAACTGTTGCTGCCCAGGCACAAAATTTATCAAGATCAGAAGCTGTGCCGGTTATTAACTCTTCATCAATACCATTTGCACGCATTGCCCGCCATTTGTAGTGATCACCATTGAGCCAAATTTGTGTTAAATTGAGAAAATTTCGATTTTCAGCAATTTCCTGAACCGGCAGGTGGCAGTGATAATCAAAAATAGGCATGTTTTTAGCGTACTCATGATAGAGAACTTCAGCTGGTTTTGAGGAAAGTAGAAAATTGTCATCCATAAAAGGTTTCATATAAAACTCCTGTCTCCCATCCTTAGATGTTATGTACCAAATATCCGCCGAAAAGACTACCACTTGTAATGAGCGAATGCCCGGTTGGCTTCCGCCATCTTGTGGGTGTCTTCTTTCTTTTTAATGGCTCCGCCCCGGTTC
>CAZMOX010000016.1:918-32504 GCA_964567895.1 uncultured Spirochaetales bacterium | reverse complement strand
AGTGTGTTTTGGAATTTAGTTTTCTGCAACAGATTTAAAAAAACTACTTTAGCAAAGCATGACTTGAATTCAGGTCTTTGTCTTATAACATTTTTTGGGTTTTTGCCTGGTAAATGTGTAACATTCAAGTAGGCTTACTGTTTATGAAGCAAGAGCTAACAGGAGATAGTTCAAATTCTATCTCTTATTTCGCGATATTTTTTGGAGGATTACATGAAGAAACTGATTACTTTACTTTTGGTTTTGCTGATAATTGGATCAAGTACCGCAATTTTTGCACAAAAAAACGGCCCTGAATATGCAGATAGGGCAGGACGAATAAGACTTGGGGCTGATTTAACCATGCCCACACTATTTATCAGCCTGGAACTCACAGAGTTTTTAGGTGGACCGACTATTCATTATGGATTAACAGATACCATTGAGTTAAAAGCAACTCTTGCACCACTTATAAAAACATCCTACCTACTCACTCAAGAATTTGATTTTGCTTCTTATTTTGCAATAGGATTAGTTGAAGCAGGTGCAAGATTTTATTTAAGTCCCTATAAACAATCATGGTTTATTGATACTGACATTGTTGCTGGATTTATATCTTCTGATTATGATATTTTCTATGAAAATGCGGATTTTATGTTTGAGACTTTGGGGCCACTATTTGGTGTCTCTATTGGGCATGATTTTGGGAAGAATCTTACAATTGAAGCTGGTGCTTATTTACTTTCTTTAGAATTAATAGCACAAACTTTAGGTGTAGATCTAAATATTACCAGTCTTGAAGATCTTAACTTTATCCCATTCCCAAAAGTTTCTGTAACATATATGTTCTAATTATTTACGCTATTTCATATAAGCACCGTATAGTGAAAATTATTCACCAGCGGTGTTTTTTTTATACTCTCTTGGACTCATACCTATACGTTTTCTGAACTGTCGGGAAAAATAGTTGCTGTCGGAAAACCCGGAAGCTTCTGAAATCTGTGATATCGACATCCGGGAATGTTTCAAGAGATTTAATGCATGATCTATTCTCAGCTGTAGATGATATTCAATGGGCGAACAGTGCACAGTTCTGTGAAACGCTCTGTGCAGAGTACTGGGTGACATATTTGAGCGCGCTGCTATTTCATCAATAGTAATAGACCGGTTAAGATGGGTTTGAAGAAATGCAAACAGCTCTGCCATCCTGATAATTTCAGTAGATCCATCAAAATTCTCCTGTGTGTAGATCCGGGAGAGATAGACGATCAGCTCTATGAAATAGGCAAGGGCCAGTGCCCGACTTCCATTTCCGAAATGAAAGGTATCATACCCCAGGGCAAGCCCTGGATCTAGGGCCACACAAGTGGCCCCATTCCGCCCCAAAGGGCGGGGTATGGATCCTTGCGACCTCTGGACAACCAAAGGTTGTCTTTTCGGAAATGGAACCAACTTGTTGGTTCCGCTTCTCTCGCTCGTTTGAGAATCAGTATAGGATAGTTCTGTAATCAGTCGGGATATAAGCTGTTCACAATATTGCAGTTGCTCTGTATTGATACGTAAGCGGCTCTCGAAGTTATGTGATTCCCGTAATCGTGGTTCCAGAGTGAATACAGCATGGTATCCGGGCATTTGCTGAACATCAATAAACACCTGTTTCAGTATCTGCGGGGCAAAAATGATGTTATAAAGCCGTAAATTATCCAAATTTTTGAATCCATGACTGAATCCGCTTTCTATCACAAATACATCTCCCGGCATGACCCGGTACTCTGCACCTTCGGTAAAATGTGTACCTATGCCCGAAAGAATAATTACCAATTCCGAGAAATCGTGAGAGTGCAGTGGGAAGGGTACCTGGGGATTACGTTCAATAACTCTGAGTTTTAGCAGGGTGTCATCAAAAAAGTCTCTTGAGAGAAGATTATTCTTTGCCATGAAAGAATAATGCTAAAAAATGATAAGATAATCAAGGATTTATCAGTAATATGGTTATAAAGTAAGATAATTCAAAATTTGAATGTTTTAATAACAGGTTATTTTAGCCTTGAATAGAATGACCAGTCACTGAGGGGAAAAATATGAAAGACTCTTTTTATGAAAAATCGTATCAGCTTGCACGTGAAGCCTATGCTGAACTAGGTATAGATACAGAAAAAGTGATGGATGATTTGAAGAAGGTGCCACTCTCATTGCACTGTTGGCAGGGAGATGATGTTGGCGGATTTGAATCACCCGATGCGGAGTTGACCGGCGGAGGCATACAGGTTACCGGAAATTATCCTGGAAAGGCCGGATCAGTACAGGAATTACGTACTGATATTGAGAAAGTCTATTCGCTTCTTCCTGGAAAACACCGCCTGAACCTTCATGCCAGTTATGGAGAGTTCGGCGGTAGTAAAGTAGATAGAGACAAGATTGAACCTGCCCATTTCTCCGGATGGGTTGATTGGGCAAAAGGGGAGGGAGTCGGGCTGGATTTTAATGCAACCTATTTTTCTCACCCATTAGCTGAATCAGGATTTACCCTCTCAAGCAAGGATGAGGATATCAGGAATTTTTGGATTGAACATTCTAAACGCTCCCGGGAAATTGCAGCGTATATGGGAGAAGCTCTTGGGTCTCCCGCTGTACACAATATTTGGATTCCTGATGGATTTAAAGACTACCCGGTTGACCGTGCAGGTTATCGACGCATGTTGAAAAACTCTCTTGATGAGATATTTTCTGTAAAGTATTCTCCTGATTTTGTAAAAGATGCAGTGGAAACAAAATTATTTGGTATTGGAAGCGAGGCTTTTGTAGTTGGATCCCATGAATTCTATATGTTCTATGCTGCCTTAAACAATGTTATGGTCTGTTTTGATCTTGGTCATTTCCACCCCACAGAATTGATTGCAGATAAAATATCCTCAGTCATGCTGTTTGCTGATGAACTGCTGCTGCATGTAAGCCGGCCGATGCGCTGGGATAGTGATCATGTCGTGGTATTGAATGATGATATTCGATTCCTTGGTGAAGAGCTTGTCCGATCCGGAAAACTTGATAAGATCCATATTGGGCTGGACTTCTTTGATGCGACACTTAACCGTATCGGAGCCTGGGTTACTGGAGCAAGATCCACGTTGAAAGGGCTTATGGTTGCTATGCTTCAGCCAATCGATACCCTTGTTGAATATGAGACAAGCGGTAATTATTATGGAAGACTGGGTCTTTCAGAACAACTGAAATCCATGCCATTTGGTGCTGTCTGGGATATGTATTGTATAAAAAATGATGTTGTTCCTGAGAGTAAATTGATACCGGAAGTACTGGCATATGAGAAGATTTCTTTGAAGGAGAGGAAGTAATGAACTTACTAACTGAACTTATATCACTGTCCCGTCGTTATGGCGCCAATCCGGAATTTGTACTAGCCGGAGGAGGAAATACCTCTGTTAAAGACGAAAACATACTCTATGTGAAAGCTTCGGGGCATACACTTGCATCAATCGACAGAGATGGATTTGTGGCGATGGATCAGCTGAAACTGCAGGCAGTCTGGGAAAAAGAGTATCCTGCAGATCAGGATGAACGAGAGGATGCTGTTCTTGCTGATATGATAAATGCCAGGCTTGAAGGAGAGTCTTTAAGACCAAGTGTAGAGGCTCTACTCCATGCTCTGCTGCCGCAAAAATATGTAGTACATCTACATCCTGCACTGGTGAATGGTTTGACCTGTGCGGCAAAAGGTAAGGAGTACGCTGATAAGATATTTGGTAAAAGAGCATTGTGGATTCCGCTGGTTAATCCTGGTTATATTCTTGCAAAAATTGTTAGAGACAAACTGATGGATTACAGAGATCAGTTTGGGGCAGATCCCGAGTTCATTCTTCTGCAGAACCATGGTATTTTTGTGAGCGCCAATACTCTTGATTCTATTGATAAGATATACGATTCAGTGATGAAAACATTACAGCAGCATTTGAAGAGAAAACCGGAACAGGGAGATCTTTCAATCAATGCTGAACGTCGGATTGCAATTAAGGAATCTCTTTCCTCTCTTGAAACGCTCTCTTCTTTGGCAGGTAATGCTTCATATGAAATATATTCCTGCAGCAGCAGAGAACTTGCCTTGAGATTGAGAGATTGGGATAGTTTTATCCCGGTCAGCTCGGCTTTCACCCCTGATCATATAGTTTATAGTGGATTTAAACCCCTTTGGATTCCAGAATCAGTATTTTCCGGTGATACAAAACAGGAAGTACATGCTCACATTGAAAACTACCGAAATCTGTATGATTGTGCTCCTAAAACAATTGCAGTCCAGAATACCGGGATTTTTACCTATAATGAAAATGCGCTGGTATTATTTCTTGATACGGTACAGGTTGCTGCATATACAGAATCGTTTGGCGGGTTTCTCTATATGAGTGATGAACAGATTGATTTTATCAGAACATGGGAAGTTGAGAAATATCGGGCAGAGATCTCGGAAGTAATGAAATTGTGAAGAAATGGTGGGCCTATATGGCGGATATTATGGAGACAAGACCTCTATCTAAATTACAATATTGTAATGACAATTATCAACTGGCATGGTATAAACATATTATCGTTAATTAACATAATAATTTAATATATATATTTGAATGCGAGGGAATACCGATGATCAGATCAAGATTTGCTTTACTCTACGGAAACAGGGGACTTTTTCCTGCTTCGATGATAAGCGATGCACAGGAAGAGCTGCCGAGAGTTCTTAAGGATATGGGACATGAGGTCATAAGTATGGATGTTAGTGCTACTAACCACGGGGCTGTCGAAACTCCGGAGGAGGGGCGGAAATATGCGAAGTTTCTACACGAAAATAGAGGAAACTTTGACGGAGTAATACTCTCCCTGCCGAACTTCGGTGATGAAACAGGCGGAGTTGAAGCACTCAAAGATGCCGGTGTTCCGATATTTATTCAGGCATATCCCGATGAACTTTCCATGATGGGATCCTCAGAACGGCGGGACTCTTTCTGCGGAAAACTCTCAATGATGGATGTTTTCTGGCAGTATGGTGTGAAGTTTACGGTAGGAAAACCCCATGTAGTGACTCCTTCAAGTCAGGCTTTCCATGAGAATATCAGGCACTTCGATGCCGTATGCAGTGTAGTTAGGGCAGTGAGAGGGATGAATGTCGGTGCAATCGGTGCAAGAACAACCCCCTTTAAAACTGTTCGAATCGATGAGCTGACCCTTCAAAAGCACGGAATCAGTGTGGAAACAGTAGATCTTTCTGACGTGTTTTTCCGTATGAAATCAGTGGATACAGCAAATGAAGCATATGCAAAAGAAGCAGAAATTCTTAAAAAAACTGCCGGGTGGAATGGAGTTCCCGATACGGCTTTTGATAATCTTGTACGTTTGGCGGTAGTTCTTAGACAAATTGCTGCCGAGATGAATCTTCATGCAATGAGTATTCGATGCTGGACAGAAATACAAGAGCAGATGGGTATTTCCCCGTGTGTGGTAAACGGTATCCTTTCAGATGCCGGTTTGCCTGTCGCGTGTGAAGTGGATACAGGAAGTGCAGTTATGATGCAGATTCTTGGCGTCGCTTCTAAAACGGCTGCAACAGTTCTTGACTGGAATAATAACTATGAAGATGAGGAAGATAAGTGCATTCTTTTTCATTGCGGGAATGCTCCTGCGAGCATGATGGCTGCAAAAGGAAGAGTAGCTGATCATGCTATTATTGCAAAATCAGTAGGATATGGTAAGGGATTTGGGTGTAATCAGGGGAGAATGGCTCCCGGAGATTTTACTTATGGGAATATCACTACTGATAATGGCAGAATTAAGGTCTATCTCGGAAAGGGTGCTTTTACTGACGATATGATTCCTGAGAACTATTTTGGAGTATCTGGTGTTGCAGATATTCCAAAACTGCAGGATGTTCTTCAGCACATAGGTTATGAGGGGCACCGTCACCATGTAGCACTAACCTCGGGAGATGTTCGTGGTTCGGTTGAAGAAGCGCTTACCCGTTACCTTGGTTTCGATGTTACAACTTTTTAGGTGAGCTATATAAACACAGCAGGATATATGCAGAACTAATTTAAATTTTTTGGGAACAGGCGGGAATCAGTATTCAGGCACTCCAAATTCTGGTAGAGGATATCAGCAGATCTGGATAGACGTTTTACATCATTTGAACCGGTCTTTACGGCAATTGAATATCCCGCTTTTCCTTTTTTTGCAAACTTCATATCTACCGGAGCATCTCCTACAACTACCACTTCCTCCGGATTTAGGGAATATTTCAGACAAAATGCATTAAGCGCTTCCGGGTTCGGTTTTTTTGCAAGATCGTCATCGAAAGTGCTTAAGAAATCTACATATTCTACAATCTTCAGATGTTCCAGACATACGTTAGTGCTTTGTCTATTATCACTGGTAACAACACCTATTTTATAGCCGCTGTTTTTGAACTTTTCAAAAAGTTTATGTATGGAATCGCCCGGGTTAATTTGCAGTAAAGCATCTTTAATAATATGGTGTGAGTCAAAATATCCTGTTTTAATACCAGAAACCATTTTTTTAAAGTTAAGTTTATGCCGAAGGCAGAAAATGAATATTCTGCTTAGCATGAAAAATTTATTAGACATAAAAACCAGACCGTTAGCATCCATGCAGTCAGATCCTACCCCAAGCATTTTGAGGAATTTTGTACGGAGTTCCTCTTTATTATCCCGATCTAAATCCAAAAGTGCTTTCTCGGTAAATTCTGTTATAACCGGACCCCATACACTGAAATAGTCAAAAAGAGTTCCGTCTTTATCAAATATTATTCCCTTAAAATTCATAGGGCATAGTAGCAGAAAGATAAATTTGATGCTACCAGGAGTCTGTTGGACTTGGGGCTTTCGAGAAAAATTTCGAGGATTCTACCTTGCTGTAACAAAAAACGAACAATTGTTGTTAATTTTGACATTTTACGCTATGATTGTAGGGAATATAAAATAATAAAGAATGTATTGGGATGAGAAGCTATGGCAGATAAAAAATCAGGGAATTCGGATCCAAGGGTTATCAACGGTTTTTTTACTCTTGCGCGACAAACCTACGGTAGAGTGCTCAGATTACTCTATAAAATGACCGTTTCCAAAAGTGAGGCGACCGCCCAGTTGGAACCTCCCTATATCATCCTTTCAAATCATGTGAATACATTCGATCCAATACTAATATCAGTTATGTATGATAAACCAATACAGTGGGTTGCTGGGGATACCCTTTTCAGAAATCCTCTGCTTGGATACATGTTAAAAAGATTTGTTGGTTCAATAGCAAAATCCAAATCACGTTCTGATTACAACACTATTAAACAGATAACCTATGCAATCAGGAAAAATAAGGGCATAGTTGGATTGTTTCCTGAGGGGCAAAGAACCTGGGATGGCATTACTCTTCCACTTTTCTACTCAACCGCTAAATTGATTCGTATGCTTAAGGTTCCAGTTGTTGTCTGTATATTGGAGGGAGGATATCAAACTCTGCCGAGATGGTCGAATAAACGTAGACCCGGGAAACTGGTTCTCTCTTTTAAAGATCCGATAATGCCCGAAAGCTATGCCGGGAAAAGTGTAGATGATATTTATGCGATGCTGACTGAAGCATTGAATTTTGATGCACATGAATTTCAGAAGACTCATAAAATCAAGTTTAAAGGAAGAAGAAGGGCAGAGCATCTGGAACATGTACTCTATATTTGTCCCTCCTGTGGAAGTGTTGTAACTTTGGTATCAGATAAGCACAATTTAACCTGTACTCATTGCAAACTTGAAGTTCATATGGACGAGTATGGGTTTTTCAGTTCAGAGAACGAAGAATTTGATTTCTCTACTATTGCTGACTGGAATCAATGGCAGTTGCATGAGATAGACAAAAGAATTCAATCAGGGTACTGGGCTGATGGAAAACCAATATTTACCGGTGATACTGCGTTGTTTGGCAGTGGATACAGGGAAAAGCCGCTTACCTATTTTGGGGATGCTGAAGTAATTCTGGATATAGAGGGTTTAACGGTAATTCAGGGTGAAAAAAACTATAAATTCGGCTATGATAAGCTTGAATCTGTAAATGTCGCGTTCCAGCGGATATTTGAATTTTATTATGAAAACACCTTGTATCGGCTTAAGTTTCCGCCGCCAAGAAGTTCAGCGTATAAATATTTATCTATGATTGACCGCATCCAGGGGGTGCTGTTTTCGAAAACTGAAGTAACAGGAAATTAGTATAATACCTTGAGGGGGGTAAAATGAGTTTTAACTGGACGTATATTATTCATCTGGGCATACTTTCATGTTCTTTACTTATGGCAACTTTTATTAGGTCTCGCGTGAGATTCTTCCAGAAATTTCTTATACCCAACGCCCTGACAGCCGGATTTATTCTGCTGATATTCTATAATTATATAGCACCGGCTTTAGCAATTGAGACCGATTTTCTCGGTGAACTCGTGTATCACCTTCTGAATTTGTCGTTTATTGCAATGACGTTGAGAAAAACACAGAAAGCGTCACAATCGGTGCGGAAAAGAATCTTCCCAACGTCAGTGGGTGTCCTTTCACAGTATGCAATTCAGTGTGTATTGGGTCTGCTGATTACCTTCCTGCTGATATCTACGGTTATGCCGGATCTGTTTCCTGCAATCGGGTTTTCACTTCCGCTTGGTTTCGTTTTAGGGCCGGGACAGTCGTATGCAATTGGCAGCGGCTGGGAAGCGTTAGGTTTTGCAGGAGCGGGATCCACCGGACTGACATTTGCAGCAATCGGTTTTCTGTTCGGCTGTTTCGGCGGTGTGTTAATGATCAACTGGGGCTTGCGTAAAGGCTGGGTTAGTGAAGAAGAGATTAAGAAAATCAGAAATAAGGGCGTAAGAAGCGGAATTTTTGGAAGAAATAGCAAGAATCCTGAAGGTTCAAAACTTTCAACAGAATCAGAGGCCATTGATTCAATGACATTCAACGGAGCATTTGTTTTCGGCACCTATCTCCTGAGTTACGGACTGCTCACACTTCTCACATTGCTATTGGGATTAGCCGGTAATTTAGGGAAGGAGCTTGCTGTTAACCTCTGGGGAATTAACTTTATATTCTCGGCAATGACCGCAATGTTGGTTAAAGAGATTCTGAAGAAACTGAAGATACATTATGTGGTGGATAACGGGACTATGAACAGAATATCAGGTATATCTGTTGATCTGATGGTTACTGCCTCGATTGCCTCTATTTCAATTATTGTAGTTGCTCAGTACTGGCTGCCAATTGTTATTCTTTGTTCAGTGGCAGGAGCCTTGGCCTTTTTTACCATACCCTGGATATGTTCAAGGATGTTTGTTGACCACCAGTTTCACCGGGCCTTAGTTATTTTTGGGGCATCAACCGGGACAATGCCTACAGGTCTTGCGCTCTTACGCGTAATAGACCCGGAGTTTGAGACTCCTGTAGCTTCAGATTATATGTATGCAACAGGGATTACATTTATTTTAGCAATACCTTTAATATTGTCAATCAACCTCCCGGCGTACAGCGTCAGCAAAGACGACCCTTCCTTGTTCTGGTTGGCGGTTCTGGTAAGTCTGGGATATTTAGTATTTGTCACAATTGCTTTTTTTCTAATTTCAAGAAGACGATCTGTTGCACAGCCAAAACATCTCTGGTTTAGAGCTGAAAGAAAAAAGAGAAAAGAACAGGCTTAATTAGTATGGAATTATATGAATCAATACTCTCTGCTGCTCTTGAATTACGGGATGAAATTTCCCGGCTGCGTTTCCGGGATGAGAGAAAATGGGTGTACAACCCGCTTAGATATGCCTGGGAGCCCTTCAAACAGTATGCAGAGTGGTATGGGAATTCCAGAAAAAAAGTTCTATTTCTCGGTATGAATCCGGGGCCCTGGGGGATGGCACAAAACGGTATCCCCTTTGGGGAGATCGGGGCAGTATCGGGTTGGCTGAGAATCAATGCACCTATTAACAGACCCCCTAATGAGCATCCGAAGCGTCCGATAACTGGATATGCTTGTCAAAGAAGTGAGGTGAGCGGGAGACGTTTTTGGGGTTTGATGGTACATAAATTCAACACACCCGAGAAGTTTTTTGCTGACAATTTTGTCATGAATTATTGTCCCTTGGTATTTATGGAAGAGTCGGGGAAGAATCTCACCCCGGATAAATTAACAAAAGAAGAGCGTGAACCTTTAAATGCTTTGTGTGATGTACATCTGAAAACTATTATAGAGCTGCTGGAACCGGAATTTCTTGTGGGGGTGGGTAAGTACGCTGAAAAGAAATTTTCTCTGGTGACCGCACGATTTTCAGAAAAGCAGCAAAATAGATTGAAAATTGTTTCGGTACTGCATCCCAGTCCTGCCAGTCCTGCTGCAAACAGAGGATGGGAAGCAGCTGCAGAGAAGCAGCTTAAAGAGGCTGCTGTCTGGAGCTAGTACTTTGCTAAACTGCTCTTTCTAAATGAAGAAGATACTGTTTTGCCTCACTACCTGCACGGTATTTACCGAT
Source organism: uncultured Spirochaetales bacterium (assembly GCA_964567895.1). GTDB lineage: Bacteria > Spirochaetota > Spirochaetia > JABMQR01 > JABMQR01 > JABMQR01. The sequence continues at coordinate 21,976 of CAZMOX010000016.1, read as the reverse complement.
ATGTTCTTTTATAACAGGGCCGTGATGACTGGGGACTACCCTATGACAGGGGATCAGAATCAAAAGATGATTTTTACCGATGGCACTTCCTGCAGCTCGTGATGCTTTTGCACTTCCAGCCAGTTTTGCGACTACTGCATAGGAGACAGTTTTTCCATAGGGAATACTCAACAATGCAGCATATACACGTTTCTCGAATTCAGTGCCCTCGAATTGTATCGGCATACTGAAATTTTGAAGAGTACCGGAAAAGTACTCCTGCAGTTCTCGAACAAGAGTGCTGCAGGCCTCCCAGTCGGGTATACACTCCCAGGATTTTGGTGGTGTTTCGGTATCACACCAGAGTACCCTTCCTGTATCATCAACTGAAAGGTAGAGAGTTCCAATGGGTGAATCATATATACATACGTAACATATTTTTATCATAACTACATAATAATTAATTTAGGTTAAATCTGCAATAGCTATAAAAAAGAAGTTTTTCAAAACTCTCTTTAGGATAGACGAATATTCATTTTAATGTCATAATTTTGTGGATTATGTAACTAATACACTGAAAATTTAATGAGGTATGTATGAATAAAATTACAACTATAGCTGTTACCGTCGGTGACCCTGCTGGAATAGGTGCTGAGATAGCAGTTAAAGCCTTTTACGGGATGAATTCCCATACAGTTAAACCCATACTTATTTGCGATGCAAAGGTACTCTTGGCTGCTGCAGAAATTTGCGGAATAACCTGTGATTCTCCTGTCGTTTCCTCTTTTGGTGAGCTGGAAACTTTCCTAAAGAAAAATCGGGATTTGCATCCGGTAATCTATAACTGTTCAGCTGTTGAAGATACTATTATCAGTTATGGAGAAGTGCGTGCGAATTATGGTAAAGCAGCTCTTACATATATTGAAACAGCTGTAAATATTATTAATGAAGGCTATGCTTCAGCGGTGGTAACCGGACCGATAAATAAAGAGTCACTTCAGGCTGCGAGGGTGCCTTTTATAGGCCATACTGAAATTTTGGGCGGGCTCACGAATGTTGCCAATCCATTGACCATGTTTGAAACCCTTGGAATGAGGGTGTTTTTTCTCAGCCGGCATGTGTCGCTCAGAAAAGCCTGTGATCTGGTTACGGAGAAGTCAGTTTATGAGCATATTGATAAATGCAGTAAAGCACTGAAGATTTTAGGGGATACTTCAGGAAAACCTTTAGCTGTAGCGGGACTGAATCCTCATAGTGGTGAACATGGGTTGTTTGGTGATGAGGAGGAGACTGCAGTAAGACCGGCAATTGAGCGGGCAGCTGCAGAGGGTTACTCTGTTACCGGACCAATTGGTGCAGATTCAGTATTTCATCAGGCTAAAATCGGTAGATACAGCGCTGTACTCTCGTTGTATCATGATCAGGGTCACATTGCAGCCAAAACTCTGGATTTTGAGAGAACGGTGTCGGTAACTTTTGAGCTCCCGTTTCTGAGAACCTCAGTTGACCACGGTACGGCTTTTGATATAGCTGGAACAGGTACAGCTTCAGAGATCAGTATGGTTGAAGCTTTTCAAATTGCAGAAAAGTATACCCCTTACTATGCGAAAAGGTAGGTTTAGAAACTATGGTTGAATTACGAAACGTGAATAAATCATTCAAAACAAGAAAAGGACGTAAGCATGTTCTGAAAGATATCTCCTTTACTGCTGAGCCGGGTGAGATATATGGATTACTCGGACCGAATGGTGCCGGCAAAACTACTACCCTGAGGATAATATCAACTCTTCTGAAGGCCGACAGCGGAGAGGTGTGGGTAGATGGCCTGAATGCGGCAATAGAAGGCCGTAAGGTGAGGGACAAAGTCGGCCTCCTTACAGGTGATATGAAACTATCCGGAAACCTCTCTCCACGGGAAATGCTGAAGTTCTTTTCCGATCTGAATCATATACCGAAAGCGATTTCTAAAAAGAGAATAGAAAAACTCTCTGAGTATTTGGACATGAAAGATTTTCTGGACAGACCTATAGAGAAGCTCTCAGCAGGAATGAAGCAGAAGACATCTATTGCAGTAAGTATTGTACATGATCCTGATATCATTATATTTGATGAACCAACAAGTAATTTGGATGTTCTTGCGGTTAAAGTTGTGGTAGATTTTTTACATGATGCCAGTAAACAGGGGAAAACAGTCCTGCTGTCAACTCATGTGCTTTCTGAAGCAGAAAAACTGTGTACGAAAATTGGTATTATACTGGAGGGGGAGCTTATTATTAACGGTACACAGGAAGAGATTCTCGCAACGTATAACTCATCTTCACTGGAAGATGTCTTCTTCACTTTAGCAAAGGATAGGGGGCTGGTAATATGATAAAAGATGCTTTTATTATCCTGAGAAAAGAGCTGAAAAATATTTTAAAAGATAAACGAACACTGGTGGCGACCCTGCTGGTTCCTTTTCTTCTTATTCCGCTGCTCTTTGTGGGGATGGATTATATGGAGAATCGGCAGCGTTCTTCAGCAGAGGATACAATATATACTATTAATATAGTTAATAATGATGATCCTGTATTTCTTGAAATACTTTCTGAACATCTGAATTTTAATTTGGTAAGTGAATATTCTGAAGATGAACTTGTAGTAGAGTTTCCTTCAGGATATTCACCAGGTGATAGAGCTCAAACACTTATCTATTTTAATTCAACTTCACAGAAGTCATCTTTTGCCTCCTCAAGAATTGGCAATGCTCTTTCAGATTATTCAGCGTATCTTGCAGATACATATCTTGATGATTATGGAATTGACCTGAAATCTCTCTATACGATCTCAATATCACAAGTGGATACTGCACCGGAAGAGGCTCAGGGAGCTAGATTTCTACTTATAATGGTACCATATCTCATTTTAATCTATGTGTTTGTGGGCGCTATGTCAGTTGGCATAGATGCTACCGCGGGAGAGAAAGAGCGGGGAAGTCTGGCCGTTATTCTGGTAAATCAGGTATCCCGTTCCTCAATAGCGATAGGAAAAATTCTCTATGCGGTAACCGTTGGTATTGCCTCGAGCTGTATGACTTTCCTGGGATTTTTACTGGCTGTCAAATTAACAGGCGGTATGTTTGGGCAAAGTGTAACGTTTTCTGGTTTTTCATTCATGACGATGATTGTGCTTCTGATAACACTGATTATGACGAGTGCTATTGCTGCTTCGATTATAATATTTCTTGGAAGCATGGCAAAGAGTGTAAAAGAGGCTACGACCTACATATTGCCGATCTACTTTGTGGTTGTAATTCTTGGTGTTTTTACTATGAATATGGATCCTTCGTCTAATCAGTTACTCTTTTTGGTACCTTTTCTGAATACAGTATTTTTATTAAAAGGAGCAATTATTAATGACAGTACATTCCTGCAGCTGCTAATGCTGATAGCCTCAGATACGGTGCTCATAGGAGTGTTAGTCTACAGCACTTCGCGGCTGTATAACTCGGAAAAAATTCTAAATACTGTATAGTAACTTTTACATTTTTCGTAACCGTTCAGGTTAAACATGGTTTCTGAATTAGAATGAAGAATAAATAGAAATGAGGTAGGAAATGAAGAAACAGTTACTTTCTGCAGTTGCGGTACTCACAATGCTGATGATTTTTAGCGGATGTGCAACAAGTATTGCGTTTGATGTGGTAAAACCGGCAGAGATAAATATGGCTGATTATTCCCATTTGGCGATTTTCGATATTGCGCCTTATGAGTTCTCATTCCTGGATCTGGCAGGTTCTGTTGTTCTGGATCTTATTCTCGGAAAGGATATTGACCGGCCAACCGGGTATACACTTTTCATGGAGAAGGATATTTCCAATAAATTTGAACGACAGCTCGTCTACAGTCTGCAGCAGGCTGATTACTTCACCCTTATTTCTCCATCTCAGCTGAGGCCCTATAAAAGTGTGAATTCATCCGGTGCTTATAGCAATGATATTCTCATAAACAACTTTAATGTTACTGCAAGTCTGATAGGTACAATAGAGGATCTGCGTTTTTATGAGGATATTATTGAAACAGAGACAAATGTTGACGATGGAGCCGGTGGAATTGTAACAATTATTACAGAGTCATTTTTACAGGAAGTTTTCCTGGATTTCAGTTACAGTATTCTGGATTTGCGTACAAACCAGATTATTGGTACACGATATGAAAAGGGTGCAAGAAGGTTGGTAACACCTATTGAGGATAAAGAAACATTCAGACCCCCTAAATTATATTACTTATATGAGAAGATAATTGCTGAAATTTCATCAAAAATACGGTATCAGCTGGCACCGCGTATTGAAAGAGAGTATCGTTTTCTGGAAAAAGACAAGACGGGAAATATGGTAATGGAGACGGCAGACAGGTTGGTAAAAGAGAGAAGTTATGAGCAGGCACTCTCCCTATATCTTGAAATCTGGTATTCCAGCACTAATTATGCGGCAGGCTATAACGCAGCGATATTGTATGAAGTAATGGGACAGCTGCAGCAAGCCGTTAATTTTATGCAGGATGTTGCAAATAAAACGAAAAGCTCTGATGCATATAGAAAACTTTCACAATTGGAAAATGAGCTTCAGGTCTACAATGAAGCAATAACTCAGATTAGATAATAATATTAATTTAGAAAAATGGCTGAGTTTGTACATGACTATGTTAAATAATATACAAAGCTGATTAAAACTTTGGTTTACTCTTGAAGTTTTTGATGATTTGCAATTATTTCTGATACAATAAGATAAAACATTCATCAAAAAACTTCTGAAGTCAATATTATAAATCGAAGATTTATAATATTGACTAAGGGATAAGAGAAGAGATCATTAGTTTCATTTGAATGGGTATCATAATTACCGGATCAAACCCATACTCTTTCTGCAGAGTCTCTCTTCTGAGGAGTGCTCGTTGGCTAAGAGACAGCAGTGAATCTGATAATGTTTGGCCTATAAGTTCTATCGGAATATTCAGTTTCTTTAGTCTCTCCTCATTTGCAGATTTTTTAATAATTTCTGTGAATGGATTTGGGTATTTTTTCAGAACTTCTGTAATTTGTGTGTGAAATGATGGATCAGGATAATTGCGGTAATAGAAATCAAAGATTCCGGTATATGTTAGATCGGCAGCAAACTCCTCAACAAAACGGGGAATGACTGTATCAATTATTTTTAGTAAACTCTCAATTCCCAATCCGTCAGCTGTGCTGAACAGATAGCGCAAACGTGAGAAGATAGCATTCAGAACCCACAACTCGACTGAGAGAGCAAGCTCATCCTTTGATCGATAATATCTGTACATTGTTTGTCTGGTTACTTGTGCTTTAACTGCAATATCTTCCATGGTGGTTGCGTTGATTCCGGTTTTTAGGAATTGCTCAAATGCAATAGAGAGTATAGAATCCCTTCTTTTCAATCTCGTTCTGGTCAAATTTTCAGCCATTGCCTTCCTTTAATTTCCTTAATTTATTGAATAAATTTTATCATATACATTTTATACAGCATTTTTGGGCTTGCTGCCGCCAACCCAACGAAGTGAGAACAGAACTATTGAGAGTAGTAGGAAAAATGCCGGAATTAACAGAAGTGAGTTTTGAAGACCATAGCTATCGCCAATTAGTCCCATAATCCATGAAGCACTGCCGAATCCGGAAATTCCGGCACAGGAGAGGAGTATGAAGAGCAGTGTGGGATCTCCGTCAACCAATTTCACTGAGACAGCTTGAATTGTCGCCCAATGGGGTGCAACCGTAAGACCAGCAGCAAAAAGCAGTATGTAGAACAGGTATATTGATTCAGCTCTATATGCAAGCAGGCTTACAACAATTCCACACAACGATGCAACAAGCATGAGAGTTCGGTCATAGTGATGCCCCCGGGTAAATTTTCCCGTAAGTAAACGTCCGGTAAACATTGCCCCGGCAAAAAGAGCGGTACCAATTCCGGCAGCTGAGGGGAGGGCATTAAAGTGGAGCTGGATATAACTGGCACTCCAGAAAGTAAAAGCTGCTTCACAACCGGCTCCAAGATAAATTGCCAAAGCCAACAGCCAGAAGGCAGGTTGTTTTAAGCATTGTATCCAATGGCTTAGCGATGTAGCCTGCCCAGATTCTTCGGAGCCTTTTTTGGCAGTAATAAGCACGAAAGCCGGAAATAGGGTAATTATCCCTAGGCCAATAAAGAGGATTCGCCAGGATATACCAATAGTTAACAGAAAACCGCTAATTAAAACAGCTACAACGACACCGAGTGAGAAAAATGCATTTACTATATTCAGGTACTTACTTGAATCGTCAGGATGATTGTCATGAACCAGAGGATTGATCAGTGCTTCCGCAAAACCTGTTCCAAATCCAATTACAAACATTAAAGACATAACTCCCCAATAGGTGTTTGAAAAACCTGCTAAAATCAGTGAAGCTGAGGTTATTATCAACCCAAGAACAATGGTTTTTCCTTTCCCGATTAACGATGCAGCCTTACTGCTTATGATGAGAGTGAACAGCAGAAGGATAGTTCTTCCCGCTTCCAAAGCCCCCCCTCCTGAAAGCGTGAAGCTCAACTCTTCAGACATTTTAAGCAGACTGATAGGTACCAGGACAACGGTCGCGGCATAAACAATAAAAGCAAGTGATAAAGCAGCATCTGTTTTGTTGAATTTCATGCTGTGAAGTATAGGTACTTTAGATTTTTCTGTCTACCGGATTTTACAACCCGGGTTTTGACAGACTCCTGGATAAACTTGTTCAAAGGTCTCTATAATGGTATGGTATTCGCATGAAAAAACGTTTGACTATCGTATATACAGGTAATGGGAAAGGGAAATCCACTGCCGCCTTTGGACTTCTGTTCAGGGCAAAAGGGCATCAGCTCCGTTGCGGTGTTCTCCAGTTTATAAAAAGTAAACCCGAACATTGGGGTGAGTATAAAATGGCTAAATCTCTCGATATTCCCTGGGAGAACTACGGATGCGGATTTACCTGGAAACAGGAGGATCCCGGACCGACAATCGCTGAGGTGAAAGAGGGGTGGAATCGTGCTCAGGAGTGGATTGAATCGGGTAATTTTGATCTCATTATTCTGGATGAATTAACCTATCCGCTGATAGAGAAGTGGCTTGATCTCAGTTTAGTTGTGTCCTATCTGCAGGCATTGCCGGCTGCGGCTCCCCATATTGTTATTACCGGCAGGAATGCTCCTGAAGAGTTGATTGCCTGTGCAGATACAGCTGCCCGAATACAGAATATACACCATCATTTTGATATAAAGAAAACAGCAGCACAAAAAGGGATTGAATTTTAGCCGGCTTCTTCAGTTTTAGATCTGGGAAATAGTTTAGCAAATTCACCCGATATTAGTGGAATAATACCGAATGCTGCTGAAATCAGGATATAGTTTATACCAAGTTCTGCAAGTTTAAATATTCCCCTGATTCCAGGAATAAACAGCATGCAGAGAAGCAGTGCAATTCCTGTCACTGTTGAAATATTCAGAAATTTATTTCCAAACACTCCGAGACGAAAGACCCCAATATGTTCAGATCGTGCAGAATAAGCCCTCAGCAGCTCACCTGTTATCAGAACAGTAAAACACACCGTTCTTGCAGTTTCAACGCTTCCTGAGTTAAGGAGTGCAGCCTGAAAGGCAATAAGGCATGAAGCTGCCAAAGCTAAACTCTGGATTGTGATAGATAGAGTCATCTTCTTATCTATTATGGGAGATGATGGATTCCGCGGCTGGTCAAGCATGATGTTTACATCACCTTTTTCCAGCCCCAGGGCAAATGCCGGGAATGAATCTGTCATAACATTAACCCAGAGGAGCTGGATAGGAAGCAGTGGAATAGGCCAGCCTGCCAGCATTGAGAAAAAGATCAGGATTATCTCGCCAATATTGCATGATAGAAGAAATCCGACAAATTTTCTGATATTGCTATAGATGATTCTTCCCTGTTCAACAGCAGATACAATACTACTGAAATTATCATCGGTTAAGATCATATCTGCAGCCTCTTTTGCTGCATCAGTCCCTGTTATTCCCATAGCTATACCGATATCTGCTTGTTTTAAAGCAGGAGCATCGTTAACACCGTCGCCGGTCATTGCAGTAATTTCACCATGCTGCCTCAGTGCCAAAATTATCCGTACTTTATGGCTGGGAGATACCCGCGCGAATATGCCGATTTTTGGAATTATATGTATTAGGGTTTTATCATCCAACTGATCAAGTTCAGCTCCGCTTATTGCCATATCATCTGAAGTGATTATCCCCAGTTTTTTGCCTATAGCAGATGCGGTTGTCTTATGGTCTCCGGTGATCATTACAATGCGTATACCTGCTTTTCGGCATATTTCAATTGCTTTTTTTGCCTTTTCGCGGGGAGGGTCTATTGCCCCGGTAAATCCAAGAAAAATAAGTTTCTGTTCCTTCTCAGGGGTTATTGTTTTTCTGGCTATATCCTGGGGGGCGTATGCTAAACCAAGAACTCGTAGTGTTTCGGCTGAAAGTTTTTCCTGAACACCCAACAACTGTTTCTTTCCCGACGCTGTCAGAGGTGTAACTTTTCCATCTATCTCAATATGGGTGCATCGGGGAAGGAGCATGTCCGGAGCCCCTTTTGTGTACATCACAGAATTATCATCAGAACTGTGCAGCGTGGACATCAATTTTCTTTCAGAATCAAAAGGCAGTTCTGCAACTCTTGGGTGGTGTGCAGCTGCAGCATTTTTGAGTATACCATATTTATATCCCAGAACGGTCAAACAGCCTTCGGTAGGATCTCCGGTTATTGATTTTTCAACAGAGTTGTAATCTGCATCATTACAGAGCACTCCAGCTAAAATCAATTTTTCCAGAGTAGGAGAGGTGTATGGGATTCCCGGTTGTCCTTCATGGTTAAATTGACCTTCGGGATCATACCCGTTTCCGGTAACAGTAATAGAGGAGTTGTCTGTGAATATCTTTGTAACGGTCATTTCATTTCGAGTCAGAGTTCCGGTTTTATCGGAACAAATGACCGTAGTCCCGCCAAGAGTTTCCACTGCACCTAACCGTTTTATGATAGCATTTTTCTTAACCATCTGCTGCATACCAAGAGCGAGAATAACCGTTACAACAGCAGGAAGTCCTTCAGGAATAGCAGCAACAGCAAGGCTTACTGCGGTCATAAATACTTCAAAAAGATCCTCTCCTCGGATAATTCCCATTATTGCAATAACAATACAGATAGCCAGGCATAAAATACCAAGCAGTTTTCCCAGAGATGATAATTTCTTCTGAAGAGGTGTTTGTTCATCAGGAGTTTCAGACAGCAAGCCGGCAATGCTCCCAATCTCCGTATTCATTCCTGTTCCTGTTACTACTCCCGTTCCTCTTCCGTAAGTTACCAGTGTTCCCATAAAGGCACAGTTTTTGCGGTCAGCTACCCCCGTCTGTTCATTGAATTTCATCGATGAATCTTTTTCAACCGGTGTCGATTCACCAGTCAGTGCTGATTCCTGAATTTTCAGATTTATTGTCTCAATTAAACGAAGATCAGCTGGTACAGAAGATCCGGTATCCAGAATCACAATATCCCCTGGAACCAGTGCATTAGACTTGATCTGTTCAATCTGCCCGTCACGAAGAACTGATGCAAAGGGGAAAGCCATTTTCTTTAGTGTCTCCAGTGCTTTATCTGCCCGGTATTCCTGAATAAATCCCAGCATCCCGTTTATTATGACTATTGCAGCAATAATAATCCCGTCCGCAATTTCACCAGCCAGTATAGAGACTGCGGCAGCAGCAATAAGGATGATAATCAGAAAGTCCTTGAATTGTGCAGCTATTTTATAGGGTACCCCATGTGCTTTTTTCTTAAGCAGAGTATTTAATCCATATTTAGCTACTCTTTGCTGAATTTCATCTTTTGAAAGTCCTGAATCACTATTTGTTCCAAACTCTTTTATGGTCTGTTTTTCAGTCATAGAGTAATATTTTTTCATAACCGGATTATAACATATTCCATGGCTGTGAATACCATAATTTTACTTTGACTAGCCCCCTGTTTATCAGTACCATATTGCTCAGGAGATATCTTCATGAAATACAAACTCGAGACAATCCCCGTATGGGATGCACTACAGGAAAATACCGAGTGTCTAATCTGCTCTCTTATGGAAAAGGCTGAAAAGCGTTTTATTGACTATTTTCTTGGAAGTTCTGTCATGAATCCTGAAACGCGCGTGAAGGTGAACTCCATCGGCTTTTGCCCTAAGCATTATGCAGATCTTGTCCTGGCTGAAAAACCTCAACCTATGAGTTTGGTGGCACATACACATCTATTGGAAACAATGGAAAAGCTGGCACCTGTCATGAAAAAACTCAGTGGGGTGGAATCATCCAGAAAATCGGGAAAGCATATAGGAGAAATGAAAAGAATATTGCTTGAACGGGATAATGGCTGCCTGATTTGTGAAAGCATGAAGGCAACTCTTAACCGCTATGCGTTTACATTGGTTCATTTGCTGGGTAACGATGATGAATTCAGAAGTGCGTTTAGCGGCTCTAAAAGTATTTGTTTGCATCATTTACCTGCTGTACTGGAAATGGCCGGGGATGCACTGACTCGGGATCAGCAAAGAGGTTTTTTTAAAGAAATAATCGCCAGTGTTGAAAAATCTCTTGAAAAAAGTGTTGAAAATGTCCATTGGATGACGCAGATGTATAAATCTGAAAATCGGGACAAAGATTGGAATGGATGTCAGGATGCTCACAAAAAGGCAGTACTGCGGGAGATAGGAAAAGGAAGGATTTTATCAGATGACTAATATGATCAGTTCTCAGGTTCTACAGGAGTATCCATCAGAATCAAGAAGAACCGTTTCGGTTGCCAGAAATGGTATGGTAGCAACCTCACAGCATATAGCAGCTCAGGCTGGTTTGGAAATACTAAAAATGGGTGGGAATGCAGTTGATGCTGCCGTAGCAACTGCAGCATGTCTGACTGTTGTGGAACCTACTTCCAATGGTATCGGCAGTGATGCATTTGCAATTATCTGGCACAATAATGAAATTTATGGGCTAAATGCTTCCGGTCCTGCACCCATGGGGATTTCGGCAGAAAAACTTGCTGCTGATGGTATATCGGAAATGCCGAAGCTGGGATGGACTCCCGTAACCGTTCCCGGAACACCTGCAGGTTGGGCTGCCCTAGGCAGCCGGTTTGGTAAACTCCCATTCGAAGAACTTATGAAACCGGCAGTTCGATATGCTGAAGAGGGGTTTGGTGTAACACCGGTTACTGCTTATTACTGGGAAAGAACTGCAGAAATTTATAGCAGGGAGCGGAACAATTTTCCCGGACTGTTTGATGAGTGGTTCCGGGTATTTACAAAAAATGGAGTAACTCCTAAAGCCGGAGATGTCTGGAAGCTTCCTGATCATGCTAAAACATTATCGGAGATAGGTAAAACAGGTTCTGCTGCTTTTTATTCAGGTAAGTTAGCAGAAGCAATCACCTCTGCATCTGCTGGTAATGGTGGTTATCTGAGAAAAGAAGACTTGAGCAATTATTCTCCTGAATGGGTTAAGCCTGTATCTGTTGATTACAATGGGTATACTGTTTGGGAGATTCCACCCAATGGGCAGGGTATTATAGCATTAATGGCTCTGGGAATTGCTAAAGAATTTGATCTTGAAAATATGACCAGGAATCAGATCGTGCATATTCAGGTTGAAGCAATGAAAGCGGCCTTTACTGATGGATTAGCACATATTACCGATTCTGAACACATGAAATATCCTCTTAAATATCTACTTGGGGACAGCTATGCAAAGCTGCGCAGCAGTAAAATAAGTTTACAGGCAGGCAATCCTAAACCCGTGCAGCTTCCGCAGGGTGGAACGGTATATCTTGCTGCAGCAGATTCTGGGGGCACTATGATCTCCTTTATTCAGAGTAACTATATGGGTTTCGGCAGCGGTGTAGTCGTACCCGGAACAGGAGTTGCTTTGCAGAATCGTGGACATACATTTTCATTGGATGCATCACATACAAATTATTTGCAGCCAGGAAAGAGAACCTATCATACCATAATTCCAGGATTTTTATCAAAAGCAGGCGAGGCCGTAGGATCATTTGGGGTTATGGGTGGGTTTATGCAGCCACAGGGACACATGCAGGTAGTAATGAATATGATAAATTTTTCCATGAACCCGCAGGCAGCTCTTGATGCTCCCAGGTGGCAATGGATTGAAGGTAAGAAAATTATGCTTGAAAAAGGATTTAATCATGATATAATGGAACATCTTGCTCATTCAGGACATGAAGTAGAAGTACATGATAAGGGCAGTTCCTTTGGTAGAGGTCAGATAATTATTAAGAATCAGGAAAATACCTTCTTCGGCGGAACTGATCCCCGTGCTGATGGTGCAGTATGTTCATGGTAGGTGATAGATTTTTGATTACAAAAATTTTTAAAGGATACGTGATGATGAATAAAAAAGGGATAATTGTTCCACTGTATATTTACCCGGAACCATATATTCAATATACCAAAGCTGAGGCAGAAAAACTTGCGGATACTGAACATCATGGTGTATACGATTGGCATAATCTCATAGAATGCAGGGGAAAATATTCCAAAGTTCCAGTTATTGCAATAGTAAATCCGGCCAGCGGTCCCGGTAAAGAGATGGATCCGGTTTTTAAGAAAGCATTTATTGCGCTGAAAGAGGCTGGGATTACGATTATTGGGTATGTCTCAACTAAATATGCGGGCATGGCTTCTGCAATAAGTTTGCCGCAGTACCCGATTATCAATATTAAACAGGATATTGATTCCTGGTATCGTTTCTACCCAATGATAGATGGGATATTTTTTGACGAAATGGCACGAGGATTTGATCCAAAAGTACAGAGTTACTATGCTGAAGTTAAAGATTATGCTAAATCTTTCAACTCAGGACTGGTGGTTATGAACCCGGGACTCTCCATTAATCATCGTTGGTATGATAATAATATAGCTGATATTTTTATAACCTGGGAAAAAGATTCCTACCCAACTACAACAGAGGCTGTAACGGATTCCGATTATTTACAACAGGATAGTGAAGATGGTCCGGAAAGAGGGTGCCTGGTAATAGGTAAGAAATTTAAGAAGCATGATGTGAAATGGATTTTAAAGACTCATTATGATTGGATGTTTATTACCCCTTTTTCCCTTGATCCAAATCCGTGGGATAAGCTTGATATTGATACGCTGAAAAAACTATTTCGTATCTTGTCACGTTAGACTTGCTGTCTCTCTGTTTCTATGCTACTATCAACTATGTTAACAGGTTAATATAAGGTGAGTGTTATGGGTTATCAGTTTTATCATATGCTTCTTCATATAAGTAAGCGGGCTAAAGATGCCGGGTATACTATGATGGAAGACTTGGGAATAAATCCTGGTCAAGCCTGGCTGCTTGATGTTGTTTCGCGTTTTGGTCCGATAAAACAGGTTGAAACAGCCTCAATCCTCAATGTGAAACTCCCGGCAGTATCACGTATGGTTAAAGGGATGCAGCGTGATGGATTAGTCAATCGAGATAGAAGTAAGGTGGATGACCGGATTGTTCTATTAACCCTTACTGCAAAAGGAGAATCATTTATTCCCGCTATTCGTGATGCATGGAATAATGTTGAGGAAGAGATGATGAAAGGTTTTTCACAAGAGGAAAAACAGCAATTTAAGCAGTATATGGTGAAGGCTGCAACGAATCTCTCTGAATTGTAAGGATGTATAATGTCACGACCTAAGATAAAACGATTAGTTTACGAACCGCCAATATTTTCAGATTTCAAACCGATTGGTATTCCTGGAAGCAGACTAAAACCTGAAGTATTAGGTTTGGATGAATTTGAGGCTCTCAGATTGGCTGATTATCAAGGAATGGATCACAATGAGGCTGCTGAAGAGATGGAGATTTCCCGACCGACTTTTACCAGACTTATTGAGGCAGCAAGGGAAAAGATGGCTGTATTTATTATTGAAGGGAAGCGGCTTCAAATTGAGGGCGGGCAGGTACATTTTCGTGGTAATATTATGCAATGTCACGATTGCGGGAATATGATAAAAACAAAATTTGATGAAAATATTTCAGTCTGTCCATCCTGTAATTCTTCAAATTTAATTGATCTTGCAGGGGGATTCGGCCATGGTTCCTGCTGCCGCCAACATGGTCAATAACACACCAGCCCTCCATATGTATCTTTTAGCTCTTTCTCAAGCTCACTAGCTGTCGGTGGATTTGCGCCCTGTCTGCAGCAATTTATTTCAGCTGCCATACTTGCATACTTCAGAGCATCAACTGCACTATTCTGATTAATATTTTTTAGCTTCTCCTGTGAAAGATTGCCTGATAAGTAGAGATATGCCAATAATCCGGCATGAAATGTATCACCGGCTCCAATGGTATCAATGATTGAGATCTCTCTTGCAGGCAGATACTCCTGTATCTTTTGAGAAAACCAATAGACTCCTTTCTTGCCGGCAGTTACTACACAGACAGATACCCCAAACTGCAGAATTGCATCTGCTGCTGCTTCAAGGGATAGTTCAGGAAAAATCCACTTAATATCTTCATCACTGATTTTAACAATATCAGATTGTCGGAACAGGGCTTCCAATCGGCGAAGGTACGAATCCCGGTCTGTAACAAGAGAGGCTCTAATATTTGGATCAAAGGAGACAGGTATATTAGGTTTACGATTGCTGATAATAGAATAAATTGCAGTCGCTCCCGGCTCCAATAGCAGGGAAATTGATCCTATCTGGAAACAGGAGGGTTTTGTCGGAAGTTTATCAATTGCGGTCTGGATTTCAGATTCAGTAATACTTCTGTCGGCAGAGTCATTAGCAAAAAATGCATATTCCGCTATGCCGCTGACAATTTTCGCAAATGCCAGTGTTGTAGGGTTGTTTTTTGGGACAACAGCACTAATATCAACTCCATTTTCTAAAAGATGCTTTGAAAGCATTTCACCAAACATATCGGTAGAAATTCCACTGATAAATGCAGAAGGTACATCAAGACGAGAGAGTGCTATTGAGGTGTTCATGGGAGATCCACCTGGAACAGGTTTATACAACTGATTTGAGTCTTCATCAACATAGATGAAATCGATTAAGGCCTCTCCAAGGGTTACTATCATAGTCTGTCTCCTTTATAAACAATATCAGGATGATTTGAATTATTTCCGAGAAGTTTGGAAGAGTCAACTCGTATAGATTAAATCTGTTCTGAAGTCAATTTCTTATTAAATCGGAATAAAACGAAGTTTTATTCTAGGATTTATGAAATTGGCTCATTTTCAATGGAAAAAACTAAGAACGTATTGTATTTTGTCTTCTTAAGATGTAAAATTTTTGCGGAGATTATATTAGCAACAATATCAAAACTAGGAGAATAATAAAAATGGCAGTATTAACAGAAAAAATAAGTGCGGCATGGGCTGATCGCAAGGGACCTGTAATTTTGAGTACAGTAGATAAGAATGGTGTTCCTAATGCAATTTACGCTACTTGTGTTTCTAAATTTGATGAAGAAACACTTGTAGTTGCAAATAATTTCTTTGACAAAACACAGAAAAATATTCTTTCAGGGAGTAAGGGATCAATCCTTTTTATTACTAATGATGATAAGGCGTATCAGGTCAAGGGAACGATTAAATATGTAAAAGATGGTGAGATTTTTAAAGACATGAAAACCTGGAATGGAGAGCGCCCGGGGCACGCTGCTGCGGCTTTTAAGGTGGAAGAAGTTTATTCCGGTGCAGAAAAACTTGTATAATATTTGTTTTCTTCTTGATTCTTTATGTAGTCCCTCTGATAAATGGGGGAAAATGATTTTATTCAACACACGATAGGGAGAGATTGTTATTATGTACAAATATCTTTTTGGACCGGTACCATCACGAAGACTGGGGATGTCTTTAGGCGTTGACCTGGTTCCGCATAAAGTCTGTACACTGAATTGTGTTTATTGTGAATGCGGGCGTACGACAACATTGACTTGCGAAAGAAAAGAGTATGTGCCAGTCGATGAAGTATTGAAAGAGTTGGAACATTTTTTTAAGAATGGTTTGTCGTTTGATTATATAACATTTTCCGGAGCAGGGGAGCCAACACTTAATTCTCGTATAGGTGATGTCTTACGGTTCATTAAGGCAAACAGGCAAGATATACCTGTAGCCGTACTGACTAACGGGACATTACTTTCAGATAGAGATGTCAGGGCTGAGCTTTTAGATGCTGATTTAGTTTTACCTTCTTTGGATGCTGCATCTGATTTGACATTACATAAGATAGATCGGCCTTCCCAGGACTTGAATGTTGAAAAATATATACAGGGACTTGTCGATTTTAGAAAAGAATTCCAAGGCAAAATATGGTTGGAAGTATTTATACTGCCTGGATACAATGATACTCCGGTAGATTTAGAGTTGCTAAAAAAGGCGTTAGGGAGAATTCAGCCGGATAGGATTCAGTTGAATACACTGGATAGACCCGGAACTGTGGAGGGCTTGAGACCTGCAAGTATTGCTGAATTACGTGAGATATCAGCGTTTTTGGGCTTTGATAATGTCGAAATTATAGCATCTGTTCCAGAACGTAAAAAGATTAAATCTTATCGTGAAGATATTGAGAACATAATAATAGAAACAATTTCCCGAAGACCCTGTACGCTGGATGATCTCGCGAAAATTACTGGAATACATATTAATGAGATAAATAAATATCTTGGAGTATTGGAAGAAGAGAAGAAAATTGAAACCACCAGGCAGGCAAGAGGGCTTTTTTATCAAAAGAAAAAAGAGCTTGGAGAGTAGTTAATCCTAATGGAGAGTATACTGATGGATCACTCCGATTTATATGTCCGGCAACTGCTTTACTGCAGTTAAATCCTCTCCAAGGGTTACTATCATAGTAAATCGTCTATGTAACAATATTTTCAAGAGTTATATATATCAAAGTAAAATCAATTTTTAAAGCAAACTGCAGACACTTTTTAACTTAATCAGAAATAATATTATTTTTGAGGCATAGAATTACCATTATCAGGCTAATTGCAATTGACTTCTCCTGCTGACCTAATTATGTTATTTGTCATGAGTAGAATGGAAGACACCAAAGGCCGACCAATCACAAAAAAGATTATCAAGCGCTCAATGATATTAAGCCTGATTGGCGGAGGATTTGGGGGTGTATGGTTCCTCCTGAATGCACCTCAGCAAATCCTCATAATTCTCATTAAAAATAATTTGGGAGCGACGTCATCACAACTTGGACTTTTTCTCGGTATTCTAAATATTGCCAGCTTAGTTCATCTTGCCGCAATTTTTATCTACGCTAAAAGTAGAGCAATAAAACCTTTGTGGCTTATTATGGGTTTCATACACCGCTCATTTTCATTTTTAATTGCAGCCTCCTCTTTTGCACTGGCCAGGGGAGGTAATCAGAGAATTTTTCTGTATGTTATCATGGCAAGTTCAATAATGACCTTTCTGCTCGGGAATACAGCTGGATCCGGCTGGTGGGCATGGATGAATGACATTATACCGGAAAGAAATAGGGCTAATTACTTTGGTAAACGCTCATCACTTACTCAAGCTCTTAATATAATCACTTTCTTTGCAGCAACATATGCTCTTGATTATTTTTCTTCTCACACCTTTGCAGTATTTGGGATAATTTATACTGTTTCCGGTGTTTTTGGCCTAACTGAGTTTATACTTCATATTCCAGTTCCTGAGCCTCGTTCGGTTCAGTTAAACAGATCAAAAATGAGAGCTTCTCTTTTTGTAAAACCCTTTAAAGATAAAAATTTTAGAACACTCTGCATTGTTGCCGGTGTCTCACTGTTAGGAATAAATATTTCAGCGCCCTTTTTTGTACCAATGATAACAGATCCAAAGCAGATAGGTGCACCCGTCGTTTGGCTGGGAGTTATTTTTGCTATTTCACAACTTGTCTGGGTAGTTGTTATTCCATTTTGGGGAACGATGATGGATCGGTTTGGAAGAAAATCAGTGGTGATGGTTGGAATGATTTTTCCTATAAGTTTTATCGGCTATATATTTTTAACTCCGCAAAATTATGTCTTTATTCTTCCGGTAATAGCTTTTTTCGGAGGACTGTTTGCACCGGCTCTCTATGAAGGACTTAGCCAGATAATGTTATCGCTGATTCCGCAAAAAGACCGAACAGTCTATATAGCATGGTACTGGGCATTATTGGGAAGTATACAGGCGATCGGTCCCATTATTGGCGGATACCTGCTTGAGAATACCGGGAGTATATCAGTCCTCATTTTCAGCACTCTTGGAGTAATGATAATTTCCTTTCTTCTTTTTGATACCATTAAGACTGGTAAAGAGTTAAAATTTAGACGGCTCGTATCCACTATAACCTCTCCTGGAATCATAAAAGCCTATTTCAATATTCCTACTTTGGGTAAATCACATAATAGGGAGAAAATTGGACGTGCTCTTCATGAGATAAAAGATACAAGAGGTTCTATTGCTCTGGATGAAATTATTATACGGCTGGATGATGTGGATGAAGATGTTCGGGAAGGAGCTGTCAGGGCACTTGGTCGGATTGGCGGTGAAGATGCCTCAAAAGTATTAATCGACAGCCTGTCAGACATGAATTCCCTGGTTCAGGTTGATTGTGCACGAGCCCTTGGTAAGCTCCGGATTCAGGAGGCGGTTCCATTTCTGATTGAGTCATTACGGAGTAATGATGAAAAGCTGGTTGATGCTTCAGCCCGTGCTCTTGGAAAAATCAACTCTCCTGAATCAACTGCAGCTTTGATGGGGATGCTGAAAAGTGACAAATCTTTGCGTATAAAAACAACAAGTGCTGAAGGGATGTCGGAACGGGAAGAGAGAATTACGGTACTTCAGGAAATTCTTGAGTTGAGAGATCAGACTGAAAATTTGATTATTAAGAAACAGCTCTCAATAGCCATAGCCAATATTTTAGGAAAACCTGGTGAATTTTACCAATTTCTTACAGGGACAGAGCTTGCCAGAGAAGAATCGGTACAGCACTTATTTAAGGATATTAGAAAACAGTTAAAAGGACTCTCCAGAACTCCTGCAGAAACTATCAGATTTGTTTTGCAGCATACTCTTCCCAATGCCATTAACTACTATGAAACGAACGATCGTAAATTAGCTTTCTGGGAGCTGCGTGCTTTACTGATTCATCTTCTCTCCAGGCATATGGATTTTAATGGGGTCGTTGAGAGTTTTTCAGAAACCTCTCTGGAGAAGTTATATTTACAGGCGCCCCGTCTTTATGCAGGGTATGTTGTTCTGAAATGGATTGAAAGAAAATATGCAGACAACTATGAAAACGTGAGTGAGACCAATCTATTATTGCTGTTTTATGCTGTTAAGTTCTATGGAACCGGGGACGGAGGCGGCGGCAGCACCGGGAAGAAAGTGATTATTTAATAGATCAACCCAGAAACTTTTTCATATACGTATGTATTTCTTTAGTCTTCTCAATCGCCGGCATATGTACAATATGAAGTATTTGCGTTTTACTTACTCTCTTTATTGATAGTTTCAATTCTCTTCAACTCATCAATGTAATGGTTAGCATATGTTTTTGCAAATGCAAAAAATGTGATAAAGCAGAAACTATTCCTTGCAAGTCTTCTAACAGGCTGGTGCAGATGGATAAACGTAATTTTGTTGTCTGGATGTATATTGAAAGCTGGTTTTTCTGGAGAAGAAAGCTATAGATTTGAGAAAGAGCGTTTATCTCACTTCCCATTGAGTATCAAGAAACATGATTTACAAAACCGGCTTGACTAAGTTTACATATATGTATACTTTGTTTTTATGAGAGCAATATCATTTTACAAGACTGATGCAGGGAGATCGCCAGTTGAAGAACACTTGGAGTCCCTTTCTGATGCACAAGTTACTAAAATAACATGGGTTTTGAAATTAATTCGAGAGTCAGAAAATATTTCAACCAAGTATTTTAAGAAACTGGTCAATACAGATGATATTTGGGAAGTAAGAATTAGGGTTGGAAATAATATTTTCCGTCTTCTTGGGTTTATTCATGATAGAAAATTGATTATCTTAACAAATTCATTTTAAAAGAAAACACAAAAGACTCCAGGGAAGGAGATTAAACTTGCAGAACAGCGTAAGAAGAATTATTTAAACAGGGGGTAAATTATGGATGATCTTGATAAATATATCGAGAAAAGAAAAAAGAAAAATCAAGCATTTGCTCAAAACTATGATCAAGGATATGAGCAGTTTAAAATTGGGGCTTTACTTAAACAAGCTCGGCTTGATGCAGGACTTACTCAGGAACAAGTGGCAAAGAAATTGAAAACTGGTAAATCTGCAATTTCCAGAATCGAGAATCATGCTGAAGATATTCGTCTATCCACACTTGTAAACTATGCCCAAGCTCTTGGAAAGAGCCTCAAATTAGAAGTGGCATAATTAACTAAAGATGAATCACTATTCGGACGATGATTAATCCCAATAGAATGTGAGTGTTGTAGCGGAAAAACCGTGCAATATTCGGATTCTTTGGGAAAGGGGAAAAGATCAAATGACCAGTATGGATTCTTATCAAAACTAATAAAGAATTAATTTCTAGACCATCTGCTAAATCGTGTGGAAACAAACGACCAAGCAAGGCTATTTATAATGGGAATTCAGGAGAAATAAAGTTTATCTGATACTCTCTGCTCACACACAATACTAGATCAACATGTGTGCTAAATGGTCTTTGTTTCTTCTCTATTTTAACTGCTTAAGAGACTTGGGGTGAAATGAAATAGTCGAATTTCCTGCGGAACCCCTATAACCAAACGCGTTGGCTAAGAATTATTCTTAATGAAAAGATCTGAGGATATTCAAGTATTGAAATCCCCCTTTTTTCTTAACCCATGATAATAATAGCTAAAGGGCTTTCCAAAATGCTCTTCAATTTGTCGTTCTCTCTTCTTTCCTATTCTATTGCTATTATTTTAAATCTTTATTTGCACACG
>CAZMOX010000016.1:0-908 GCA_964567895.1 uncultured Spirochaetales bacterium | reverse complement strand
TGCTATTATTTTTAACTCCTTGACCAGTAAACTCAAGGAATTTGTTTAATTTTCGAAGTTGATATGCCCTGCTCTTATCAAGTCGTTTCAATTGAACTCTAACAAATTGATTATCATTCAACAATTCGAATCCATTTACCCAACACATATCATGAATCATATCATCAAAATTGTGTATTTTACATTTCCCTACAGACATTCCAAGTAATTTACTTCGAACAGATTTCTCAATTGCATCAGTAGAGTTATTCGGTGTGTTATTTTTAATCACTGAAATAACTTTTTTAACCCAGTCTCTTTGTTTTTGTATTTCCTTTTTTAAAGAGCTTTTTCTCACTCTAATGTCTCCTGATCTATTTATCTCATACCCAACAAACCCAACCCATGGAACTTTTTTATTTGACCATAAATAACACTTTTTAGTTTTTTCTTCCCACCAGGCTCTCGAATATTTAATTTCTTTCAGTTCAGGAGTATGGGGGAAAAGTTTGATTTCCCTCAGAGCATGGTCGTATTTTTTATAGTAATCAATACATTTTTCTTCATCTGTATGCATGATAATAATATCATCACAAAACCGAATATAAAGGAGATCAGGATCTATACCATTTTCCAATACTTTGTTATCTGCATAATCAAGAACTATGTTTGCAATTAATCCGGAAAGAGCACCCCCCTGGGGTATTCCTATCTTGGCTGATTCTGGTTTTTTATATTTTTTCTCTAAAGTTTCCTTATTTATCCATTTAAATCCTTTTCTGGAAGGGTTCCCCGTTTTATCTTGCCAATAAAACATATTGCCGTTAAGGGGTAAAACATCATGTGTAAAAGTGTAGGAATCCAAAAAGCGATTTAAAATTCGTTCTGCATCTATTGAATAGAATTTAGATAAATCCGGATCTTTCATC
>CAZMOX010000015.1:0-33025 GCA_964567895.1 uncultured Spirochaetales bacterium | reverse complement strand
ACCGTAAATTTGATATTGAAGCATGGATGCCGGGAAGGGGTGATTCTGGTGACTGGGGAGAGATTACCAGTGCTTCCAACTGTACTGATTACCAGGCAAGAAGACTGGGCTCACGATATAGATCTGATGGAAAAACAGAGTTTGTACATATGATTAACGGGACAGCAATGGCATTATCCAGATCTATGATTGCTCTACTTGAAAATTTTCAACAAGAAGATGGTTCTGTGCGAATACCGAAGAATCTTATACCTTATACAGGGTTTGAGATTATTCAGGCAGCAAATAATTAAATATTCGGGATGTAACAATGAAAAACTCAGCATTACTTACTGATTTTTATGAACTTACCATGTCGCAGGGTTGTTTTCTTGAAAAAAAGAATCCAGCCGTTGTTTTTGATATGTTTTACAGATCTCAACCATTTAATGGCGGCTTTGCAGTTTTCTGCGGTCTAAATGATCTCATAGATATTATTGAAAATTTCCATTTTTCTCAGGATGATATATCATATCTAAGATCCACCGGTATCTTTAAGGATGATTTTCTTGCATATCTCGGTACATTCAAATTTAGTGGCAGCATCTATGCTATGGATGAGGGTACCGTTATTTTTCCGGGAGAGCCGCTGATTCGTGTACACAGCAGTATAATTGAAGCTCAACTAATTGAGAGCATTCTACTGAACACTATTAATTTTCAAACTTTGATTGCTACAAAAATGTCTCATGTATTTCATGCTTCTAACTATGGAAAGGTCCTTGAATTTGGTCTTCGAAGAGCTCAGGGAATCGATGGTGCTCTTTCAGCATCAAGAGCCGCATTTATTGGAGGTGCCTTTGCTACATCAAACACACTTGCAGGAAAAAACTTTGGTATACCGGTAAATGGAACAATGGCACATTCCTGGGTAATGGCTTTTGAATCAGAACTTGAATCTTTTAAAGTATATGCTGATATATATCCCGATTCCTGCAGCCTTCTTATTGATACATACGATACACTGGGTTCTGGTATTGAGAATGCTATCATTGTCGGAAAAGAGATGAAAGCAAAGGGAAAATCAATCGGAGTCAGAATTGATAGTGGTGATCTAAGTTATCTTAGTAGAAATGTACGTGATCGTTTAGATCAGGCCGGACTTCAGGATACTAAAATAATTGTTTCAAACGATTTAAATGAAGATATAATTAATCTTCTTGTCTCCGATGGTGCACCCATTGATGTTTGGGGAATTGGAACCCATCTGGTTACAGGCGGTAAACAGTCATCAATGAATGGGGTGTATAAACTAGCTGCGAAAATGAATACTGAGGGATCATTTGAACCTACCATGAAAGTCTCAAATACTTCAATTAAAACTACTGATCCTGGTATTAAGCAGGTATATCGTTTTTATGGTTCTGAAGGAAATGTATTGGCTGATCTAATTACTCTTGATGATGAGTCTATAATTCCAGGAAAGAATTATACATTTCTTCATCCATTTAGTGAAGCTGATATCTTTATCCTCCATTCAGATGAATATGTAGAGATAAAACCTTTGCTGAAGCTTAAAATTAAAAATGGGAAGAGAATTATTAAAAGCCCAACACTTGAAACAATCCAAAAAAATGTTCAAAACGAGTTAAAAACGCTCCATAAGTCTTATAAACGTTTAATAAATCCACATATATATAAAGTCTCACTATCTCCTGATTTAAAAGCAGTTAAAAACTCTTTGATAAGCAAATTTAGATACAGAAAGGAGTAGCAATCTTTTCTGTGCGATTTAATTTACCGCTTTCTCAATATACATGTTAATACCTTCAACTATTGAAGCAGCAATAGAATTCTGATATTCAGGATCAATGAGACGAATCAATTCATCTTCATATGACATGAAACCCGTTTCTATCAGAACTGAAACCATATATGTCTGTTTTAGTACATAAAATGCTGATTCTTTTACACCTCTGTTTCGGGTTTTATCACCGATCCCATGTTCAAGAGCCGACTGGATACTTTCAGCTAAAAAGGAATCAGATTCGTCCAATTCCCTGTTTAAGGAACTATTTGTTATATCAACGAATTTCAAAATTGAAGATTCATTAACCTCGGATGAATAGAAATCATGAGTTATATAAGGATACAGTTTCCATACCTCAAATCCAAATGCATTAATATTAGGAGCACTATTAGCATGTATAGATATAAAAATCTTACTGGTTCCTATTGCAGTTTCAAGTAAATTTGCATACTGAGTCCTCTCCCAAAGAGAGATACTTGAATCATCACTTCGTGTTTTAACTATAAGAATTTCTGGAAACTTCTCTTCTAAAATATATGCGACTCTATTGGCAATTGCTAAATTAATATCTTTCTCATAATAGATAGTCTGAATATCATCAATTAATAGTTCTGCAACTGCACCCGGATCATCACCGCCATGACCGGCATCAATAATAATTACACCTGTCGGCTGCATAAAAAAAGAATTTGCAGTAAGTGTTGATATACTCAGGATACTAATTAGAAGAGTACTGAAAATAACTTCAATTAAGAGAAAACTCTTATGATTACCGGTTTGAAACAGTCGCATTAGTGAAATTCCTCAGTTGGCGGTTCCCAGTTTTCAATTATGGTAAATAAATCTTTTTTTGCCCAATGATGCAGTTCTTTTATTTCACTCTTCTCAATTCTGCTTAGAAGTTTTCTAAAAGCGAAACTTTTTTTAAAAACAAATTTATCATGGGTATTAAAACGGAAACTCGTATTCCGTTTCTGAAACAGTTCATACTCTTTTCCAGCAGTAATATCGAGATGTGGAGGTGCAGAGTCATAGGTGCAGGAAAATCCATTACAGCCAAGAATTCTATTATCACTAACCCAGTTTCTCACCCCAAAATCTGCCAGCTGCCAAAACGGCAGAGTAAAATCTTCGTTAAAACCACGTAATCTTTGAAAAGAGACACGATTATAAATACCACAAAAATCGGTTGGGAAAAAATTCTCTGTTAAATCCTTAAATGGAAGAAATGATAGAGTTGTAAACCCTGAATCAGTAAAGGCTGGAACATTAATTGAGGGGATCAGTTCATTAGAGCTATACAATATGGGTGAAGCACATACTGTTTTATGCATATTCAGCCATTTTATAAGTTTCGGTTCCATACCTGAGGATATTTCCATGTCATCCCAAACCAAACAAAAATAGTTAGTCATTAATTCTCTGGAAGCAGCATTTATTTTCATTCCCGGGTTCGGTACTCCTGAAAACACTAAAAACTTTACCCATGGATATGTTTTTAGGAGATATTCTAAACTACCCTCGACTTCAGACTCTTCAATGATATATAGGCATTCAAAAAGTCTGTAAGGAATCAGTTTATCAAGAGAATACTCTATTCCAAATTTTCCTTTACGATGAATCATAGCTATAGTAATTTCACCAATTTGCGGGGTCTTATAATTTTTGGCTAATCGTACGGTATATCGTTCTCTCATAACTTATTTGTTCATCCTGTTTTTATAAAAAAACTATATCTTCAGGTCTTGCTATTATAGCTCTTCTTGTATTGCCGATATTTCTTCTTATCTCTTCACTATTGCATGAAGTAACCGCTTTTGCCACATTATTAATCATTACTACTGTACCACGCTCAAAAACACCTTCAACACGTATTACCCCAACGGGCAGCAAACTTTTCTTATTCCTCAAAGCATCTACTGCTCCCTCATCAATAATAATTGTTCCGGAGGGCTGAGTGTGCATAATCCAGCGAATTCTTTGGGGTATTTTATCCTTTGGAGCAAAATAGGTACCTAATTGTTCACCTTTAAGAAGTCGTACCAGAATATTATCTTCTCTTCCATCTGCAATTATACTTGCACATCCTGCACTGGCTGCTATTTCAGCAGCTGTAAGTTTTGTTTTCATACCACCTGTTGAAAAGGTACTCCCTGATACGTTACCTGCCCAGGATTTAACTTCATCATTAATATCTTCTATATAGGGAATAAGGACAGCCCCATTTCCCTTTGCAGGATCCTTATTATATAAACCATCTATATCAGTAAGAATAACTAATAAATCTGAATCAGTTTTACTTGCAATGAGTGCGCTTAAGGTGTCATTATCACCAAATGCAGTACCAATTTCTGAAGTAGAAACACTGTCATTTTCATTAAAGATCGGAATTACTCTCAAATCAAGCAAGGTTTCAACTGCATTTTTTAAGTTAATAAAACTCATTCTATTATTCAGAACTTCTCTTGTTAAAATAATCTGAGAAATTATAATATCCACACCCTGGAATAACTCACGATAATACTGCATTAGTATAGGTTGTCCAATCGATGCACAGGCCTGCCTCATTGGAATTGCCTGGATCCTCTCGGTAATTCCAAGTTCTCCTGCTCCCAGCCCTATTGCACCTGAGCTGACCAACAAAACTTTATATCCCATATTTTGAAGAGCAAAAATCTGAGAGGTAATATCTTTTAGAAAATCGATATTTATTCCAGACTCTTTGCTAAGGAGATTTGTACCTATTTTGATTGTAATCCTTTTTACTAACTCAGTATTACGATGCACACGTTACTCCTATGTCAAATTTTTGTGTGTAAACTGTCGACACCCTTCTCCTGAATAATCAGCTACAATATGCCCATTTCCATATATTTTCCACTTATAACTCATTAAACCTTCGAGTCCAACTGGGCCTCGTGCATGAATTTTCAGGGTACTGATACCCACTTCTGCGCCTAATCCATATCGAAAACCATCGGCAAATCTTGTACTGCAATTCCATAAAACATCTGCGGAATCTACAGTATTCATAAAATATTCTGCCGTTGTAATTGATTCAGTAAGGATTGAATCTGTATGTCCTGAACCATAGGTATGAATATGTGAAATTGCCGCATCAATAGATTCAACGATCTTAATAGAGAGAATCAGATCCAGATATTCAGTTTTCCAATCTAATTCAACAGCTGGAACACATGGTATGATTACCCTGCACTTCTCATCCCCGCGAACCTCGACTCCTTCAGATTCAAGGGCCGTTAAAAGTTCAGGTAATAATCGATCTGCAATATTCCGATGTACCAAAAGTGTCTCCAGAGCGTTACATACTGCCGGATACTGGCATTTTGAATCAACTATCACCTTAACAGCTTTTTTAATATCTGCATCAAAGTGGATATAGCTATGGCAAATTCCATCAGCATGACCCAAAACCGGAATTGTTGTATTGTTCATTATATATTTAACAAATTCATTTGATCCGCGTGGAATAAGTAAATCAATATATTCATCAAGTTCAAGCATCTTCTTTACCTGTTCACGGGTTTCCAGTAGATAAATCCACCTGGAACCAATTGCTGCAAAGTTGAGTTCATCAGATACATCACGTATTATCTCTGCTAATTTCCTGTTAGTTTCAGCAGCTTCTGACCCGCCTTTTAATACTATACAATTTGCACTTTTTAGACATAGTGCAGCGATTTGTATCAATGCATCCGGTCGGGATTCAAAAATCATACCAATAACACCAATTGAACAGCTTTCCCGTTTCAGGATTAACCCTTCGTCCAGTTCCCTGGCTTCAAGTATCCTGCCCTTGGGATCAGGCAGTAAGATTATTTGTTTTATTCCATCAATTACTGATTTGAGCTTCCCCTCATTAAAGTAGAGTCTTTTTATAAGCTGTTTAGAAAGTAACTCTATTTCTGCCTTTTCAATATCCCGTCGATTAGCTGAAAATATTTCTGCTTTTCTTTCAATTAGTTTATACTGTAGAGCTTCAAGAACTTTGTTCCGTTCCAGTTCAGTTGTTACTGCTATTTTTTTATGTGCTTGTTTAAGAGTTTGTAAATCTTTTTTGAGGTTAGCATTCATTACAACTATTCCTTATTTGCTTATGATGGTATATAGCGTTAATTATCTAAGCCTACTAGTTATTAACTGTTTTTACAATGTTAAATAGTATTTTTTATATATCATATTCTCCATTGTATTATTGTTTGTATAATGGTATTTTCATAATAATATTAATAAAAAGGGAATAATAATGAAAAATAAGTATCTACTAAACCAATCTTCAATTTTAGTAATTTTCTTTCTATTATTTGTACTGCTAATCTCCTCATGCTCATCTGATGAAGCAACAAAAAATCTAATTAATACCACTAGTAATACACAAACAATAGGTATCCTGGAAACAAACGGATCTGCAGATGAATCAATATATAAGGCAGTGGATTCTCTGGGCAGAGTTGTGTCCTTAGAAGAAAAACCTACATCAATTATTATTGCCGGGAAGGCAACAATGATAGCAGCTGATGCACTATCCCTATTCCAGGAATACAGATCACATATTTTAGCTATGGGAATAACTGATCAGGGGTTAGGAGACTTTTACGATCTTCTGCTACCAGATCTTCCTATTCCAGAACGGCTCCCTCATTCGGTAAGTGCCGAAGAAATTGCCGGCCTTAATCCAGATTTGGTAATTATGAAAGATCGTAATTATTCCTCAGTGGGTGAAACTTTAGATAATTTAAGTTACCCGGTATTTTCTGTGAATCTTGAGAACTCTGATGATTATTTACAGGAAATTCAGGAACTTGGAAAACTTCTCCATCAGGAGAGTCGCGCTGATGAGATCTGCTTTGCATATTCTTCCAGACTTACTCACATAAGAGAGAAGCTTTCCTCCCTTAAAGAGATGCAAAAAGAGAATGTTCTGTTGCTCTACACAACAATATCAGATGGGATAACCTCTTTTCAGATTCCACCGGAATCCTGGATACAAACATATTTAGTAAAAGAGTCCGGGGCAATTCCTGTTTGGGAAGAAGCTGCAGGATCTATTAGCTGGCAGAAGATTAGTTTTGAACAAATATCTCAGTGGAATCCAGATCGAATTTATATTATTAGCTATAAAACACTAACCAATCACTTCATGGAAGAAATAAAAAATTCGTCTCTTTGGCAGAATTTATCAGCCTATCAAAATAATCAAATTAAATCATTTCCGGCAGATTTCCATAACTGGGCTCAACCTGATACACGATGGATTCTTGGTCTTCAATGGCTAGCAAAGGATTTACACCCGGAAATCTTCAGTATGATTGATATCGAAAAAGAGATCGTATCTTTTTACAATGATTTTTATGGCATTACTGAGACATCATTTATATATACTATTCTCGATCGTTATCGTAAATCTTTACTTACCATAGAATAATTATGTATGAAAGACAATAATCAAGCAAGAAAACTGAAACCAGCCTATGTAATTCTTATACTTACGCTTATAACAAGTATTGTAATAGCAATCTCCCTATTCACCGGCCGTTATCCAAAAGCTGGAATTTCATCACCAACAATCGTATTAACCGACGATTTGGCTCTGAAGATATTATGGATTATCCGAATTCCCCGAATTTTATCTGCATTACTAATCGGTGCTGTTTTAGCATCATCAGGATATGTTTTTCAAATGCTATTTGCAAATCCACTAGTTGAACCCGGGTTTCTTGGAGTTTCTCAGGGAGCTGCATTCGGGGCAGCAGGCAGCATCCTTTTGTTTGGTTATATTCCTGTTCTTACACAAATCAGCTCTGCATTATTTGCAGTTATCGGCCTGATTCTCTCCTTTTCTCTTGCATCAAAGTTTAATTTTGGTGGATGGATACTCAGGTTAATTCTTGCCGGTATTGCAGTTTCAGCGCTCTTCTCTTCAGGTCTGGGACTTCTAAAATATATCGCAGATCCGATGAGCGAATTACAGGATATTACTTTCTGGCTCCTTGGCGGGTTATGGAATGCTGACTGGAAGACTTTATTATCTATACTATTTATCTGTATAATCAGCTTAACCATACTGTACTTGTATCGATGGCGCTTAAATATACTCTCTTTAGATAACAGATCGGCACATGCTGCGGGAATTTCACCGGTATTTGAAAAACGTCTGCTTCTATTTATAGCTACTGCAGGAACTGCTGCTGCAATATCAGTCTCAGGTCTGGTTGGGTGGGTAGGTTTAATTGTTCCTCATTTGGCCAGAAAACTTGTAGGATCCGATTCCAGATTTGCTCTTCCCGTATCAATGATTTTAGGGGCTCTCTACTTACTTATTTGTGATACAGTTGGAAGATCTTTATTAGCAGGGGAATTACCTCTTGGAATACTAACCAGTATTGGTGGTGCCCTGCTTTTTATTATTTTACTAACATCAAGAAAAAGTCTTGGTAAAACTATATGACAGAAAATATATTTAGCCTGGAAAGAATTACATACACGTATCAGGACTCTGCAAAAACAGTTCTTCATGATATATCACTAGATATTCCAAATGGTGTAATAACCTCTCTCCTTGGACCAAACGGGTCAGGAAAAACAACACTGATTGATATCCTCCTGGGCTGGAAAAAACCAAATACTGGAAAGGTACTGGTTAAAGGAAGAGACTTATCCTCTTACTCCCGTCGTGAGAGAAGCAAACTTATTAGTCTTGTCCCACAGAATGAACCGCTCCAATTTTCTTTTACACTTTTGGATTATGTTCTTTTCGGCAGGGCTCCCTACCTTCCTCAACTTGGTTTGCCCGGTAAAAAAGATATTGAAATAGCATTCGAAGCTCTGGAATCTGTAGGGCTTACGGATCTACATTCCCGAAGCATTACTTCTTTAAGCGGAGGCGAACGACAGCTAATAATGCTTGCGAGATCATTAGCTCAGCAACCGGAAATTCTTCTTCTTGATGAGCCTACCAGCAGCCTTGACCCTGGGAATACCGAGAAAGTTTTGGATATCCTTCAAGAGCTTGGAAAGAGCGGACTCACTATCCTTTTTTCCACACATGATCCATCCGCATCTGCTCATATCGCTGAATATATTATAATGCTTAGTGAGGGGAAAAAATTTCTGGCAGATAAATCAAAATTTATACTTACTGCTGAAAATTTAACAAATTTGTATGGTGCAAAATTGAATGTTACTCATGTGGATGAATCAATTATTATCTACAGGGAATCAAATTAAAAATATTTTTAGTGTTGTATTTATGGGATGTATTTATTTTACCCAATTTCTTCTCTATTCGTACCTACATATCCAACGGAATAATTTTATCCATTTCCTGTATAACACCCTGAGTATACTCACCAAAATCAAACATAGGTACTAACTTTCTGTATAGAGGCTTTAAAAACCTTGTAAGGCGATTTTCATCCTTCTCCATAGCTGTCTTTCCGTGTCGAATTAAAACCGTTACAGCAGCCGGGGAATAATAATCACCAATTTCAACAAACCCTAATTTTTTATATAATTTAATGTTTTTTGTATCCTCTTTAAATATATCGATCACCAACTTCTCTACCCCGATTGACCTTGCTAGAAGAAAAATAAGCATAACAAGACCAATCGAAACTGTTGTATTCCTCATGTCCGGAAGAACTGCAAGCCTGATTATTTCCGCACTGTTTTTCTTACTAAGCAACTCATCAACATTAAAATACTCCGATACAGGAAGCGGCCAGAATTTTGATGACGTCAGCAGCGAAACTGTCCCAACCGGGTGTATCCCACGATAAGCAAGGATGTGCATCGCATCCTTCTCAAACGTGCGTTGGATTGACTCCTCTATATACCCCTTTTCCCCTATCAGAATTTTTCTTTGGAGATAGAAAATATCATTCAATCCCAACTCATCATTTGTGATTAGTTTGAAGTGAATGGTATTTTTGCCAGCCTCGGTTATAGGAAATATAACGGTAAATACTGAACCTTTCCCAACCGTACTCCTTACCCGCAGCCTCCCTGACATCTTCTCAACCAGACTGTAGCAGTTTGTCAAACCCAACCCTGTACCAGTTCCGGGTGGTTTTGTAGTGAAAAAGGGAGTAAAAATCTGATTCAGGTTTTCCGGCGGGATCCCACAGCCTGTATCCTCCACAATAATGGATACGGAACCATTTTCCTCATTACAGGAGAGCATCAAGTCACCCTTACCATCCATTGACTGAATGGCATTCACAATCAAATTTAGGAACATCTGCTGAAGTTCACTCTCATTAGCTTTAACATGTGGAAGAGCATGATAATTCCTGGTCACATTTATATCATGTGAATCAATACCTCTGGTTGCCAGCCGCAGCGAGAATTCCAGGATCCTCACCAGATCCACTTCCTGCAGCTGTTTTTCCTCTTTTCTCGTATAAACGGATAACTCTTTAATAACATCAGCAGCATTCATTGAGTATGATAAAATATCCTCAGCGTATTCTCTGATCGGTGAATCCTCCGTTATTTCAGAGAGAATTATTTCAGCAGTCCCTGCTATACCTGCCAGAGGATTATTAAGTTCATGTGCAATTCCAGCTGCAAGTGTACCTATACCTGCCATTTTCTCAGTTCTTATAAGATCATCCTGCAATCGTTTCTGTTCAGTTATATCCTTAATTATCTCAATAAAAACCAATTTCTGATTCTGGGGGACACGCACAATATTGAACTGAAAAGAATAGATCGCATTATTCACTTCAGCCTCAGATTCTGTCATGCCTCCACCATGGATACAATCAAGTGATTTGCAATAAGTACAGGGGCGGGTTCTGTTGAAAAAAACTCTATAACATTTTTCCCCTATGAGTTTCTCACGAACTTTTCCGAAAAACATAGTTGTCGCATTATTAACTTCTATTATTGTATAATCCACATCAGTCATCGCTATTGGTGAAGCTATACCATTAAATATCGCTTCCAATTTGCCTTTACTAAGATAAAGTTCATCACCCTGAGCACGAATATACTCAAAAGAGAGTGCATTTTTTAGAGAAAGAGAACATTGTGCAGCAAGAATTTCCAGGGCATCTGTCTCATATTTAGATATAATGTTCTTATTTTCAGGGAACCTACTGATTACATATCCGGAAATCTGTTTTCTGTAAACAAGTGGAATAATTATATCAGCAGGCGGAAGCTGGCCACTGATATTGAAAGCCTCTTCTCTCTGTTCAGGATAAATAAGTGAGCTGATATTCCTGCATTTCAGTAAATCAATCTCTTTCTGCAGCTGCTTATCAAACTCAAAATACACAGTATCACCAATACCAGTTTCTGTAGGACAGTTATTATTGGCAAGAAGTTTAAACTTATTACCCTCCTTTTTAATATCCTCTACCAGAAATATTGCCCAGTCTACTTTTAACCCGTTTTTCAAACTGACAACCACTTTTTCACCCAGTTCTTTTAAATCAAGTACTGTTGTAAGTTTCTGACTAAGTTCCCGAATAGTTGCCTGATAAGGATGCCTCTTGGGTATTATCACCTTATCGACAATATAAGCCATAAAATTACGCAGGGGGGAAATAATCAGGGCTGTTGCAAATCCGAGAATTGTGGCAACCGGCAGAATCTCATATGGGGCAAAATCAGGATTCAATACTTGAATCAAAAGGATAAGAAGGTAATATATGATTATTGCTGCAATTGATAAAATCAATACAAGTATTACCTGCAATGCAACTTTCGAGTAACTAACAAGTTTAAATTTATAGATTGTATAGAAAAGCAGGACTGCATTTATTCCTGCGGCGAAAATATCAAAGGGATATTTTCCAAGTGTTGGTGAAAGATTAATCAGAATACCAATAAGCATAATAATTGTTCCCAGCAGGGGTAGAAACATTTTTTTCCTGGCTTTTGGGCTGCTGATTTTCCTGCTCGAAATCACCATGAGCAGGAAAGTGCCGAATAAATAGATATAACTTATGGAATATGCAACAATTGCTCCCTGCCCAAGTTTATAAAAAAACTGACCATCAGTAAACCCGGCTTCGGAAACGATCGTCCCGCTAAAATTAAAGTACATCAGAAAAGCAATCAGCGTATAACTGAATTTAACAAAAATTCTGAAGTTCCTTTTATGATACTCCATGATATCGGCCACAAAATGGATAAGAATAAACGGAACTGACAGCATCCCGACCAGCATAATCTTGTTCCAGAAAAGCGGCGTAAGGATCGGGCTGTTCAGATGCATCATAAAAGAGCCAAAACTCCAGAGGGTCATAGCTAAAACATAAAACTGGAAAGACCAGTAATAATGAACCTTGTTATATTGAATAAAGCCGAATATTGCAAAGAAAACATATAAAGTGAACGCCATTGCAGGAATTATGGTAGAAACATCAAAAATCATAGTATATCCTTATTGTTGTATTAAAGATAAATGAGAAGTTTTCGATTCATATGCTATCATATAATTTAATAAATATTATATATAAATAACCGGAAACTTCAAATGGTAACTTCATATCTATGGTTCTATAGTACAGGAAAAACATGAATTTAGGCAAACTAATTTTTCTATCTATTGCAGGATATATCATATTACTTATTCATGATCTTTCTCAAATAAAAAAAAGTAATATTGTTACGGTTATCACCTATATAAGTTATCCGATAATTTTAACTCCGTATCTACTTATATTCTTCAATTATATA
Source organism: uncultured Spirochaetales bacterium (assembly GCA_964567895.1). Classification (GTDB taxonomy): domain Bacteria; phylum Spirochaetota; class Spirochaetia; order JABMQR01; family JABMQR01; genus JABMQR01. The sequence goes on along the minus strand of CAZMOX010000015.1, from coordinate 20,523 downwards.
CCTAATAATACAATTCCGGGTTGGTTGACTATTTTATTTATTATATTGATTACTGTACTTTTCCTTTTACTGATATATTCAGTGCTCCTGGAAATCCCACTCAAAATTAAACAGGGAAAAGTATTGGTAGATGACAAAATCAGAACAGTCTATAAGCTGGGAACTTACAGCTTTTCCCGTCACCCCGGCTTTATTTGGATGACTCTATTTAATGCTGCTATTTTTGGTTTGTTTTTACAGAGAGAAATACTGCTGCTTACTGCAGTATTGACCTTATGTAATCTAGCACTTATCCTCGTTGAAGACATATATATATTCCCGATTGTTTTTAGGGACTATAACCAGTATAAAAAGGAAGTACCTTTTCTTTGTAAGTTTCCTTTTACTAATAAATCATAGGTGGAGATAATTTATGGCTTATCATATAGTTGCAACAGATGACGATGCTTCAATCAGGAAAATACTTCAGATAATATTAACAAAAGAAGGCTTTGAGGTATCAATTTGTGATAGCGGAAACTCTCTTTTAAATCTTCTAAGTCTCAAATCTGCTGAAATTGACTGTATTGTTCTGGATATAAAAATGCCTGGTATTTCAGGTCTGGAACTTCTCACTCTCTTAAAGAGTAAATATCCCAATATCCCGGTAATAATGCTTACTGCTTTTACTGATCTTGATACAGGAATGAAAGCGATTCGCAAGGGTGCCGAAGATTATCTTTCAAAGCCTGTTAGAAGAAGCGAATTGATAAACAGGATCAATGATGTTATTAAAAAATCGAAAGCAAAATTTGCCGAAAAGGTAAAACTGCAAAATAATTCTCAGCAGCAAAAAATTCTTGAAGAACAGCTTGGTGAAGCACATCATACTATAATGCGAACTACAATGGCTACTATTAAAGCTTTCTCAGAAACAATTGAGCAAAAAGATCCATACACAAAGGGACATTGTAATCGAGTATGCGAACTGTCACTTGTGTTAGGAAAAAAAATACATTTATCAGAGTCTGATTTGACAATATTGGAGGGAGGATGTCTGCTCCATGATATTGGAAAAATTGGAATAGCTGAAAACATTTTGAATAAACCCGGGAAATTAACTCATAGTGAATATAATTTAATAAAAACTCACCCTGAAACTGGTGTGAAAATTTTAAACCATATTGATATGTTTACCCCATATATTCCCATAGTCAGAAATCATCATGAACGTTATGATGGTACTGGTTATCCTGATGGCCTGGCTGGCAAAAGAATCCCTCTTTTAGTACGAATTGTTACTTTGGCAGATGCCTTTGATGCTATGACCAGTGACAGAGCCTACAGAAAGAATCTCTCACTTGATAATGCACTTCTTGAATTAGTGCAAAATAAAAGAAAACAATTTGATCCAGAACTAGTGGATGTGTTTATAAACAACAAATTATACGAAAAGCTTTAGGTTCGCTTTGTTAAAAAAGCCGGCTGCGAACAGCCCGGTTAGAAAATTAATTTCTATCCGCTTTGTTTAAAAAGCCGGCTGCGGGGACAGCCGGCAGGGTTTTGGGTTATGGAGGTTTCAACAACCTTCATAATTATAGAATCCGATTTACACCAGATCCCATAATATTAACTAGTTTATCAGCCGGATCATTAAATTTACTTAAAAAGATCATCGCTGCAATAATATACGGTTTGTAACTAGCTTCTTTATACAATGGTATTCGATATCTGTCAAATACCGAGGCCTCTATTTCACCTTTTTCACAGCTAATTTTGGAAATGTCTGCTGGAAGGCAATGCATATAGAGTGCTTTACCATCTTTTGTAGAGCGCATAAGATCCTCAGTACACTCCCAGTTCTTATATTGAGCATTCTTTTCAAGACAGGTTTGCTCTAATTTTCCAAGCTCATCAAACTGACCGTTTTCAACCAGTTGTGTCCTCTCTTCCATAACTGCAAAGGGTGCCCAGCTTTTGGGATATACGATATCTGCATCCACAAAAGCTTCTTTCATAGTATTAACTTTTTTATAGGTTCCTCCACTGGCTGCTGCATTATTCTTGGCAATATCTTCTATTTCAGGCATTACATTATAACCCTCGGGGTGTGCAAGAACTACATCCATACCAAACCTGGTAAATAACCCAATTATTCCCTGAGGAACAGACAGAGGCTTTCCATAAGAGGGTGAATATGCCCATGACATAGCAATTTTTTTCCCTTTAAGATTATTTACTCCACCAAAATGATTAATAACATGAAGCATATCAGACATAGACTGTGTAGGATGATCAATATCACACTGCAGATTTACAAGGGTTGGCCGTTGTTCAAGAATCCCATCTTCATACCCTTCCTGAACAGCAGCAGCAACTTCCTTCATATAGGTATGTCCCTTTCCGATATACATATCATCACGAATTCCAATAACATCACCCATAAATGAGATCATATTAGCTGTTTCACGTACTGTTTCCCCATGAGCTATCTGGCTTTTCCCTTCGTCCAGATCCTGAACTTCGAGACCTAGTAAATTACAGGCACTTGCATAACTGAAACGGGTTCTGGTCGAATTATCACGAAATAAAGATATTCCCAATCCACTATCAAAAACTTTCGGTGAAATATTCAGCTCTCTTAATCCTCTGAGTATTTCTGCTGTTTTAAATACTGCACTAATTTCATCATCATCCTTTATCCATGTGTGCAAAAAATCATTAAGATACATCTTCTTTGTATTTAGATTTTTCAATTCCTGTATAAGACCGCTAACTGATTCTTTTCCCATTTTTCATCTTCCTCCATCCATACGTAGTTATATAACTATCTGCATCGCATACCTTTCATTTATTAAATTTTACTTAAACCTCTAAGAATTTTTTCTGGTGTAATCGGCCAATCCCGTATCCAAACACCTACGGCGTCATGAATAGCATTTGCTATTACCGGGGCGGCTCCATTTGTACTAATTTCAGAAACTGATTTTGCACCATAAGGTCCATAAGGATCCTCGGTGTCAATCAAAACAGCTTCAAATACATCAGGCAATTCACTAATCATAGGAACCCCATAATCTCTAAGAACCGGATTCACACACTCTCCCTTATCATTAAGTACTAGCTCTTCATAAAGAGTATGACCTATTGATTTTAGCACACCGCCATAGATCTGCCCCAGAGCTAATTCAGGATTTATAGGTGTCCCACAGTCTTGAAGAGCATAATACTTCTCTATTTTTATTTCACCGGTTTTAGTATTTACTGCTGCCTGACAAAAATGTGCTCCATAGGGGAATGCCGATTTATCTGTTGTAAATGATGCAGTACCAAATAACTGTCCACTTCCTGTTCCGGTTAACACCTCATGCCCTATCTCTTTATATGTTAGCAATTTTCCACTCTTAATTGATTCGACAGCTCCCGGATGCACTAAAATAAGATCATTGGAATTTTCCTTCAAAATCGCTGAAGCTGTCAGTAGAATATTTTTTTTCAAATCTTCTGCAGCAAGTTTTGAAGCACTCCCGGAAAAAAATGTACCGCTTGAAGCGTATGCACCCGTATCAAAAGGAGTGTTATCTGTATCTCCTGAAAGAATAGCTACTTGATCCATATCAACACACAATACTTCTGACGCAAATTTAACAGATACAGTATCTAAACCAGTTCCCAAATCCGCTCCGCCGGAATGAAGCATAAAAGTTCCATCAGATACCATTTTTATATCTGCACATGCGTGATCAAGTCCGGGAAGCCCTGACCCCTGCTGTACAATGACAACACCTTTACCTATACATATATTCGGTGAATCCGAAATCTCTTTTTTACCCCAATTAATGAGTTCTGCACCTTTTAGCAGTGCCTCTTCTAATCCACAGCTCTCAATCAAGGCAGGAGTTCCTTCGCGGCCTTCCCCAAGACACCGTAAAATCTCAAGCCTGTCACCCTTTCCTACTCTGTTTTTCTCAATAAGTGCTAGTGGATCCATTTCCAGTTTGTCAGCAAGTTCCGCCAGAGCCATCTGCATGGCGTAACTACCTTTAGGAGCTCCATATCCTTGATAAGCTCCGGTTGGTGGTATATTTGAGTAATAAGTTGTTACATCAAACTTAACATTATCACAAAGTACAAGTGGTAATGACTTTGAACAGGCATTCATAGGTACGGTTAAGCAATGATTACCGGTTGGGCCGGTATTGGCTTTTACATCCATATAGACGCCAGTAAGTAAGCCATCTTTTTTGGCGCCAAGTTTAACTGTAATCCTCATAGGATGCCTGGTGCTGTTTGCTATGAACTCCTGTTCTCTGGTAAATCGATAGAAAACTGACCGTCCTGTTTTGTAGGAAGCATATCCGGCAACATCTTCCAGTAATATATCCTGTTTTGATCCATACCCGCCGCCAACTCGTTCTTTTATTATCTGAACCTGGTTTTCGCTAATACCACAGGCAGCAGCAACGATTCTCCGCATATGCCAGGGAACCTGAGTAGATGCATGAAGAATAAGTTTATCACCGCGCATTTTTGCATAGACAACATGGGTTTCTAAAGGAGTACACTGAATTTGAGACGTATTATACTCACGTTCTATAACAACTTCAGCCTGAGAAAATCCTTTTTCAATATCACCTATTCCACCGGAAACTGCTGCAGCTATATTTTTATGCGGATTTCCATGGATGGGGAATTGATAAATAACCTTACCGTCACGCTCATCAGCTTTTTCATTATACTTTTGAAGGTTTTCAGGTTCACCGGATACATACTCTACAATACTGTTATGAACAACTGGAGCATTTTTCTTCATAGCATCATCAAGAGAAAGGACCGGTTTTAAAACTTCATACTTAACATCTATTAAATCAGAAGCGATTTCTGCTGCCTGATCATTTTCAGCAATTATTGCTGCTACACGATCCCCCACATGTCTTAACTTCTTATTAAACATCTTCCTGTCATAAGGTGAGGGTTCAGGAAAACCTTGTCCAGCCTGCCCATAGAAAACATCTGGACAATTTTCATATGTAATGATGTCAACAATACCATCAATATTTAATGCTTTCGTAATATCAATAGAAATTATATATGCATGGGCATAAGGACTGGTTACCATTTTTAAAATACATGATCCAGGTTCCAGCATATCTTCAACAAATGCTCTCCAGCCTGCTACCAGCTTTTTCCCATCGATTTTTGGTTTAACTTTTCCTATATATTTTAATTCATCTCGAAATTCAGGAATTGTATCTCCTTTATATTTTGTATTATTTAATCTTGATTTTGCGAGTTCAACGGCATTATAGAATTGTTTATACCCTGTAGCTCTATTGAATAAACCTGAGAGGGCATCATCAATATCATATCGTGCAGGTTCTTCGATTCTCTGAAGAAGATCGGTAATTAACAGCGCTGCAGCAGGAGCATTATAAGCTGACTGAACAACTCCAGCATCAACCATTGCCTGCTGAACAACTGTTAAGGTTCTTCCTTTTGCCAATCCATCAGGTGTAAGCAGGGTTTTTCCCTCAATTTGTCCTGGTATAAGCAATGAAGCATATTTAGGAATTCCATCAACCAGTATTGTATCACTGCCGGCAAACCCCTCGCCGTCGTCACTATTTCTTACCGCAATATACCCTGCTTCGTGTAAAATTTTCTGTACGGAATCCCCAGGTTCACAAATCAGAGTTTTTTGTCTATTGTTAATGTTACAAGTAATATTCATTTCAATACTCCTATCGGCCTGAAGCAGTTAAACATTCGGTAAAGAAGTTTGCTGCTGCAGTTCCTGCAAGATATTTTTTGTATGAGGCAGACCCTGTAAAATCACTTACTGCTTTTGTTTCATCAATAACTGCTTTCTCAAGTTCTATGGCAGTTTGAATTGCTCCCTGATTAACCGCTTCCTCCACTTTTAAGAGTCTATAAATTCCATAAGAAGCTGTTCCAATTACAATCCTTAAATTATTTAAAATCTTTTTTTGTTCTGAATAGTCTGCTCCAAAACCTGCAACAATAGAAGGAGGAGCCTGAACACTTTTACAGAATCTCTCTGAAGCAGCAAATCGTTCAGGTTTATCAAGACAAATCCTGTCTATAAGTGTATGTTGAAACATATCTCTATGCTCTATATATTCTCGAATTGGAACGCTGTCCTCAATTAAATCTCCATTTTCTGAAAGATCTACGGTTAGAAGTCGGACTTTTGCTGCAATTAAAACTGGCAAAAGATAGGAGTCACTTCTCTGAAGTGCTATATTTCCGCCAATAGTTGCCATATTTCTTAAAGTTCTTGAACCGGCATATCTTAATGCCTTTATCAGATAAGCAGGAATTGATGAATCTTTCAGTGCCTGTTCAAAGGTAACACAGGCGCCAATCTCTAATCCTGAATCAGTTTTATGTATCCCTTTTAAACATGCTGAAGTTATATCAATAACAGTTTCATATTTGCTCTGAGAATTTAACCGATTTATATCAGTCCCACCGGCAAGAAAACCAACCTTTTTATCATGATTGGTTATAAACGTCAGAACTTCTTTTACATTATCCGCTTTATAATATGTTTTTATCATACAGTCGTCCTCCTGTCGAAATACAATTCTAATTATTACAAACCAGCAAGTTTCATAAGCCTGTTGGCTGAAATATTCCCTTTCTCAGCAAGTTCATACTCATCAAACCCAGTCAGCCTTCCATTATCAACTGCAAGTTTACCATTAACAATGGTATATTGCGTTCCGTGGTTATACCCGGAAAATAGCAGTGCAGCAATAGGATCTGAATGACTTCCGGAATACTCAAATCCACTGAGATCAAAGATAGCAGCATCCGCATTATAGCCATTCTCCAACTTTCCGGATTTGGAAAAATTCAACATATTTGCACCATTTATTGTGGCCATCTTAAAAATATCACTTACTGATACAGAATCACTGCCATAGCGAACCCGCTGAAGCAGTAGCGCTGCCCGGGCTTCACCGAGCATATCAGAGGTGTCATTTGAGGCTGAACCATCAACACCCAGAGCAACATTAATCCCCTCTGAAAGCATATCTTTAACCCTGCAAATACCAGATCCAAGACGCATATTTGATGATGGGCAGTGGGCTATCTGAGTCTTGGTATCAGCCAGAACTTGTATTTCATCATCATTAAAATGGATTCCATGAGCATAAAATACATCGCTGCCGATAAATTCACACTCTTCCATTAATGCGAGAGGTCTTTTCCCGTGGGTTGAGAGACAATACTCATTTTCATCAGCGGTTTCTGCTAAATGGGTATGTAGATTCACTCCATAAGCTCTGGCGAGTTTTGCGGATTCCTTCATTAAATCTTTTGTAACGCTAAAAGGACTGCAAGGTGCAAGAATAATTTTTTTCATAGATGTCGGGGATGGATCGTGATATTTTTCAATTACCCGTAAACTATCCTCAATAATTTTTTCTCCAGATTGTACTACTGAATCCGGAGGCAGTCCTCCATCCTTTTTACTTAACGACATTGAACCTCTTGTAGGGCTAAATCTCATGCCTAACGTTTCAGCAGCTTTAAACTGTATTTCCATAACATCACTTGAAAAATTTTCCGGGTAGAGATAATGATGGTCGGTAGATGCTGTACATCCGGTTTTCAGGAGTTCTCCCATTGCAAGGAGCGAAGAGTAGTATACTGAATCAGGATCCAGATATTTCCATATCTCATAAAGATATACCAACCAGTCAAAAAGTTTTGCATTTTGTACTGCCGGAAGATTTCTGGTAAGAGTTTGGTAAAAATGGTGATGAGTATTAACCATACCGGGAATAACAACATGATGAGAACAATCAATTACCCTGCATGGCTCATTTGACGGTACCAGCAGATCTTTAGCTATATCTAAAACTAAACCATCAGCCATTAGTAAATCATACCCAACCAACGCATTATCTTCTGCTGAAGTCATTAAACAGTAAATATTCCTGAGTAAAATCTTTGACATCAGGCCAACTCCTCTTTAATAATTTTGAAAAATTCTTTTATTAGTCCGCAGGCTACAGTTTTCCGGTATTCAGCAGTTGATCTTTGATCATCAATTGGTACTATAAGCTCTGCATATGCTTGAAATAGATGATCTTCATATTTTGAAAATTCTCTAAAATTCATACCCTGTATACTTTTTTCAAGTTCAGCAGACTGAACAACCACCGGTGCTACTGCTCCAACAGCTAGACGCATATCAGTAATAATCCCATTTTCCTTGCAGAGTAATCCGGCACAGGAGAGTTTACTGAGAGCATTCGCTTTCCTTGTACCAACTTTTTTATAAAACGATACGTTATCATTAAGTACTGGAATCCTGATTGCGGTCATTAATTCATCGGATTTCAATTCAGTTTTTCCAGGTCCAGTGATGAATTCTGAAAGAAGCATGCGCCTCATACTTTTCTCTGTTGCCAGTTCAACCTCCGCATTCAGAGCATATAACACACAAACAGCATCACCAGCAGGAGATGCATTACAAATATTACCGGCAAGGGTACCCAAATTACGAAGTGCCGGTGCTGCCATTTGCCGTACGGCATCACGTAATACAGGATGAACCAGTAAAGATTCACATACTGCTGATAATTCAGTTCCAGCCCTGATTATAACCGTATTCTGCTCTTTACAAATACCTTTCAGCTCTTCAAGGTTGCTTATATACATCACTGGCCAGGGAAAGGTTGGCAGGGTTCCTGCGATATTGCGATATCTCACCATAAGATCAGTACCCCCAGCTATAGGTACCGCACCGGTCTCTTTACGAATTTTTACCGCTGCTATAAGTGTTTTAGGGATATAACTCTTTACCATATTCCTTCACCTCTTTTCGCTGCCAGTTGAATTCCGGTTATTATCATGGTATAACCTGTACACCTACAAAGATTTCCTGATAAAGCTTCCCGTATCTGATTTTTATCAGGCTTTGGAATTGTCCGCAATAAAGCAGCTGAAGCCATTACCATACCGGGAGTACAGAAACCACACTGTACGGCTCCACTTTCAGCAAAGGAATCTATAATACATTTCCCTTCTTCAGTTTCTCTAATTCCCTCAAGAGTTATAATATCCACCCCTTGCACAGTTCCCATAGGAACTATACAGGAATTCACTAATTTCCCATTTTTAAAAACAGAACAGGCTCCACATTCTCCCTCGCCGCAGCCTTCTTTCACTGCGGTAAGTCCAAATTCTTCCCGTAAAACATCAAGAAGTCTTGATAAGGGGTTAACAGTAACTGTTATTCTTTTGCCATTTAGTGTAAAAGTTATATCCTGCATATTATTTCCGCCTTAAACTCAGAATATATTCCGGATTAACCGGAATTCTTGAAATTTTCTTATCAATAGCCTTTTGGATTGCCGCCGCATAGGCAGCAGCTGCTCCGTCAAAAACCAATTCACCCAGACCTTTTGCGCCAAAAGGACCGTGTTCATAAGGATTCTCTACCAGATCACTATTCACTGAGGGAAAATCCATAGAAGTAGGAATAATGTAATCTGCAAGGGTATTCTGATAGAAAGCACCGTTTCTAATCTCCAGTTTCTCCAGGCTTCCATAACCCAGTGATTGAATCACACCACCATGAACCTGCCCATGTACAATCAAATCATCAATGGGAACACCAACATCATGAACAGTCCAAATGCCTTCTGTATTCACTTCATGGGTAATCGGATCAACATGTACCTCGACAGCGCAAATACCCCAGCCATAGGCAGGATACGCATCTCCCTGGAAATTATCGTTATCCCATTCCAAACCATCTGGTTGAACATAATCAACTTCAACAATATTTTCATCATCTGAAGCCCAATCGACAAGAAGTTTTTCAGCTGCTCTCTGCACCAATTTCCCTACCACCATCATCGACCGTGAAGCCACAGTAGGCCCGGAATTTGCGGCAATTGAGGTATCCGGCATTTCATATATTACATCAGTGAGTGGTATCCCAAGAACTTTTGCAACCACTTTAGAACAGGTGGTCTGAAAACCCTGCCCCATCTCAACATTTGCTATATATATACTAACCTGTTTATTTGAATGTTTTTTCAGTCGAACTTTTGCCTTAATAATCTCTTTTTCGCCATCACCGGTAAATCCGCCGCCATGATTATAGAAAGACATGCTTATCGCACGGCCATTTCCTTTGCCGTATTCAAGGTTCTTCCTCTCATAATCAGAGGCTTCAAGAATTTTATCCATCATTTCAGGAAGTTTAACCTCTTCATGAATTCTTCCATTTGTTACGGTTAACCCACCGGTAGTAATAAAATAGTGCTTTTTAAATTCAACATCATCTATCCCAACATCTCTGGCTATATGTGACATGTGCATTTCGCATGCAAAAATTCCCTGAGGCGCTCCAAATCCACGAAATGCACCTGAAGGAAAAGTGTTTGTTGCTACAGCTCTGCCGCGAATACGGACATTTGGAATATCGTAGACACTGTTTATTGAGAACATAGCTCTTTGCAGTACTATATGAGAACAGCTTTGATATGCTCCTGCATTTATTGCTATGTCTATATCCATACCGATAATTTTATTTTTTTTGTCAAGAGCAGTTTTAAATTTTACTCTGCTTGGATGCCTTTTTGCAGTAAAACTAATATCTTCCTTTCGCTCGAATATGATTTGTATAGGTTTTTTAATTACATGAAGAGCTACCACCAGCGGTCCGGCAATAACGTCCGGAAAATGTTCCTTTCCCCCGAAAGCTCCACCGGTAACGGCCTGCCTTACGATAATATCATCTAAATCAACGGCCAATACTCCGGCAACTGCTTTTCTCATATAGAAGGGACATTGGCAGGAGGCAGTAATCACATATTTCCCATTTTCAAAAAATCCAACCATACCCTGAGGTTCCATATAAACATGTTCCTGAAAACCCGTACAGATTTCATCTTCAATTATCCTGTGGCTGCCGGAAAAAACAGAAGTTAAATTCTGATCACCCTTTTGAAGATGATAATCCACAAAAAGATTATCATCACCGTATAAGGAGCCACCCTTTAAATCAAGAGATTCTTCGATAGTAAAGGCCGGAATAAAGTCTTCGTACTCAACTTCTATCATGTTTTCCAATTTCAGAAGTAAACTTCTATTAGGACCAACTAAAATTCCTATAGTTTCCCCAATAAAACGAACCTCGTCTTCAGCAAAAACTTTCCAGTCATCGGTAATCATATGCAGACGGTTTTCACCGCCTTCAGGAATATCTTTTCTGCTTATATAATAATAACCATCAGGAAGCGTCGGGATGGATACATTGACTAATCTTGCTCTGGATTTAGTGGATCTGATTAAACGGCTAAACAGCACACTGCCAAAATCCATATCAGTAATATATTTCGCATAACCACCGGCTTTTTCGACAGCATCCAGTCGTTTAACCGGAGTACCGATTCTACCATGAATAAAATTCTGTGATACATTATGGTTCATACCTAAAAACCCCTTAATACAAAATAATCAATTACAGACTAATCATCAAACAAAAACTATTTTTCTAAAGAATACGGCAGCATTGCATAAAATGCAGCGCAAATCTCCAGATCATCAATCCTGTTTGATTCATTCGGAGCATGTGCTTCATGCTCATCTCCTGGTCCAAATCCTATTGCAGGAATATTGTGTCTACCGGAAGTTGCAACACAATTGGTTGAGAATGTCCATTTATCTATAACCGGATCCTTTTGGTATAAGGCTCTATAACCCGCAGCTCCACTCTGAACTAATTCATGACTTTCCGGAAATTTCCATGTTGGGAAATAGAGTTCCTGTCCATACTCCCTATTTTTCCAACCGGTTTTTTTGTAATACGGCATTACAACAGATATTGTATCTTCACTCTCTCCAACAGCTTCAGATACATATTTTTTCACCTGATTAATAGCAAGTTCTGCATCTTCACCCCAAGTGAGTCTTCTGTCCAGATACAGCATTGCCTGATCCGGCACAGCACACTGTGAAGGTCCATGAACCTGAATCTGGGAAACTACAATTGTACCTTTCCCCAGAAAATTATCACTATCCGGCTGTAAATCACTATTAAGTTGTTCTATTGCCAAAGCTGCACGGGCCGCTTTATATGCAGCACTGACACCTCTTTCAGGAGCCGATCCATGCGATGAAACTCCTTTCATCCTAACCTCAATTTCCATCCGTCCACGATGACCTCGATAGAGTCTGCAGCTTGTCGGTTCTGTGGATACAACGAAATCTGGAACTAGTTTTTCTTCCTCAATCAGGTACTTCCAGCACATACCGTCACAATCTTCTTCCATAACCGTAAAAGTAAAGTAAACAGTAAAAACGCCGCCATAGCCAAGTTCCTTCAGAATTCGACCAGCTGTGATCATTGATGCAGCACCGCCTTTCTGATCTGATGCTCCACGTCCCCAAACTCTGCCGTCTCGAATTTCTCCAGAAAAAGGATCAAAATTCCATTGCTCTGGATCTCCTACTTCGACAGTATCAATATGTGCATCAAATGCTATTTTCTTCGGTCCGTTTCCAACTCTTCCGATAACACTACCCAACCCGTCAAAATAGACCTCATCAAACCCGGCCTCTTCACACAATAAAGAGATTACTCTGCAGACCTTTTCTTCTTTTCCACTGTAAGATTTTGCCTGAATCATTTTAGACAAGTTAATTGCTGTATATTCCCGGTATTTTAGTGCTTTCTCCCGAATTTGTTCCTGAATTTTCATAGCTTATTTTCTCCTGTTTATAGTTTTATTGAATTCATCCTTTTCCATACTTTTTTTGCATGCTTTGCGGCATCCTTATATATCTGCTGTACATTAAAAGGGAATTCTCGATTTTCCAATACAGTTTTGCCATCAATAAGTACCGTTTTGACGCTTGAGGATCCAAGACCAAACGCAAAGTGCCCCGCAAGATTCTCCTTGGTAAGCGGTGTCGGGCTTTGATAATCTGATATAACCAAATCTGCCTTATACCCGGGAGCCAAAGTGCCGAACTGACCTGAAAAATAACGTTCGATAATCCTGTTTCCCCGGGATAGTGCTGAAAGGTATTCAGGAGGCCAAAAAGACCCGCCTGCATCACGATTTTTAAAATAGGCAAATTTCAGCTCTTCAAACATATCTGCACCTATACCGTCTGTTCCCAGAGCAAGGTTCTTAACAGCAGGAAGCATGTTGTTATAACCAACATTATTATTCATATTTGATCGTGCATTATGTACAAGAAATCCATCCTGCATATTGAGAATCTCAATATCTTCATTTGAAAGAAACAATCCATGAACAAGAATTGAACGATCATTTATTAATCCGAAATCATTCAGACGTACCACCAAATCTTTTTGATATTGATGATGAGATACCGAAACATCATATAAATCCTCGGCAATATGCAGATGTATTCCGCGGCCTGTTTCCTTAACTGCCTCTGCCAACAGCTGCAGACCTGCATCTGAGATAGTAAAAGGTGCATGCCCGCCAATAGCAGCTTCTACAAGATGAGGTGAATTACCTGCTGCTTTTTCCAAATCAATGCTTTTTGCAAACCGGATATTTTCTTCCACCCCTTTTTCAATTTCTGCATCTCCGCCGTTACGGTTTGTAACTTCATAACAAGTCATTCCCCGGAGACCGGTCTCAACAAACCCTTTTTTAATAGCATCAAGAGAGCCTGCTATACATGAGGGGCTGGAGTGATGATCAATTACAGAGGTAGTCCCTGCTTTAACAGCATCAAGAGAACAAATTAAACTTGAATAATATACAGATTCCTCATCCAAAGCCCTATCCAGCCGCCACCAAAGCTGCTGAAGAGTCGAAATAAAATCAGGTGTTGGTCCAATATCTGCTGTGATCCCTCGTGATAATCCAGAATAATAGTGGTGATGGGAGCATACAAGTCCCGGATGAACAATACAGCCGGAAGCATCAATAATCTTATCTGCTGATATCATATCACCTGCATTGAGTCCGATTGCGGTTACGATATCATTCGTAACAACAATATCAACACCATCCTGTACAACCGGCGGATCTAAACTAATAATAACTTTTTCAGCATTTTTAATAACTGTTACTGACATTTCATGCTCCTTTAACTCGCTGCTATTCCCACTAAATAAGGATAATCATCTATTATCAGCTGAATTAACTCAGCAAGATGCTCATCAATTTCTCCACCAATCACACCATTCAACACTGGATAATCTTCTATATCATTATCCATTCGAATAGAAATCATTTCTCCTGTCAGAGAGAAACCAGAATTTGTAGAATCTAACATTTCTTCCCTGGAATTAAATATTGTTATCTTATCCTTGTACGGCTTTCCGTCCCAGGGGCAAAATGTAGCACAATTCCCACATTCATTACAGTACGCATCAAGGTGAATTATTTGATAAGGATCATCAAATAATTCTAAATTCCGTACATCCAAGGCCACATTTGCCCGGTTTGGACAAACCTCAACACACTTATTACAAATATATGAACACTCAAGACACCGTGCTGCTTCATTGAAAGCAAATTTTTGATCATCCATAATGGCTTCTGCCGGATTCAACCAGGTGTTCTTTTTGTTCAGAATCTCAGTAAAAAATTCATTTTCAACTTTTTCCAACTCTTCCAGGGAAAGACCATCTTCATCATCAGTACTATTATCCTCATGATCATGGCCATGATTACAGGTTTCATTGTGTTCATGATCTTCTTCAGATCCCAGTTCTTTATCCAGAATTGCCTCAACAGCTCTCCTTGCCCCGGCAATACACCTGACAATTGTTGAAGGACCAGTCTGGGCATCTCCAATCAGATATACCCCTTCCTCTTTTGTTTCCAGAGTCTCTTCATTTACTGAAGCCCATCCATCACCATCCACTGGAATTTCAAATGCATTAAGCAGATTTGAATCAACATGCTCACCTATTGCAGTAATGAGAGTTTCAGCAGGAACGGTAAATGTCTCATCTGTCTCTTTAGGGCGTCGTCTTCCGCTTGAATCAGGAGCTCCTAAAACCATCTGTCTGCAAATTAAACTACCTTTCCCATCAAACTGTTCAGGTAAGGATAGAAAAACGAATTCAGCCCCCTCCTCGACAGCGTTATCGAATTCTTCAAGGTCTGCAGGCATCTCATGTTTTGTTCTTCTGTAGAGCACCGATACACCTTTAACTTCCGGAAGAGTCAGTGCAGCACGGGCACTATCCATAGCAGTGTTTCCACCTCCGGCAACAGCTATATACTCACCAACGTTTAACGTCTCCCGCTCTTTTCTGAATCTGCTGAGAAAATCCAGAGCTTCAATCACATGATCCCGCGTACCTTTCAGAGGTATAGGATTGTCCTTTTCAGCTCCGACTGCGTATAATATATAGCTAAACCCGGCATTCCTAAGTGATGTTATAGTTATATCTTCGTTTGAAGCACCAAACTTGAATTCAACACCCTGCTCACGCACAAATGCAATATCAGATTCAACAGCACTTTGCGGGAGCCTGAATGCGGGAATTATATGATTTACTACACCGCCGGCATCGGCTTCTTTTTCAAAAACGGTAACTGAAAATCCTGATCTTACCAGAAAATATGCTGCGGAAAGACCCGCAGGACCTGCGCCTACTACGGCAGCCTGCATTGAGGTTATTTGAGGAGATTCCCATAACTCCTTTTTATATGATGCAAACCCATTATCGACAGCAATACGTTTGACAGCACGTATTTCTACAGGACCCTCATAATCAATTCTGGTACAGTTATACATACACTGGTGATCACAAATGTGTCCGGTAATATTTGGCAGAGGGTTCTTATCATAAATCAACTCCAGCGCCTCGGCGTACCTGCCCTGTCCCGTCAGATGAATATACTCAGGGATATCTTGATGTATTGGACATGCCTGAACACAGGGAGCAATGTAACAGTCAGTCAGCGGAAGATCACCATCAACATGAACCTTGGTAAAGCCTCTTTTTTCTTTATGGAAATCTGTATCAGAAATAGCTGTCTCAGCGAGCTGAGATAATTTATCGGTATCAACATTTTCCATCGACCAGGATTTAGAGGACTCGCATAATGAAGCCATCGCATTCAATCTGGAATAACCGCCCGGTTTCAGTAAGTCTGTAGCAATGGTAATAGGACGAATTCCTGTTTCAAAGATTTCTTTAATATTAACTGCATTAACACCACCAGAATACGATATAGGCAGTTTCCCGGAAAAATCCAGGGATAATTTTGCAGCAAGCTGTATACTGAGCGGAAAGAGCGCCCTGCCGGACATATACATCTCATCTCCTGGCAGCGCTCCCTGATCATTCACTGTACTCAGCGTATTTGTCAGTTTAACACCGAATCCAAGAGAACGGTCTTCTGCCTTTAAACTAAGACGCTGCAGCATTGAGACTGCATCAGGGTATTTTAGATCATTATCAAAGGATTCCCGTTTTAATGTGATATAGGTATATCCTAAATTATCCAGAGTATTGCGAACTGTTTCATACCCAAGAAGTGTTGGATTAAGTTTAACAAAAGTATGCAGACCCTTTTCTGTTATCATATAGGAGCAGATAGCTTCTATTTCATCGGGAGGACACCCGTGCATAGTTGATAGTGTTACAGATGGTGATATTTTTGCAGATATTCGTGTACTGATCCCCTTTAATGCAGATTGTGCATCTTCAAAACAGGTATCCTCAAAAATTGATCCATCATTAATGATGTCATCCAACTCATAAAGGTATCCTGTAAACACTTCATTTTCCGAAGAGTCTATCATTGAATCAATAAATTTCTGCATTCTTTCACTTTTAATACCGGCAAGATCATATCCTACACTCATGTTAAAAATGCAGTTTAGATTGTTTACATCACCGGTACCGGTTGGAATAAGAGCTTCCAGAACATGAAGTATAATCCAGGCTTTTATGTATTCGTCATAAGCTGCAGGTAATGTGTATTCTGTTGACCATTCTACGTTATAGCCCTCATCACTTGCATCTATGCAGGGTTTGTCAATTTCCAGGGTATCTAAAATTTGTACCGTTTTGAGTTCAATAAATCTTGCACCAGTTACATAGGAAGCTATAATATTCTGAGCAAGCTGTGTATGCGGCCCTGCTGCTGGTCCCAACGGCATTGCACAAGTCTGTCCAAAAATTGAGAGTTGGGCAGTATCTCTTTTTTTAAATATATGATCTTTACTAATACCAAATAGCGAAGAACTTCTGTCATATTCGGTAATTACACGATTGATTAAATCTTTGAATGATATGGGAATCATTTTGTCACTCATATAAACTCCTATCAATTGTGTCCAGGATCTTTATTTATTGTAAACTCTATTCAATATCTGTCAACCTGTTTTGCAACAGATTGCAACAATATATATATTTTGCTATAGTTATTAAACCAGAAAATTTAGTTTGCAATATATTTGAGTAAATATGATAAAGTTACTTATTACGCAATATATTATATATATTCATTTGTTTAGATTAATTTAGTTGCTATTTTTTTACTTATATAGTATTTTTAAATAATGCTTAGAAAAAAGTAAGGAGAACAAAATGATAGATTTGACTATGCATGAATCAATTGTAGAGAGAAATGCAAAAAGGTGTCAGGAAAAAAATATAATACTTCCTACATTTGAACAAATGAGAGATCCCTCTAAAATACCCGCTAAAATTGCCGATAAGCTTAAAGAGACCGGACTATGGGATGTTGATCCTGTTAATCTGTTCCGAATAACCTGGAAAAATGAACCGGTAGAATCCGGAGGAACATACTCAGCTGTTAATTATATTGAACTTCCTTCATCTTTAACTGGTACAAAAGCCAGAGTATTTGCACTCGTAGGAAAATGGTTTCCTACCGGTGCTCATAAAGTAGGCGCAACATATGGATGCCTTGCTCCAGCTTTAATAACAGGAAATTTTGATTCAACAACACAAAAAGCCGTTTGGCCGTCAACAGGAAATTACTGTCGTGGCGGAGCCTATAATTCTCAATTACTTGGTTGTGACTCAATAGCAATTCTTCCTGAAGAGATGAGCCAGGAACGATTTGAGTGGCTAAAACAAGTCGCCGGAGAAGTTATCGCAACTCCAGGTTGTGAGAGTAATGTAAAAGAAATTTTTGATAAATGTCATGAGTTAAATAAAGAGCGCGGTACTGATATTGTAATATTTAACCAGTTTGATCAATTTGGGAACTACCTCTGGCATTATGAATTAACTGGTAATGCTTTTGAAGATATTGTTGAAATTGAAAAACTTGACCCTGAAGATATAAAAGGGTATGTATCAGCAACAGGATCTGGCGGCACTTTGGCTGCCGGGGATTATCTGAAACAACTATTCCCATCCATTAAAATTGCAGCTGCAGAAGCCCTTCAGTGCCCAACACTCCTAAGAAACGGCTTTGGAGGTCATAGAATTGAAGGTATTGGTGATAAACATGTTCCTTGGGTTCATAATGTGAGAAACACAGATATGGTTCTTGCAGTGGATGATAATGACTGCATGGATATACTCAGACTTTTTAATGAAGAATCTGGAAAAGCACTTCTTATGGAAAAAGGAGTTCCCGCTGAAATTATTGAGCAGCTTGAACTTTTTGGTATTTCAGGAATTGGTAATGTTCTTGGTGCTATTAAAATGGCTAAATACTATGAATACGATGAAAATGATGTGATTTTCACGGTATTAACAGATTCTTCTGAATTGTATCTCTCTAGAATTCAGGAAATGCATGATTCCTTAGGACAGTTTGACAAAACAGAAGCAGCTGTAGTCTATGCAAAATCACTGATGGGGCAGAATATTAATGATGCCCTTGAACTCTCTTATTACGATCGTTTAAGGATTCATAACCTCAAATACTATACCTGGATTGAACAGCAGGGAAAAACGCTCGAAGAATTGAATGCTCAGTGGTATGATAAAAATTACTGGACTAAGATACAGGCTCTTACGCCGAAAATTGATGCATTAATTGATGATTTTAATGAAAAGACAGGATTACTGTAGTGGACTTTACCTATATATGTTCTGATTGCGGAAAAGAGTTCGACAACTCGGAAATTGTTTACCGCTGCCCGGTTTGTGCTGAAAGCACCACCGGGATGAATTTTCAATCAGGAAACCTGATAGTGCAGCTTGATAAAAAGCAGCTTCAGGAACTGAAAAAGTTGGCGCATGTATCTGCTTTTGATTTTTTCCCTTTTACGGTACCCACACCTTCAGCCTACCCTGTTGGGAATACCCCATTAGTTCAGTCTCCCGGTTTATCAGAATTATATAATTTGAAAAACCTTCGGTTTAAAGTTGAGGGAACAAATCCTTCAGGCTCTTTTAAAGACAGGGCTTCTCAACTGGTAGCAGCACAGGCTTTGACAATGGGTGAAAAGAAAATTGTTCTTGCCTCAACCGGTAATGCCGGTTCAGCTATGGCTTGTGCCGGTGCTGCTTACGGATTGGACATAATCCTCTTTGTACCTGAAACTGCTCCGGTAAACAAATTAATGCAGTCCCTTATTTATGGAGCCTGTGTTGTTCCCATTAAAGGAACGTATGACGAAGCTTTTGCTCTTTCTATTGAATATTCTGAAAAATTTGGCGGTATTAATAGAAATACTGCCTATAACCCTATTACTATTGAGGGTAAAAAAAGTGTCTCTATAGAACTTTTTGAACAGCTTGGAAGAAAAATTCCCGATGCAGTATATATTCCTGTCGGTGATGGGGTAATACTCTCAGGTGTATATAAGGGCTTTACTGATTTACAAAGAGCCGGGCTTATTACACACATACCAAAACTAATTTGTGTGCAGGCGGAAGGAAGTGCTGCAATTTCAAATGCATTCAACACCGGAGAAGAGAAGCTGCTTAATTCAGCTGAAACAATGGCCGATTCGATTTCTGTTGCATCTCCTGCTGCCGGTAGACTTGCTGTTACTGCACTTCGCGGTTCACAAGGATGGGCTACCATAGTAACTGATCAGGAAATATCTGATGCACAGTTGGAATTAGCTAAACAGGCAGGATTATTTGCAGAGCCTGCTGCTGCTGCTGCCTGGGCGGGAGTTCGGGCTGATGCTGAAAAAATCAAAGATATATTAGGATCAGATACTGAAATCACCGTTCTTCTCACTGGGACAGGTTTTAAGGACATGGCTGCATTTAACAAAATAGTTTCATTACCTAATGCAATCGAACCTCTTCTGCAGGATGCAGCAGATTTTATACTGAAAAATAAATAATTATTATTGTTCTTTCAAAATAATTTTGAAAGAACAACCTAGTAATCTTCTATACGATTTTCTTTTAGCATGATATATTTAAACAATATTACTGTGGTCTGGAGGATTACATGGAGCTTTTTCTTATTGGACTGGGTGCTGGTCTTATATTTTTTATAATTGCAATTATTAACAATCTCAGAATTCGCAGGAAACATAAAAAAGAGGTTTTAAAGATCAAATCTATTGTTACGCAAAAAATGGATATTGAATCTG
>CAZMOX010000014.1:9874-35239 GCA_964567895.1 uncultured Spirochaetales bacterium | reverse complement strand
CTCTTTATTACAATGTCTTAGACATCAGTTATGGTTGTTATGATTATTAAAATACTGCATTGACCTCCCACGGAAAATATAGAATAGCCATACCCCCCCCTTCCCATGATCGTCACACTATGAGCAGGAATCTATGTAACATCTTAGGATCAATATTGTTGATGTATGTAAAAGGGCTTGAAAAACAGTTTAATTTCCTCCACAAATCATTCATTTTCGGCTATAAAGATTAGGTAGGATTTTTTTATTTAATATTGAACATTAAAGGTGATGGTAAATTGAAAAAGAAAACCTTTTTTTATAAATGTGTAGAATTTTCTCAGGATCACTCTCTTGCTGTGATAATTGTAACACTTCTGCTGACAGGATTCTTTGCCTTCTTTGCTCTGCAAACAAAACTCAACCCCGATTTCAACTCTCTTCTGCCTTCTGATGATCAGAGTAATATTGATTTTTTGGAATTATATGGAAATGGTGATTTAACTGATAATTTTATCGTACTTCTTGAAGGTGATGATCTGTTTTCACCGGAAAGTCTGGAGTTGATGCAGGAAATAGTCATAGAAATTGAATCCCACTCCAATATGGGAAAAGGAATTCATCCTTTTTCACTCATAGGCGCAGAAAAGAAAGGATCTAGACTTTCAGTAACCCCAATGAGCACTGTGAGAACAGACGAGCAGTGGACACGTGAAGATGGTGATCTTCTGAAAAAAAAGCTTCTCAATGATGACATAGCGAGGAACCTCATAATATCGGAAGATGGGAGATCTCTACTGCTCTATTTCCCCACAAAAGTATTAGCAGAGGGCAATACTGAGCAGATGAAGGAGTTTGCTGCGCTTTTTACTCCTTTGGAGCAATATGCCGAAATATCACTAAACGGATCGGGAGTCTTTACCGATAGAATTATGTTCTATTTACAAAGAGACCTCATTAAGCTGCTGGCTATCTGCTTTCTGATAATAATGTTTATCTATTATATCAGTTTCAGAGCAAAGCGTGCGGTGATTCTTCCCATGACCGTAGTAGTATTCGGAACTATCTGGTGCCTGGGAACTGTCGCTCTGCTTGGTTATGAACTAACAATAATAAATATAATAACCCCGCCGCTGGTGCTTACGCTTGGAAGTTCCTATAGTATTCATCTATTAAATGAATATTTCCGTACTCACCCAAAGAAAATGAGCTGTGCAGGAAACGAGTGGATTCTTGATGCAGTTTGTCATATCAATAAAACAGTGGTTATTGCCGGGTTGACTACTATAGCTGGATTTCTCAGTCTCCTGGCAACTCGAATTCATGAATTTAGACAGTTTGGGATATCGACATCATTTGGAATTTTTATATGTGTAATTCTGACGCTTTTTTATCTGCCCGCAGTGCTTTCCCGATTACCAAAACCTAATCAGAAGCAATATACAATGCTGGTTAAAGGTAGGTTCTCGCGATTTATAAAATCTTTAGCCGGACTTGTTGTTAAAAGGTGGCCCTATTTTCTTGCAGTATTTTTTATCACGATAGCTGGATTTGTCTATGCATATCCACGGGTTACCTTTGAGACAAGTTATGTGCAGTATTTTCCGGATGATGATACTGCAATTGTTGGATTAAAAAAAATGATTCAAAATGTTGGTGGGCTTGATGCCATCTATATAACTATTGATGCCCCGGAGGATTCTGTTAAGTACTTCCTAAATCCTGAAAACTTGCACCAGGTAGATGCTTTTGAAATAGCCATGAGAAGTAATGTTTCTGAACTATCACATATACTCTCATTTTCATCCTATATAAGATTCCTGAATAAAGTTATGACTGATAGTGATGAAATACCCGACTCAGCTGGCCTCATCATGCTGCTTGCCCGCTATATTGGATTTATGTCACAAAATGAGTTAGGAAATAACGATCTTTCTCTTATAATTGATAATGATGCAAACCGTATAACCACTGCGTTCAGATATGTTAGTCCCTCTAATGAACGGCTTGCTGATCTTCAGGATTCACAATCTGTGATTACGGCAATAGAAACCTATGCAAAAATGCTTCCAGAAGAATGCAGCTACACAATTTGGGGGCAAAGTAGAAGATTTATTGCGTTAAGTGAACTTATAGAGAGTGATCAGCGCAATTCGACCCTTGTCTCACTATTTGTTGTACTTATTATTGCATGGATCACATTCAGATCCTTTAAGTTTGGGGTGCTGGCTCTGCTGCCGATACTATTCGGTATAATGACAAATTATATTTTCATGTTTCTTTTTAACATACCCTTTGATATGGTTACTATTGCATTTGCCAGTGTAACGGTAGGGGTAGGAATAGATGACGCTGTTCATTTTATTCTGCGATTTAAGTCACTCTATTTCTATCGCTCAGGCAGCCTTCTGCCAGCTGTTAAAAGAACGATAGAATTAGCCGGGCGCCCAATTATGCTTACTACGTTTTCAATTATCGGGGGGCTTTTGGTTCTTACTTTAGCCAGCTTTATACCAATCAGATATTTCGGGCTGCTGATTTCGCTTGCTTTATTGAATACACTTCTGGCAACGCTGTTTATTCTCCCATCAGGAATAATTTTATGGATTGGAACGCAGCGGGCAGTTGAAAAGAGAAGAGTGCGAAATCGAATCCGGAAACATTCCCTTGATACCTCGGTATAAATTAATGAGTAGTTTGATTTTATGCTATTTCCATCTATCCAGGCTGACCTTTTCACTTGAATAATTATCATTTGGATCTTTCTCACTTTCCGGATATCCAAATGGAATTAATGAGAATGGAATAATATTCTCCGGAAGATCAAATAGTTTTCTTAACATATCCCGATACTCTTTGACATGACTAATTCCTACCCAAACAGCGCCAATTCCCTGGTATACAGCTTCAAGAAGAATATTCTGGGTTGCTGCTGCACAATCCTGTTCCCAGAGTTCCTCAATTTTCATCAAGTCTCTATTCCCACATACCAGAATTGCTCCTGAGGCTTTAACCATCATTTTTGCATAGGGATGAAACCTGGCTATAGTGTTCATTGATTCATGATTAGTGATATTGATGAAATGCCATGCCTGCTGATTATGCGCTGATGGGGCATTCATCGCAGCATGCAGCATGAAATCAATAATTTCCTGTGAAACAGGTTGATCGGTGAAAGATCGTATACTTCTGCGTTTGTTTATAATATCCATTCTAGACTGCTCCATAGGAAGCAGCAGTATTCTGAAGGAATTGAGTTAAATCCTGAGGAGTCAGAGGTGGTTGGTTTTCCATTTGAGAATTACCCTGA
Source organism: uncultured Spirochaetales bacterium (assembly GCA_964567895.1). GTDB lineage: Bacteria > Spirochaetota > Spirochaetia > JABMQR01 > JABMQR01 > JABMQR01. Next base: position 31,950 of record CAZMOX010000014.1, on the reverse strand, counting down.
ACAACCGATTCAGCTCCGGAATATCTACGTAGATCCCAGAGAAGACCGAATCCTCCATTAATGAGAGCGTTTTCCTGAATTCTATCTGAAAAGACGCCTTCCGGGTGTGTTCTTAATAACTTATCTGTTTTTTCAAGTTCAGGATACTCTGCATAGTAATTTGCATACTTCTCAGTACCTGGATCTATTTCAAACATCCGCGAGAACATTGTATTGCGTTCGTCAAATCGTTTTTTCATAACTATAAACTATAAACTTCCCTCTATATAGTGTTCAAGCTGATCAATCAAAATATTTTTCTCGGTAATCACAGCTTTAACTACATCCCCAATGGAAATAATACCCACGAGTGTGGATCCATCCAGGACGGGGAGATGTCTGATCCGCTTTTCGGTCATTAAAGCCATGCAATAGTCGATTGACTGTTTTGGGCTGATACAAAAAACACGGGAAGTCATAACTTCCGAAACAGGACATTCAAGACAAAGATTGTTGTCCTTTGAGCAGGCTCGTGTATAGTCTCTTTCGGAAAATATACCGGCGATTTCACCTTTTGTATCCAGAATAGGTACTGCACCTATGTTTTTATCTGCCATTAAATCCAAAGAAGACTTTACAGAAGTTTCAAGCGTGACTGACCAGAATTTACTGCCTTTTTTAGAAATTACATCTCTCACAAATTCCATATCTTTCCCCCGTTTATAGATTTTAACTTGGTTTTCCATGAAATATAAACCCTGTTTCTATGCTATAACCTGACGATATGGAAAGCAAGTGAAATATGAAAAATTTTTGTGAGAAGAGAATGACTCCTCGGGATGTAACTTATAGCTCTGGAACTAGTTTTAATACTTGTACTGGCTCCTGAAAACGTTTCCTGAAAATTAAATAATGCTTTATCTTTTTGTAAAATCATAATAGATTAAAGTTGTGATGATTTCCTAAGCTTTAAGCGTTACAGGGTACTGGATTCATTTGAAAATTGGTTGGGTTGTGGGTTTATGAAAAAATATTTTACTCTTATTTGTGTAACTCTCTTTATTTCTACGTTTATGCTTCCTGCTAACAGCCTGCCAACAACCAGTCAAAGCGGATCTTCAAGAATCATTGGATTAGGGGGTGCTGCAATCAGTATCTCTGATAATCTAAATATGCAAACAATGAATCCTGCAGCACTCTACTTTTCTACGGACTCCCAATTTCATGCTGGATTGAGCTACCTGGATACTTACCAACTGAATGGATCCTCAATCAATGGATTGGAAGATCTGCTGGATAATCCATCTGTTGCTATTGATATTGTTTTCACTACTCCGGGATGGTATTTAGGAGCATATTCCGATTACTTCCTTACAAAGAATGAATCTCCCCAAGGAGTTCTTTCACTTGATGTGGCAAGGCTGAATGTAGTAAAGGCTGGAATTGCATTTGGAATTGGTTCATTTTCTCTGGGGGCTGATATAAGAGCCACAAAGACATCATCTTTAAATAGTAGAATGATAGGTGTTGATGGTGATTTAATATCTATTGGAGCTGAATTTTTACAGAAAATTTTCTTTGCAGAATATGGATCCGGAAATAAAGAGACTATGGAAGCAGGGCTTGGCATGATGATGGATGTCGGGATTTTTACTTTTGGGATATATAGTGATAAGGTGATCGATTTTATTACTGAAAGCGGTTCAGGGATTTCAATTGATGTTTCAAGAATTCTGCAAAGTCTTGATTTTGGTATCAGCTTACGTACCGAAGAGTATACGGGTGCGGGGAATCTTCGTCTTGCACACCTCCTTGTTGCTGCAGATATAAAAGATATCGGTGATAATATTAATCGTATATTGAATCTGGGTTTGGAGGGTTCTTTGTATTTTGCCAACAGGGTATCATTGGCGCTTCAGTTGGGTTATAACCAGCCTCTGCCTGATTTGAATTCTGTTTTATCCCTTGGTGGTAATGAAAACGGAGTGTATTCGGTAGGAGTTACTTCTGATTTATTGTTTATGACACTTAATGCTGCGGTGATTTTGCCCTACCAAGTGCTGGAATCAGTATTTGATAACTCTACAGGTAATATTTCAGGATCAGTTGCCGGTATAATCTCTTTTAGTTTTTCTTTGTAACAGTAATTCTCTTTACAGATTGCTGCCACTTAATTCTGTAGTTGGGATATGATATTTCTGCAGATTGATTCTTCCTGTTTTAATATTTTTGACCCACGTGTAATTTTACATAAACTTATTCCCAGATTATGCGCAATTTCTCTTTGAGGAACAGAATTATAAAGGTCTTTCATTAATCGCCAGCGGAGTGCCAGGTCGTATTTTTCTTTTGTGGTAAATATTTCTTCAAAGAATTTATTCATTTCTTCCTCTGATGAAATTTCTGTTATTATTTTTGTAAGTTCTGATAGATCCTGCATATGCTGCTCCTGGTATTTATTTTTGAAATTGTCTTAGGTTACTATTAAAAGAAACCAATGTAAATATGACTATTAAGTACATCTTGACATTTTCCACCCCCATCAATATAGTCAGAAAAGAATTAACATTTTGAATTTATATCAAAGAATGTATATATAAAGAGATTGAAGGAGACATCATGGCAAAAGCACATAGAGGCGCCGGAATACTTGACTTAAACAACAAAGGACGTGGAGCATGTCCCGTTTGCAAAAGAACCGGTATTAAACTTATGTTTGAAAGAGAAGCTAACGGAAAAAAAATAGTCATTTGCAAACAATGTGAAGCAGCAATAAAAAATGGTAAAATGACTGAAGTACTCAACGCACTGTAAAATTGTTACAGCTGAAAGTAGGGGTCTGTTGCATACAGATCCTTTTTTTAGCAGAAAATTGAATAAGATGCTTTGCATCTTATTCCGGAGTAGGCTGGTGATAAAAAGTAATCCGCACAGTAAAACACGAATATTTATGGTGGGAATTAACGGTGCAGGAATGTCTGCACTAGCGGTATTGCTAAAAAAGAGCGGATTTACCATATATGGTTCAGATAGTCCTGAATATTTTATCACCCAAAAAAAACTATTATCACATGATATATCCTGGGCTGAAAGTGATGATAAACATCTTGTAACGAGCGAGTACAGCAGTTTAATCTATTCATCAGCCTATTCCAGAAATATGCACCCGCAAATTGTAGAAGCTCTGACCTTGGGAATTCCCGTATTTACCTATAATGAATATATCGGGAAAATTTCAAAAGAGACAAAAACCTGTTGCTGTGTAGCTGGAACACATGGGAAAACAACAACATCAGCACTTATTGATCTCCTGCTTTTCAAATTGGAAATAGCGGCATATTCGCTGTTTGGTGCACAACAAATCTACAAGCAGGAGAGTGATAATACGGAAAACTTTGAAACTGGTGTTATTGAAGCGTGTGAATATAGAAAACATTTTCTCCTGCTGCACCCTGATATTGTCATAATAACAAATATTGAGTTTGACCACCCGGATACCTATGAAAATCTGGATGAAGTGTATAAAACTTTTACGGAATTTGCCCTGAGATTACCCCCCGCGGGTTATCTCCTCTATTATGCAAATGATCCGGGTGCAAAAAAAGTTGCGGAAGTAGTAATTGGTTATCGAAGGGATGTGCAGATAATCCCTTATGGCGGAAGCGATGAAGCTTTATTTTCGGTTGAACAAAGAAATCTTTGTGAAGGGGAATCTTCCTTTAAGCTTGCAGGGAGTTCCGACATACTCACCATAAAAGCACCTGGAGATTATAATATTACTAATGCAGTAGGTGCTATTGCGGCTGCGGCAGCTGTTTTGAGTGTTCGAACAGCATCTACCCTGAAGGATGTAATACCACAGGTGGTAGAAGCTGCAAAAAAAACTTTTTCGCAATTTTCCGGCTGTGATAGAAGAAGTGAATTAATCGGAGAAGCTCAAAATATAATTATTCTGGATGATTATGCCCATCATCCAACAGAAATCATTGCAGCCTTATCCGGGATACGTGAGTTTTATCCGGGAAGGAGGGTAGTGGCAGACTTTATGCCTCATACCTATAGTCGGACAAAGGCATTGTTTGAGGATTTTAGTAAAGCTTTTTCCGGAGCAGATACTGTACTGGTTCACCCAATATTTTCATCAGCAAGGGAGCAGCAGGAGACAGGCGGAGTTACGGGAAAAGATTTAGCTGAAGCTATCCCCAATGCTATTTATGTTGAGAATAATGAAGAAGCCAGCATTGTTGCCCGCGCCCTGTTGCATTCAGGTGATTTGTTCATTACCATGGGTGCAGGAAGTAATAGAGAAACAGCAGAATTACTGCTTGCGCGTTTGAAAGAATTATAGTATCACACACCTTGTAAAATGAAGAGGAGCTAGCATGAAAAGCATGACCGGCTATGGAAATAGCGAATACCAGAATGAACTTTTCAGAGTTTCAGTTGAAATAAAATCGTATAATAACCGATATCTTGATATCCACGTAAATGCCCCATCATACCTCTCAGTCTTTGAGCAGGAGATAAAAAACCTGATAAAAACTGATGTAACCAGAGGTCATGTCGATGTGAATATCCGCATTAAACAAATTGAATCAAATCTTGATATCGTTGTTGATAAACAAGTAGTTGTCAAATTGAAGACCGCCTATGAAACTATCGCTGAAATTGCCGGATTAGATGAAAATCCTGCACTGAGCCATTACTTAAGCAATGAGGATGCCATCAAACTGGTAAAAAATATTGATGCAGAAATATACCATCAAACAATAATTGACCAGATAAAAAATGCAATGGAACCCTATTGTCAAACCCGGGAACATGAAGGGCAGACGACCTATGAAGATATAATCCGGAATATCAACAAATTCGAGCACTTCTATACTATTGTGTGCGGACAGGCGGATCTACTTGAAATAAAACTTCACGACAATCTTACAGAACGGTTTCAGAAATTACTGGACGAAGGATATGATGAAGGTCGAATACTGCAGGAAGTAGCGGTAATGCTCAATAAATATACGGTGAATGAGGAAATACAGCGCATAAGAAGTCACCTAAACCAATTTAGAGTGGTTATGGATCAAGGGCAAGATACCGCGGTGGGGAAAAAGCTTGATTTTATTTGCCAGGAACTGAATCGTGAAATAAACACGACAGCATCAAAGAGTATAATTGCTGAAATCAATCAGGCAGTAGTTTCGATGAAAGATTCTCTTGAAAACATTCGAGAACAATTACGGAATATTGAATAATCCTTAAGAGTTAATTACTATAAGCTGTTCTTTTAATTTTAAAAGAACAGCTTATAGTCAGAAGTTTTTGATTAAGTGTAATTACATATATAATAATATATTCATGATCAAAAACTTCAAACTATGTAAACAGAGATGCTGTGTAACCAACAAATTTGAAATCAGGGGAAAGATGTGAAAATTGCAATATCTGGTAAAAGTGGATGTGGAAATACCTCAGTTAGTAGGATTGTGGCGGATAAACTCGGGTATTCCATGATTAATTATACCTTTCGGTCAATGGCAGAAGAAGCCAGTATCCCATTCAAAGAATTTTGTGCACTTGCAGAGAATGATGACAATTATGATATCCAGCTGGATAAAGCTCAGGTTGCAATGGCATCCGTAGGGGATTGTGTATTGGGATCCAGACTCGCTATTTGGATGCTTAAAGATGCCGATTTGAAGATATATATGTACGCTGAACCTGAAGTACGGGTTCAAAGAATTGAAAGGCGGGAAAAGAAGCCTTTTGATGTAATACTGCAGGAAACCTTGGACAGAGATGCCAAAGATAGTGCGCGTTACTTGCGAATTTATGGAATTGATACGAATGACTACCTGTTTGTTGACCTGGTTTTAAATACCAATGAGCTTGACCAATTCCAGGCAGCTGATAAAATAATTGAAAAAGTTGAAGAGTTTTTGAAGGCTATACACGCATCAGGTTAATAGATATAATCGGATGATTCTGGATCCTCATTCACCACTGGACTGTGCAAGGAGCAAAATTTATGGGAATACCTATTAATAAGTTAATTGATAGTGAAGAAAATGTTTATCAAACCACCTGTGTAGCAATTAAACAGGCTGAAAAAATTGTCAGACCCGAATTGGAAGAGGGTGAAGACGAGGCTGAAAAAATTGTCTCAGAAGCAATCACCATGGTTCTTGAGAATACAATAGAATTAAATCTTGAAGAGACTGAATAGAGTAATAGTATTATTTGGACCCACAGGGGTCGGGAAAACGGCACTAATTGATAATTTGGCCGGCCGCAAGGCTGAAATAGTTAGTGCGGATTCCTTACAGGTATATCGCGGTCTTGATATTGGAACCGCAAAACCAACCAGCAAACAACTAGCAGAAATTCCACATCATTTAATAGATATTTGCCAACCGTATGAACCTTTTACCGTTGGCATGTTTGTGAAAAAAGCTGATATTGCTGTTCAGACAATACTGTCATCAGGTCATATTCCGGTGATATCAGGTGGAACGGCATACTATATTAAGCACTATCTTACCGGATTGCCGACAGCTCCGGTTTCAGATAGTGAAATCCGTAGAAAAATCGAACAAATCTATCAACAGCAGGGAATTGAGTACTGCATAAAAAAACTTCAGCGGGTTGATCCTGTTTCTGCCGCACGAATAAACCGCAATGATACCTACAGAATTTTACGTGCACTTGAGGTGTATGAGATCTCAGGGGAACCGCTCTCTTCTTTCAGTATGGGTGGAAAGATTCGGGATGATATTGACCCTGTTGTAATTGGACTCTATCGGGATAAAGCAGAACTGCATCGCCGGATAGAGGAACGGGTTGATGAAATGTTCAGACAGGGGCTTTCTGATGAGGTGAAGTCATTGATCCGCACAGGGGCAGAATCGGAGTGGCCGGGGATGAAAGGGATTGGGTATCGGGAGTTTTTTCAGGCTGCTGCCAGTGGTGAGTATTCATACCGTGCAATATCCAATTTGATCAAGCGTAACAGTAAGGCGTATGCAAAACGGCAAATGACTTTTTTCAGGAGCCTTTCAAATGTTCTGTGGCTGCATCCGGAAGAGGATAAAGAGCGTATTAATCAACTAATGTTGAATCAATTCTCCTGATTTCAGTAATTAACCAATAATCTTTTTTCAGCCTTACATCCAGCTCTTCTTTGATACTTGTTTGGTCAACTATATTTCCGGTATAAGCTTCATCATCATCAGGTTCTTCACCGGAAGATGGAGACCAAAGATTATATTCGGCTAAAAATGTGTCTTCATCCAGCTGCGTGATTTCAAGGTCAGTAATTCCAAAAATCATACTTGTGGGATCAACTTCCGGTTTGCCCTGATCCAGCCATTCCTGTGCCGACACTAATCCATCATTCTGCTCATAAGCCATGCGGGTTCGGCTTGTAACGAATAGATAGGTAACCATATTTTCCGCTTCACTCTTTACCCCACGATCAAGACAGTCTGCTAATAGTTCACTATCAAGGGTATTCTGGCTCTGGTAATAGAGTGCAAGCATTTCTTCGGGGAGAAGCCCCACGGTTGCCGGAGGAGCGAGTACATTACTGAGTATCGAAGCCAAAACAGCAATAATTGTAACGAGTGAGACTGCTGATGCAAGGAGAATGTTTCCCCGTTTTCTCAGAAATCTTTTTTTCTTTACTCTCTTTTCACGGCTGGCCAGATAGGATTCAAGTTTTACGCTGGTGTCAATGGGATTTTCAATAAAAAAATCATTACGCAGTACCTTAAATTCTTCTATCCAGGTGCTGATATCTTGAATTTCATCAGTTTCTTTTGCGTTCAGTACCTTCTGTATCCAAACTCCGGCTTTTGGATTTAGTTTGCCGGGGTACAGATTTATGGGTACAGGTTTGTAGGAATCGTCCCTGGCATCCGGGTTCTCCAGAGGGGCTTCCTTAGTAATATAATGATAAATATAGGATGCCATCTGGTAGACGGAAATTTTCTCATCTCTGAATCCGGGTCGAACCCATTTTTCATAGGTGCTTTCGACCTGGTCACTGTTTTTTCCGGTATTTTGCAGTTCCATGATAGAGAAGGAAAGCAGTAATACTCCGCCGCCTTCGATAAGATAGAGTGCATCCTGCGGTATAAATCTTTTGCAGTTAACTATCTTTAGTAATTCAGCTATGTCACTAATTCTCTTTAATAATTCAGTTTTCTCCAGGGTGAATAGAGCTTCGAGATGAAGAAGTTTTAATGGTTCAAAATAGATATACCTATTCCCATTTTGCTGAGTGAAACCCTGCCAGTACCACTCACTGAGTTTGCCGTCTTTATACAAATACCCTGATTCACGTTTTCCTTGAAGGATATTACTAGGGATGTTTGTCTTTTCGGATGAAATATAGAGTAAAGTTTTTTGCTTCTCGTTTATAATGGCGGTTTCAATCATTTTCATGTAGTTCCTTAGGTGGATTTTGGTGATAATATAGCCGACAGGCTATAAGTTGATCGATTTACTGATTCTAATTCTGCTTTATGATACCCTATGACGGTCCATTTAGCCGTAAAAAACCCTGTTTTTTTCACAGATTCAAGAATATGAGATCCGCACATGCTTATGCGCTTTTTTTTCAATGCTTCGAGCAACGGTGTGATATCTTCGCCTGTAAGAATTTTAACAGCAGCATCGGCATGATTTTTTGCTCTGTCAGATGGCAAGTCGCCGGTAAGATTTGTCGAGATAATAAATAGTGTCTCTTCGGGATTAAAGGTTCTCAATATTTTTGACAAATCACGTGATGTCTGTGATGAAGGGTTTCCTACAAGCAGTGGGATAACCGGGTGATCTCCAAACAGATGTTGGATATAGGGTAATTGAAGTTCGATGGCTGGTTCTTCCTCAAAATATGAATTTCTCATTGCAGTTGAATCTGAAATCCGATCAATTTTCTGTAATGTGACCTGATCAATGGGGATAGTAAATCCCGGTACACTGAACGCTTCAGCTTCAGGATAAAATATTGTACACTCGGCATCTTCTAGCAGGATATCACCATGAAGGGGCGCTATGATCACAATATTTTTGGGGTTGATATGCTGCAGTTCCGCATACATTTCTCCCATTATCTTCGATACTTCAGTATAGGATGCATGTGGAGATATAACAGCCAGCGGTAGTAAAGTGAGATTCTGTGTTCCTGTCTGAGCCAGGGTCATTGAATTTACCACATGTTCATGCAGGGTTTCCGGGTCTGAGGGATAAAAAACTGCATCACCAATGGGTTTCTGAATTGTCATAACTATACATTACTGATTCTTTTCTGCAGGGACAAGTGTTTCACTGCCCTTTCACAAGATCAGTGTGCGTGAAAAGTTTGTCCAACCGTTTTTGATCCAGAATCACAGATAGATTTTTTTCCTGTGTTGGTATCACCAGTCCTAATTGGCCGTGTTTCGCGCGTCTGAGATATTTTACCTGCGTATAGAAGAGTTCTCCTTTACCGCCATTTCGTCCCTTTGAATAGTAGAGAGCTAAATTCCCTGCATCCAACAGTATATCAAGAGGTATCGTTTTTCCCCGCTGAGTTTTAATAAAAACATATCCTCCTGGATAATCCCTCGTGTGAAGCCAGTAATCATTTCCCCGGGTATATTTCCTAAGCAGCTGATCGTTCTCTTTGGCTGTGCGCCCAACTAATAGGGTGAAAGGACCAGATTTAAACTGTAATCCCGGGATTTTATTCTTTACATCCTGTCCCGAAGAAGAGAGTTGAGAGGAGGCGTCAATAAAATGTTTGAGGCGCGAGATGCTTTGTTCAATATCGATGGTGTCTCTCTGTATCAGCATATCCCACTTTTGTTCAAGCTTTGTAATATTAAGCTGTGTATTATGAATCTCTTCTTTTATATTCCCGGTTGCTCCCCGGTTTTTTCGATACTGCTTGTAATATGATTCAATATTTTCTCCGGGAGTCAGTTCTGGTTTGATCGATATTTTTATTGTCTCGTCTGTGGTATAATCGATAACATCAACCCAATTTCTTCCTTGTTTAATGAGATGGGCATTTGCTGCCAGAAGATCGGCTGTTCTCTTAAATTGTGCAAATTGCTCAGAATTTTTTAAGCGTTCATGAAGTTTAGAGAGTGATAGTTTTAATTTCTGTATTTGATTTTGATAAACTTTCTCTGCAGTCAGTAATGTTTTTTTTAGATCCACATTGCGGTCTCTGTTTGAATAAGCTTCTTCAATCTGTCGGTTGAAACTTATTTCTTCAGTATGCTGCCTTACTTCCCATATTTTTTTCTTACCGTTTGCAGCGGGCTGCTGGAGTGTTGTGATATTCGGAGTAAAATCCTGTCCTGAGACCTCTTTTTTTGCCGGTCTTCTAAAGAGTGCATCAAGAATTACTCCATCTTTATCTGTTGCAATAACATTTCCGGCACCACCCCAAAGACGGGTGTAGAGAAGGGTGATCTCCTCTGCTCTGCGAATTTTCATAACTATAATCCGTTCACTTCCCAATTGACTGCACGCAAGTATTCTGCCGCCCTGGATTCTGGCTCTAAGAAACTGTGCAAACCGCTGCAGTTTAATCTGCTTTTTATCAATTTTTCCTGTCTCCACACTATGCAGTCTACTGCCTGATGGTTCGAGTGAAATGAGAAGCGGAAATCTTCCAGAGGTGGGATGGAAGATATTACATACCAGAGTTTGGAAGTCAGGCTGTATGATTTTTTGAATATAGGCACCCGGAAGGTCAAGTTCTTCAAGAATAAGATCGATCTCTTTCCAATTAAGCGACATTTAGTTCTCCCCGATTATTTTCGTGCATTATAATTATAACCATACTCTCTTTTTTCGTGAAGAGAAATATTAATTATTCAGGATTTTATTTTTCTATATGAATTTATTAGGTATTTATTAGGTATTTATCCCCTTTCTTCATCGTCTTATATAAAAACTTTCTTGACAGCAGTAATTTCTACCTTTAGAATTGCTGTGGAAGAAAAAATAATTTAAAATACTATTATCCAGGATAATAATAGGGAGAGCGTATGTCCAGATTAGTCAAATGTGCACACATTCAGGCAAAAAATCCAAAACATGATGGATCATTAGCTGAAATAAAAGAGGCAATGATACAAACACATCTCCCTCTTATTGAAGAAGCTGGTGAGAAAGGGGTTCAGATATTGTGTCTTCAGGAAATATTCTTTGGTCCCTATTTCTGTGCTGAACAGGATGTGAAATGGTATGAAACAGCTGAAACTGTTCCCGGACCAACTACAAATCGACTATCTGAATATGCAAAAAAATATAAAATGGTTTTAATTCTTCCAGTGTATGAAAAAGCTCAGGATGGTGTTTATTATAACACTGCAGCGGTTATTGATGCTGATGGTTCCTATCTTGGTAAAATGAGAAAAGTCCAGATTCCGCATACATGGCCGGGATTTTGGGAAAAATTCTATTTCAAACCGGGAAATCTGGGATTTCCGGTATTTGAAACAGCATATGCAAAAATTGGAATCTATATCTGTTATGACAGACACTTTCCTGAGTGTGCCAGGATCCTCGCATTAAAAGGAGCCGAAATTCTTTTTAATCCATCAGCAACTGTTGCCGGAAAATCTGAATATTTATGGGAACTGGAACAACCTGCACAAGCTGTTGCAAACGGAGTATTTATTGGTGCGAACAATAGAGTTGGTTTAGAGAAACCCTGGGAATTTGGTGAATTTTACGGCTCAAGTTATTTTGTCGATCCCACAGGAAAATTATTGGTGAAAGGCTCACGTGATAAAACTGAGCTGGTTGTTGCAGAGTTGGATCTGGAGCAAATAAGAGAAGTTCGGGACGGATGGCAGTTTTTTCGTGATAGAAGGCCGGAAATGTATACAGAAATCTGTCAACATCTTCCATAGAAGTCTGTAATAGTGTATGATTTTCAATGTTTCAGATTCCGTTGGTATTCTGAAATATATGAATTGTCTGTTAATTAATAGCTTGAATTAGGAATTATTTGAATTTATGACAAGCTAAATTCTATCAAATGGGGGAACTATGAGTGAAAACGAAGTAAAGACAGGTGGATGGGTAATCTATCCGATTGGAAGTAAACCAAAAATGGGACTTTCAATTCTCCTTGGAGTTCAGCAGTATCTGACAATGTTTGGAGCTACTGTACTTATTCCTTTTATTATTGGTGGGGCTATGGGAATGCCGCAGGATCAGTTGGCATTGCTTATTTCAACAATGTTTTTCTGTTCTGGAATTACCACACTGATTCAGCAATCTCCTATAGGAAATAAACTTCCTATAATTCAGGGCGGAACCTTTTCCTTCCTGGGACCGATGTTTGCTATAGTTGGTATGGTTGGTGCGAAGGGTCTTGGCTGGGAAGTAATGATTCAGCAGGTTAGCGCAGCGGTAATGTTTGCATCTCTTTTTGAAATCATTCTTGGTTACACTGGCCTTATGGGTTATGTAAAAAGATTGATCAGTCCTCTAACAATTGCTCCGACAATTGCTATGATCGGATTGGCTCTTTATGGTATTGGTGCTCCCTGGATGGCTGGAAACTGGGTTGTGTCATTAATAACTCTTGTAGCTATGATCCTTTACTCACAGGTTTTCTCAAGAAAATCCAAAGTATTTCTCCTTTTTCCCGTACTTCTTGCTATATTAACCGGTTGGGCTGTGGCTGCTCTTGGAACAGCTTTTGGCTGGATAGCAGAAGGAAATGCGGCAAACCTCAAAGGTCAGATGGAACTGATTGCAGCAGCAAAATGGTTCTCATTACGACCGGCACTGCCTTTCAAATGGGGATTCCCTGAATTGAATGCAATTACCTTAGCAGGTTCACTTGGTATGTTAGCTGGTTACCTTGGTTCAATGGTTGAGTCAATTGGTGATTACTATTCATGTGCAAGAATGGCTGAAGCTCCAGTTCCTACGGAGAAAATGATCTCCAGAGGTCTTGGTGCAGAAGGTCTTGGTTGTTTAATTGCAAGTATATTCCAGACAGGTAATGGAACAACTTCTTATTCAGAAAACATTGGATCAATTGGTTTGACACACGTTGCAAGTAGAAGAGTTATAAGAGTTGGGGCTGTCATCATGTTGGTTCTGCCGATGTTTGGTAAATTTGGTGCTGCTCTGGCAACAATGCCACAACCGGTAATTGGTGCAATGTTCGTTGCTATGTTTGGACTTATTGCTGCAGTTGGACTTTCGAATCTGCAATTTGTCAACTTGAACAATTCAAGGAACCTTTTCATCATTGGTATTGCTTTTTTTGCTGGATTGAGTTTTCCTGCTCATTTCGGTGTTGCAGCGATTGATTGGACCTCTGCAGGAAAATTTGCAGAAGTTATAGGGACAATGCTTCAGACTCTCTTGACAACAGGTATGGCTGTAACTGCTATTACCGCAATTGTATTGGATAATTTTCTTCCAGGAGCTACAAAAGCGGAACGTGGTCTTGAATACTGGGAAACAGAAGCCAGTGAAGAGGCCTGGGAAAAAGCTGAAGCTGAATGGGCAAAACTTGCAGTTGGTGAAGAGTTGAAAATCAACTAATTTTAGATTTTGATCAAAGGCTAATTATAGAAGACATGGGGCAGTAAACGAATATGTATGCGGTCTCATGTCTTTTACTATACTTGGGAGTTCATCAGGCTTCTGGACAAGAATATGCGGTGTATCGTTATGCACTTAGGAAACCAATTATGAAATCAGCAGTCAGGAAATCCCTTTATGGGGTTCTTGCATTTCTCATGATTTTAGATTTTTATTCAATTTTTAATGCCGGTAATCCAAATTCTCTTCTCAGATTCATTGTAAAAGATCCTTCCTGGGATATTACCGTAACAGTGGTTATTTCATTGGTTATAGCAATTATATCGTTATCAATGGCTCAGGACAGTAACCGGAACTCGATAAAGAACCTGTTGAATAAGAACATTGAGTTTATTAGGCAGCTTCGTGAAGAAAACAGGAGTGAGGAGGAAATCGCTGAATCCTTTATTAAAGAGCTAAAATTTCGAAAGAAATTTATCAAGGCACTTGTTAAGAGAAGGGTTGTGCGGTTTCTTGCAAAAATAACATAATATGGATTTTTTAAAAGCAGGAAATTACGAGTCATTAGTTTTTGGTGTACTTTTTATGGGAGCTGTCTTTTTGATAGCTTATATTCGTAATCTTGAAGCACGACGGATCAGGAATAAATTTAATGAGAAGGATATTCTTTTAAGTTCATTTGGTGTTCAATATTATGGAGTTGAATCAGAGCCGGGAAAACCGCTGAAGAGTACAGGTGCTCTTGTTCTGACCCAAGAGGGGATTTTCTATCGTGCAAAATTTCTCAATAGGGCTTTAGAAATTTCTGGTGATAAGATCACCTCTATTACTGCGGTTAATACCTTTAAACAGAAGAATATGTATCAGAAAATCGTTGCGGTAAACTTTATCAATGAAAAGGGTGATCGGGACAGAGCAGGGTTTAGAATTCCCTATCCGGAACGGTGGTCTCAAGCTATTACTAAAGTCTTCTTATTATCCTAAAAGACGGAGCCAGTTACTATCCGTCCACTTAAATTAATTAATCTGTTCAATCATAAAAAAAACCGGCCATAACAGCCGGTTTTTATTGGTATTTTTACAAATACATCAATTTGTTCTTAACGAATAGCAATCTCGGTTTCACCATCAAAAAATACTACTTTGGCGAAATCAGGAACAAGATTCATTTTGTCTCCAACTTCAGGAACGATTGAAGGTTCAACCTTGGCAACTGCCTGATGACTTCCTGTTGCAACAATAACATGTGTCTCTGCACCTAAAGGTTCTACTACGAGAATTTCAGTAGGTATAGATATTTCTGCAATTGCTTCAGGTACATAGGTGAGGTTTTCCGGACGAATTCCCAGAACAACGTCTTTACCATCATAATCTTTTAAAAGGTCTTTAAATGAATCGTCAACTTTCAGTTTGAAAGTCTCTTCTATTGCAAAGAGAGAAGTGCCTTCCAGTGAAATTTTAACGTTAAAGAAGTTCATTGGTGGTGAACCGATAAATCCAGCTACAAATTTGTTGGCAGGTTTGTTGTACAACTCAAGCGGGCTACCAATCTGCTGAATAATTCCAAACTGCATTACTACGATTTTGTCAGCCATGGTCATAGCTTCGACCTGGTCATGTGTTACATAAATCATTGTTGCCTGAAGTCTGCTGTGCAGTGATGAAATTTCTGCACGCATCTGTACTCTCAATTTTGCATCAAGGTTGGAGAGAGGTTCGTCAAAGAGGAAAACTTTAGGTTTTCGTACGATTGCTCTTCCTACAGCGACACGCTGTCTTTGTCCACCTGAGAGTGCTTTAGGTTTTCTGTCAAGCAGTTCTTCTATGTCAAGAATTTTTGCTGCTTCACCTACACGCTGAGCGATCTCAGCTTTCGGAAATTTTCTGATTTTTAGACCGAACGCCATGTTGTCATAAACGCTCATATGTGGGTATAGAGCGTAGTTCTGAAATACCATTGCGATATCTCTGTCTTTTGGTGGAACGTCATTTACGATTTTCTCATCAATGTACAGCTCACCGTTTGTGATATCCTCAAGTCCTGCTACCATTCTTAATGTAGTGGACTTCCCACAACCCGACGGACCTACGAGTACTACAAACTCACGATCCTGGATGTCAATGTTGATGCTGTCTACAGCTTTAACATTGCCGTCATACACCTTAGTAAGGTTCTTCAATTCTACTGTGGCCATGTATAAACCCCCTGTTTATCTTATGTAAGTCAGGATACTATGAAAACTGTAAGGTGTCAATTCATTTTGGGCTGAGAGGAGACGCAAAATTTAGAGGAAGTTGATGAATGAAGGCGGCAATTTGTTGGTAATGTGGCTTTGGCGATGACATTTTATTCGGTTCTGGTCCCCCATCTATGTTGCACCACCAACATATTATGATACTATCGTGATAATGGATGCAAAAACACCCTACTACACATACAAAACCTACCTGACCAAAAAGTACGGAACCTCCGTATACCGCATCGGGGTAGATGGAGGATTCTCCTGTCCAAACCGAAACCAGGAGGGGCTGGGAGGATGCACCTATTGTGATGATACCGGAGCAGTCGCTGTCTATCACAGACAGAAAGAGGCAGTGGATGCGAGAAAATCCTATCGTGAAAATTCACCCGGGGCTGAAGTAATCAGCTATTATCAGAATCAGACACTCGTAGAACGAAAAAAACATATAAAAAAACAGATAGAGAAAGCCGGAAAATTTCTCGGGAGCCGATACCATGCTGAACTGTATCTGCTCTATTTCCAGGCTTTTTCCGGAACCTATGATGAAGCGGCCGTATTGCGCGAACTCTACGACTATGCGTTGGATCTTGTGGAATTCAAGGAATTAATCGTAGCAACAAGACCGGATTGTCTGGATGTCGAAAAAGTTAGCCTGTTATCATCCTATAGAGAAAGGGTAGAAGATGTCTGGGTAGAGCTGGGACTGCAAAGCAGTATAAATAAAACTCTGGATCGAATAAACCGGGGTCATACTGCCGAACAATTTGTGGAAACTTTCTATCTTCTGAGAGAGAATGGAATCAAAATATCAACCCATCTAATCCTCGGTCTACCGGGGGAGAGTTATGAAGAAATCTCAAGAACCGCAGAACTCATAACAGAAATACATCCCGAGGCAGTAAAAATCCACAATCTTCATATACCTGATAATACGCAAATGCTTACAGAGTATTTGCTGGGAGAAATTTCGGTTCCCTCAACAGCAAGGCATCTATCATATACAACCTATTTACTTGAGAGAATACCTGACGATATAATAATCCAACGGCTTACGTGTGACACTCCCAGTCATCGGTTGGCAGCGCCAAGGCTGTTTAAAAAGAAAGGGGCATTTGTTTCACAACTGAGTAAAATGATGAACAAACATAAGCAGTATCAGGGGAGATTACTTCAGGAAGGTAAAGACGCATGAAGAAGAACAGGGTTTCAATAGCAGAGATTGTCATCTGGATTGCTGCATCAATCACCATAATAGTACTATCGCTGATTTCCGGATCCAAAATACCGGTCGCTGCAACAATAAGTGATAAAGTTCTACACCTTGGTGCATATGCCGTTTTGGGGTTTTTGTCTTTTGCAGCAGTGCGAAGTATGAATCTTCCCGGGTCGAGTAACATACTGCTGGCAGGCTTATGGTCTTTCGGCTACTGTACAGTCATGGGTGGAGTGCTGGAATTTCTGCAGCAGCTAACCGGGAGATTTCCGGATATTGTCGATTTTGCTGCAGATGCCGGGGGAGCGATTATTGGAATCAGTTTTTCCTGGATCGTATTGCGGCTCTATCAATTGTTTATAAAAAAGCAGAAAGAGGTTTGACGGATGAAAAAGAGTCAACAGTACATCGGAGCAATTGATCAGGGAACCACCAGTACCCGATTTATACTTTTTAATAGGAATGGTGAAATAATTGCATCTCATCAACTTGAACATAAACAGATATTTCCGAAACCAGGATGGGTTGAACATAACCCCATGGAAATTTGGGAAAATACGGTAGTAGTTATTCGGAAAACACTGGAGAAATCCGGAGTTACTGCTGACCAAATTTCCGGAATCGGTATTACAAATCAGCGGGAGACTGTTGTAGCATGGGATCCAAAAACTGGAAAACCCTACTATAATGCTATTGTATGGCAGGATCTGCGGGGAAAACCTTTTATAGACGGCCTCATTGAAGAGATGGGAATAGATGGTCTTCGTGAAAAAACAGGACTTACCCTCAGCCCCTATTTTGCCGGATCCAAAATACGCTGGATGCTTGACAATGTTGATGGATTGAACGAAAAAGCCTCTAAGGGAAACGTCATGTTCGGCACCATGGATACCTGGCTTATCTGGAATCTATCCGGCGGTATATTCATAACCGATTTTACCAACGCATCACGCTATCAACTTATGGATCTGGAAAATATTTGCTGGGATCAAGATCTGCTTGCTCTCTATAAAATTCCTGAAATTTCATTACCGGAAATAAAACCCTCAATGGGAATTATCTATGGATATATAGATACAAATATTCTGGAGGGCGGCAATGTTCCCTTATGCGGTATACTGGGAGATCAGCAGGCTGCACTCTTTGGACAGACATGCTTTTCAGAAGGAATGGCGAAAAATACCTATGGAACCGGATGTTTTCTGCTGGTGAATACCGGAGAAAAACTCTGTAAATCAACACAGGGTCTGCTTTCCACCGCAGCCTATCAAAAAGCCGGTGAAGCCCCTAAGTATGCACTGGAAGGATCAATAGCTGTTGCCGGTTCGCTGGTGCAGTGGGTGAGGGATAATCTGGGACTGGTAAAAACCGCACCAGAGCTGGATCTACTTGCTGAATCAGTTGAAGATAATGGGGGAGTCTATTTTGTTCCTGCATTTTCAGGACTTTTTGCTCCCTACTGGCGGTCAGATGCCAGAGGGGTAATTGCAGGACTTACCGGGTTTGCAAATTCAGGACACATTGCCAGGGCAGTTCTTGAAGCAACAGCCTATCAGGCGTATGATATCTTTGGAGCTGTCGAAAAAGATTCAGGAATTCAGCTTAGTGAACTTCGTGTCGACGGCGGGCTGACAAACAGCAGGCTGCTGATGCAGTTTCAGTCTGATATCCTTAATATTCCGGTTATCAGGCCGGCAGTTAAAGAGACTACTGCTCTGGGTGCAGCCTATGCGGCAGGACTCTCTACCGGATACTGGGAGAGTGAGAAAGAGCTGGTTAGACAATGGCGTGAAGATGTACGCTGGGTTCCCGGAATGGCTGAGCAGGAAAGAAAGGCACTTGTAAGGGATTGGCATAAAGCTGTAGAAAGAACATTGAATTGGGGTGAGTGAAGTTGCAAATTGGCGGGTTTTCAATATTTTATATACTCTATTTTGTCCTTGCAATTGGTCTTTCCATTCAGTTGCTGCTGGATAATAAAACCCCTCAATCAACTTTTGCCTGGATTCTGGCACTTTTTCTCATTCCCTATGCCGGGGCTGTCATCTATCTCATGGGCGGGCTGAACTGGAGAAGAAGAAAACTGGTTAAGATTAGACCTGAAGAGGTCTTTGGTGAACGTATGAAGGATCTTCTGGCTGAACAGGCTTTACAAATCCAGGACTCCTATTCGCAGATTGGATCTGACATCTCTAAAATATTAACTATCACCATGAAGACCGGAAATGCTATTGTTACTCAGAATAATACATTGGAGATATATCATTCAGGTAAGGAGAAGTTTGAGCGTCTGTTTGAGGATCTCGAAAGTGCAAAAGACTCCATTCATATGGAATATTTTATTTTCCGGGATGATGAAATGGGTAATCGGATCATAGATATTCTGGAGCGGAAAGCAAATGATGGGTTGGAAGTCCGTTTTCTGGTTGATGGAGCAGGATCACGGCCTACCTTTACCCGGAAAGGACGGCGCCGGTTTAAAAAAAGCAAAGTACAGTTCAGAAACTTCCTGGATCCGGCGAATATTATTACCGCTTGGCTGATCAACTACCGGATGCATCGAAAAATTGTGGTTATTGATGGAAAAATTGCCTATACCGGCGGAATGAATCTTGCTGCAGAATATATAACAGGATTTCCCCGGTTTGAGAGCTGGCGCGATACACACCTTCGTTTTAGTGAAGGGGGAGCAGTAGTACTGCTTCAGTCCGTATTCATAGCTGACTGGGTAAATAGCGGCGGTATTATCGATTCATATGGACAATATATTGATGGGCATGCTTGTGATAAAAAAACTAACAGGCTGCTGCCGGTTCAGATTCTCTGCAGCGGTCCCGATTCTCACTGGTTTTCGATTCATAAACTCTTTCTTACGATGATATCCAATGCAAATACAAAAGTAATGATTCAAAGTCCCTATTTTGTACCTGATGAAAGTATCGCTGCCGCCATGGAGACTGCTGCATTGAGCGGAGTTGAAGTTTCACTTATGATGACAGGGAAGGCTGACAAGTATGTACCTTTCTGGGTTGCTCATACTTTTTTCGAGCCGCTGCTGCTGGCCGGGGTTAAAATATATCTCTATGAGGCAGGTTTCTTTCATGTGAAATCGCTTATTATTGATGATATTATGGCAACAGTCGGAAGTTGTAATGTTGATCAAAGAAGTTTCTTTCTTGATTACGAATTGAATACAGTTATGTATGACCAGAAAACTGCTATGCGGCTGGCGGCACAATTTGAGCAGGATCTTGAATCCTGCAGGCAATTTACTTTGGAAGACTATAGGTCGATTGGCCGGTTGAAGCGATTCAGAAATTCTGCTTTCCGCATTGTAGCCCCGCTATTGTGATTATAAGGGGATAGTTCTATAATCGCTGTATGGAAAAGCGTATGAATTATGAAATATTTGGGGGAGATTTTTAGTATGAAATGGCTGGAAGAAATCTGGTATGTTCGTGATATTATCCGACCTCTACTGGATATTGGAATCACCTCTGTTATACTCTATCGTCTCTATATAAATATAGCCCGTACAAGTGCTGTACAGATTCTCAGGATTGTCATCATAACCGGTTGTATCTATGCTGCTGCATACATTCTCCAGTTAAATACTATTTTATGGATATTTGATCATATTTTACTTGCGGTCATCATTATTGTTGCAATTATTTATCAACCTGAATTAAGAAGAGCCTTCACCAGAACCTGGTCACGGGGCGGCCGGCTTTTCCGTTTCGGCAGTCAGACTTCGCAGGAGCAGATAGAGACGATTATCAATGCTTTGGTTGTGCTGTCCGCAAAAAGACGTGGAGCACTTATTGTTTTTCCCAGAAAACTGGGTATACGTGGTGTAGTTGATACTGGGACGCGGCTGAATGCTGATTTGTCCGGTACCTTAATTCTCACGCTTTATGATCATAACACTCCGCTTCATGATGGAGCAACTATAGTTCAGTCAGGCAAAATTATATCTGCGGGCTGTTTTCTACCACTCAGTGAGCAGGCTGATATTAGACGAAGTTTTGGTGCCCGACACCGTGCCGCTCTTGGTATGGCTGAAGATACCGATGCAGTGGTTCTGTGTGTTTCTGAAGAAACAGGCTCGATTTCTCTGGCCTATAATGCCAATCTCTATTATGACCTCCAGCCGGAAACTGCGAAAAGGATGATTATAGCTCTCCTGAATTATCATGATGTTAACCCTGAAATGATTGAGGAGGTGTCCCATGCCAAAGAGTAAATTCCTTCAAGGTTTGGTGTGTAACTGGCCGGCAAAAATATTATCACTGGTAACAGCACTGCTGATCTTCTTTTTGATTCAGATGGCAACTGCTTCGGAGCGCTCTTTTTATATTCCTCTGGAAGTAAGTATTCCTGAAAATTATATGGTAGAAAATACTATGCCGGATCAGATAAAACTGATTATTAAGGGGCCTGATAAAGATATATACCGTATTATACCAGAACAAATTACCAGTTCAGTTGATTTTCTGGATGCGGATTCTAATGGTGTACATATCAGGAATGTTATAATCAATACCGATAATGTGGTTGGAGATACCGCTATGGTTACCTATGAACCGGATCCGGGTTCTGTTAAGTTATTTCTCAGTCGGATAGTAAAAGAGGATATCCAGTGATTTTAGGGGTAGGGCTCGATATTCTTGAAACACATCGAATGGCTAAAAAAGCAAAAGATCCAGGATTTCTCAACAGGTTTATGCATCCCGATGAAATTGCGTATGCCCAAGCGAGTAAAGAGGATCCTGCAATGACCTATGCTTCACGTTTTGCTGCCAAAGAGGCTTTTGGAAAAGCACTGGGAATTGGGTTGCGCGGGCTGAAACTACGGGATATAGCTGTGGATCATGATAATGCAGGACGTCCATTTCTCTCATTGTACGGAACAGCGTTGGAAGCTTACCGGAAAGTCGGTGGATCATCCACGCATCTCTCACTCTCTCATCAAGACAGTATTGTTGCGGCAGTAGTTATTATTGAAGGAGACACAAGGAGTGAATTGTGAAGGACGTCCAGTAGGACGAGAGGGACGTCCAGTAGGACGA
>CAZMOX010000014.1:0-9774 GCA_964567895.1 uncultured Spirochaetales bacterium | reverse complement strand
GGACGTCCAGTAGGACGAGAGGGACGTCCAGTAGGACGAATAAAACTAACACTGGCTTATGACGGGACGAACTTTTGCGGCTGGCAGATTCAGAAGAGTGACAAAACTGTTCAGCAGGTACTGCAGGATGCTTTAACCACTCTCCACAAACATCCTGTTGTGGTAACAGGATCAGGAAGAACAGATTCAGGAGTTCATGCACTAGGACAGGTTGCCCATTTTGATACCACATTGGTATCTATTCCGGCAGAGAAATTTATCCCTGCATTAAACGGTCTCCTTCCCGAAGATGTTCGTATTCGCAGGAGTGTGGAAGTTTCAGAGGATTTTCATGCAAGATTTCATGCAGTAGAACGTGAATATCGGTATTATATATCTCTTTTAAGTGAAAATAATCCTTTTACCCGGCCATTTACTCATACCATTAATGCCTTGCCCAATATCGGGCTGCTGAATAAATATGCGCAGATTGTTGAAGGAATCCACGATTTTACCACCTTTTCTGCTGCGGGTGATGCCAGTGAATCAAAGGTCAGAGCCATAGGTTCTACTTCCTTCTATCTGGAGAAGGGGCAGCTGGTTTTCCGCATAAAAGGAAACGCATTTCTCTGGAGAATGGTGAGGTCTCTGGTGGGAACTATGCTGGAACTGGGACAGAAAAATGAACCGCCAGAGAAAATGCGGGAAATTTTGAACGCAAAAGACCGGCAGTATGCCGGAACAACTGCACCTGCAAAAGGTTTGTTTTTATATAGGGTTAGGTATGCATAAAGAGGAAGAGAAGCTCCAGAACGCACTAACAGATTTGTGGGATATTATGGAATCTGCAGAGTCTGTACTGATGAATAAACATAATGATGACATTGATTCCGGTGAAACGCCGGATTTCTCTGCGGTAATTCAGTCAATTCTTCGGGATTCAGCTGGCCTTGAAAACATAGAGATTGACTCTGTACCCGATCCTGAGACCGGACATACTACTTTCAACGACCTTCCTGATTACGCTGCATCATGCAGAAATCTTGCCGATATCACTTGGAAAGTGAATGAATGTACTCTGTGTGGGTTATATAAAACAAGGACACATGCTGTTCCCGGTAATGGCGTAATGAATCCGAAGGTAATGATAATCGGGGAAGCTCCCGGAGCGCAGGAGGATAAGACTGGAGAACCATTTGTCGGTCCTGCCGGTAAATATCTTGATGCCTGGATGGGAGCAATCAAACTTTTTAGAGGAAGGGATCTGTTTATTGGAAATATTATAAAGTGCAGACCGCCGGGAAACCGGGATCCTTTTCCGGATGAGAAAGAGGCCTGTCTACCGTATCTCAAGAGACAGATTCAGATAATCAAACCCAAGACAATACTCTGTGTAGGACGCATAGCAGCTCAAATACTTACGGAAAATTCCGTGGGAATAGGTCAGTTGAGAACCAGTCAGTATACGTTTGAGGGGATTCCGATGATCGTAACCTATCATCCAAGTGCAGTGCTGCGATATCCGGAAGATTATCGTAAACCTGTATGGGAAGATCTTCAGAAGCTGCTGAAATTAATTCGTTAAATGAAGATTTTTTAAATTTCATTGTTTTGGAAAATAAAACCAATTTTCTACGTTAAGGGAGTGTCTTTGGAATACGCTGAAGTGGTGTTTAATGCACCTATGCAACAAACCTATACTTATATCATTCCTGAGGGAATAATCTGTAAATCCGGACAACGGGTTACCGTTCCGTTGGGTAGAAGAACGGTAACCGGATTTGTGGTTCATACCGGAACTACTGCTCCAACTGAATCCTATGTACTAAAATCCATTTCAAGGGTGATTGATAAAGAACCGGTTTTTGATGAGGGAGAAATAGAGCTGGCTAAATGGATGTCCTCGCTCTATCTCTGTTCTCCGGGTGAAGCTCTCTCTATTATGATACCCGGCGGCCGCAGGGATTCTGCAATTCCGGCTCTGGTTGCTGATGATGAATTCTCTGAAAAACCCCATGTATTAACATCTCATCAGAAAGAGGCTGTAAAAGCCATCTGCAGCGGTGAAAAATCGCTTTACTACCTATTTGGTGTTACCGGTTCAGGAAAAACTGAAGTTTTTCTCCAGGCAGCCGAACGGACTATAGCTGCCGGGAAATCGGTAATCTATCTGGTTCCGGAAATTACCCTTACCCATCAGCTTTCTGATCAGGTGAAGAACAGATTTGCGGGAAGGGTAGCAGTACTGCACTCTGCTCTTACGCCCACGCAACGCCTCATGGAGTGGATGCGGATCAGACGGGGTGAGGTCGATATCACAATTGGTGCACGTAGTGCCATATTTGCTCCCCACAAAAATCCTGGTTTGATAATAATTGATGAGGAGCACGAAAACTCCTACAAATCCGGCTCGTCACCGAGGTATCATGCACGTCAGATTGCTTTTCATAGATCCTCGATATCTGGAGCTGTTCTGGTTATGGGAAGCGCAACACCTTCTCTGGAGGCCTGGTATCTTATGAAAACCGGACGAATCCAGAAACTGGAACTTCCTGAAAGGGTATCCGGCGGGTCAATGCCGAAAGTTGAAATTGTCGATATGACCTTTGAAGAGGGGGCTCTCTCTCGAAAGCTCCAACAGGAGATGAGAAACGTACTGCAGAAAAACAGGCAGGTTATTCTCTTTCTGAATAGACGGGGTTTTTCCTACTTCTTTCACTGCAAAACCTGCGGGTATGAGATGACCTGCAACCATTGTTCCGTTTCACTTACCTATCATAAAGAGCGCGGGCGGATGGTCTGTCACTATTGCGGTCAGTCACGAAGACCAGTCTCTGTCTGCCCCGATTGCGGTTCTCTCGATGTGGGGTATTCCGGTTTTGGAACCGAGATGATTGAAGAAGAGGTGGCAAAACTGTTTCCTCAGGCACGGGTTGCAAGGCTTGATACCGATGCTGCTAAAAAGAAGGAAGTGGTAAAGAAGACGCTGGATGAATTCAAAAACGGTGATATTGATATTCTTCTGGGAACCCAGATGGTTGCAAAGGGGTTGAATTTTCCCGGTGTGGATCTCGTTGGAATTGTCCTTGCGGACAGTGCCCTTCACCTGCCTGATTTTCGGGCTCAAGAGCGAACTTTTTCACTTATTTTACAGGTTTCCGGACGATCAGGGCGATTCTCAAATGATGGAAAAGTTGTCGTACAGACCTACAGGCCTGATAATAGTGCAGTCAAGCTGGGGGCAACCGGCGATATTGAGCAGTTCTGCGAGCAAGAGCTTGCGATGCGGCGGATGACCAAATTCCCTCCGTATACACGTCTGAGCAGGCTGGTATTCCGATCAAAAGATTTAAAGAAAGTTGAGAAAATGGCCGATCAAGCCGACCAAATACTGAATCAGGTGATTAGGGGTGTCGAGTGTCCTCCAGATCAAAAAGCGGAGATATTAGGTCCGGCAGAGTGCCCGTTGGCAAGGATTTCCGGAAACTATCGCTGGCAGATTATTATTCGATCTACTTCATTTCCCATTCTGCGGCTGATAACAGCAAGTTTTATGGACAGGGTTAAACCGATAAGCGGAACTTTTATTGAGGTTGATATTGACCCGGTAAACCTCCTCTAATTAATCATTTTAGGCATAATAATTGGACTCATTTTTGCAAATCAATTGACGACATCCCGCCATTTTTAGTAACATACAGGTATGTTAGATATTATTACACTAGGTGATGAATTTCTCCGGGCAAAGACCGAGAGAATTACAGATTTCGGCCCTGAAATACCGGTATTGGCAGATGCGATGATTGATGCTATGCGGAGTGAGCGGGGATTGGGCTTGGCAGGCCCCCAGGTTGGGGTTTTGAAAAGAATATTTGTACTTGAACTGCCGGAAGAGGTGGCTCCGAGGATTTTTATTAATCCGGAAATTATAGAGACTTCACAAGAGCTCTCCTCCTATGAAGAGGGGTGTCTGAGTATTCCTGGAGTGTATTCTGATGTTATCAGATCCTCACAGGTGACCATTCAGGCTCAGGATATAAAGGGCAAACCATTTACTATCAAGGCTGATGGAATGCTTGCCCGGGTTGTTCAGCATGAAAATGACCACCTTTATGGTGTGCTTTTTATTGATCGATTGGATGAAGACCGCAGAGAGAGAATTTTGAAAGCTTATAAGAAATGGGAAAAACGTAACAAATCATGAGGATACTTTTTGCCGGAACTCCTGGTATAGCAGTTCCCACTCTCCGGAAAATTGCCGGGGAGTTCAATGTGTGCGGGGTACTGACAAACCCGGACAGAATACGTGCCAGAGGAAAGAAAGTACTCCCTTCGCCGGTTAAACAGGCGGCCATGGAGTTTGATATTCCATTAGTGCAGCCTGAACGGATTTTTCGTGAAGCTCGTGAAGCAGTTGCGGCTCTTGCCCCGGATCTTCTGGTAACCTTTGCATACGGCCGCATATTCGGCCCAAAATTTCTCGCGCTTTTTCCCATGGGCGGGATCAATATTCATCCCTCACTCCTCCCGGAGCTGCGGGGCAGTTCACCCATTCAGTCAGCGATACTGGGGGGGCTGAGTAAGACGGGAATTACCATCCAGGAAATTGCTTTGGAAATGGATACCGGAAATATTCTGATGCAGAAAGAGATTGCACTGTACGGTACTGAGACCACCGAAAGCCTGACTGAAAGTGTTGCCGGGCAAAGTGCTGATATGCTTTCCGAAGTGCTGCATGCGATAAAAAACGGTACCGCAACCCCCAAAGTTCAGGATGAAAATGAAGCTACTTACTGCGGCAAGATAGAGAAAGATGATAGAAAAATTGACTGGAGTAAGGATGCAGAGACCCTGAGTAATGAAGTACGTGCTTTTATACCCTGGCCAAAATCTGTTACTACCTTTAAAACCAAAAATCTCATGATAACCTATGCACTGCCGATTTCAGAAAACCAGTTGAAAATTGATGCAGATTCTACTGAGAGACCTGTTCCCGGGACTGTACTGCATGATCTCTCAAAAAAGGGAATAATTGTCGTTTGTGGCCATGGCGGCCTTCTGGTGACGAAACTACAGCTTGAAGCAAAAAAAGTTATGGAATGGAAAGTCTTTCTTAATGGGAATTCTGATATTCCTGGTTCTCTACTGCTATAAACATCTTGTTGAGTATTTACTTATCAACAGCAGAGTTCTATCATAAATTATGAAAAACCGCTTAGCCCTGCTCATCGTACTGTTCCTCACTATATCTTTTTTACTTACAGCAACTGTTCCCGGTTCATTTAAAAATTGGGATCCTGAAGGACCGGGTGATATTCCTACCGTTGCCGTAGTTCTTTCAGGCGGAGTTGCTCTTGGTTTTTCCCATATCGGGGTGCTTAAGGCGATCGAAGCTGCCGGAATTCCCATAGACATGATTGCCGGTACCAGTATGGGGGGATTGGTTGGGGGGTTGTACGCAGCAGGTTACTCACCCAATGATATTGAGAAGGTGACAACCGATACTGACTGGCTGCAGATGTTTATTGCACCGAACTCTTTTCTTACCTACCTTTCAGGTCCGGTAATTGATGATCATAAAATGCTGATATCGTTTAATTTTGACTCGCATGGGATTGGGAAAACACTGGGTATTATTCCTGACCAGCAGATTCTCAACAAACTCTCCAGACTACTTATACGGGTGTCGGATATACGTGATTTTGATAATTTGCCGGTTCCCTTCAGATGTGTAGCGACAGACCTTCTCAGCGGTGAAGAGCGAATATTTGACAGCGGCAGACTTATTGAGTCTCTCCGGGCCAGCATGTCCATTCCCGGCCTTTTTGCGCCGTATCCCATTGATGGAAACTACTATATTGACGGTGGTATTGTGAACAATCTCCCGGTAAATGCAGCCTTGGAAATGGGTGCTGATTTTGTAATTGTGGTAAATACTGACTCTGAACGTCCCGATTCAATTCTAGATTTCAGTTCTGTGGTTGATATAATAATCCGTACAGCCGAAGTGGTGATAAATGCAAATGAAGCTGTACAGGAGGAAAATGCTGATATTCTTATTAAACCGGATCTCTCTGGATTGGATCAGGCAGCTTTCTGGAAATATGAAGAGTTTATCAAACGGGGAGAGATTGCTGCGGAAGAGAACCGTGAGGTTCTTCAGCAGTTTGCCGAGATGATATCAGCCTACCGGCCACTTGAATTCAAAGATCCAGATAGAGCGGGTGACTATTTTGACATACCGATCAAATTTGCATCCGATGTAATTCACCAGGGTGGCGAAGGTACCTCATTTCCCATAAGCATGTTTGAGCCGCTTTTGGAACAACCCCTTTCTGATGAAGTGCTGGATCGTCTGGTTCTCCGGGTAAATCAGGTGCTTACTTCGGGTTCGTATGAATCTATTGGGTTCGGGCTGGCTAAAGTTCCCAAATCTGACAAGGAATATTATGCTCTTGAGTTGAATCCCGTTTACCTGCAGCGTGGAAAACATAGTTTGAATGCCGGATTCATGTTCAACGGGGCCTACAGCACCTCAGCTGATTCTCCCGGGTGGTTAATCTCTCCCGGATTTACTACCTCTCTGAAGTTTATTGAGCTGCTGGGTGATAACTCGTATATCGTTATCGATCTCAATCTCGAGGAATCTCTGACCTCTTCTGTTAGATTTTTTATGCCAATGAGTTCGGGAATATTTTTTGCCCCTCATGTTCGCGGCGGAGAGAAGAGCTATACAAAAATGGTGAACTCTGTCGAGGAAAATAACATCATCTCATTTATAGAAGTGGGTGAGTATACAGGGTATAGGGTTAATGATTTTTTGGAAGTAGGGCTTGATGCTATGGCCAGTTTTCAGTGGAAGCGAAGTGGGATTCCCGGATCTGAACTTCTTAGTGAAATAGAAATTCTCCCCCTGGTAACGCCGAAAATTTCATGGAATACCTGTTTACCATCCCGGTTTGTGCATGATGGAATACGCAGCAGGCATCAGATTGCGTTCTCTTTCCTGAATCCTGACTCCTGGTATCACCAGATTGTGCTGGAGCATAAACAATTTGTTCCGGTAAATCTTAATGGTACTTTTTTCTATGATATTCTCTACGGTTCCTACCGGGGTGCAATTGCAGCTCCATGGACCTGTTTCGATGTGGGTGGATGGGATGGAATTCCCGGGTATCTTGCCGAATTTCTGGCTTGTACCGATGCTATGACCGTGGGACTCGGGTATCGTCATCGTATCCCATTAATCTCAGATGCTATCGGTATGGATACCTATGCAATTGCACAATTTCGTGCTGGTAATGGGTATGATGGATTTCCGGGCTGGGATAATATTTCTGTCCGGTTTGGCGGTTCAGCAGGTTTTGGTATAGATACTATTCTTGGTGAGATGATCATTGGTGTCGGTGTGAATCAGAGTTTTGAGCTAGCATATTATCTGTTGTTTAATTGATGCTAATATTGTGTTGTGCTGATAAATAATGTATTGATTGAATGCAGTAAAATGAGTATTATAGTCTATTCATGCGGCTGTCGTATAACGGTATTACCCGAGCTTCCCAAGCTCGTGACGAGGGTTCGACTCCCTTCAGCCGCTGCTAGCTATACATTTCATAAAGTAATGAGTTGATAAACCCATCCAATCTGGATGGGTTTATTATTTGAACATGCATGTAGGATTTTAAACTATATGTAGCTCAAACTCCCGGCAATAGCATCAACCTTGGGTTTGTTGTCTATCAATTCCTGAATCGGATCCCAATTTCCCTCCATCAAGGCTTGCCTGCTGGATGAACGCATGGTAAAGGGAAGTTTCCCATCAGCATACAGCACGACCTGGTTTTCCAGATCAATGCTTATCTCCTGCTGGGAGTCTTCCTCTACTGATTTTGATAATTTCAGCCGGTCTTCATGGCTCAAAGAGACACAGGGGAGACCCAGCTGAGTGCTGTTTCCGAAAAATATCTCTGCGAAACCTTCAGCAATCACAGCCTCGAAACCTGCCTTGGCAATAGCCTGGGGAGCATGCTCACGGGAGCTGCCGCATCCAAAGTTGTTGCCGGAGATAATTATGGAGGAACCCTGGAATTCAGGTTTGTTTAAGTTGTGATCTGTGTTATTGCCATCCGAGTCCATCCGAACATCATTAAACAGGAATTCTCCCAAACCATCAAAAGTGATGCATTTCATAAAACGTGCGGGAATGATTCGGTCAGTATCTATATCGTCACCGGTGATGGGTACTGCCCGACCGGTTCTGGAAGTAATCTTTTCTAAAGCCATGCTCTTCTCCTTAATTAAAAAAAACCTTGCGTACGTCACTGATCTTACCTTCAACAGCAGCAGCTGCAGCCATGATGGGACTTAACAGAATAGTTCGGCCGGTGGGAGATCCCTGACGACCCTTGAAGTTACGGTTACTGGTACTGGCACACAGTTGGCGTCCCACCAGTTTATCCGGGTTCATAGCCAGACACATGGAGCAGCCAGCCTGACGCCATTGAAAGCCTGCTTCTGTGAAGATTTTATCCAATCCCAACTTTTCAGCCTGAACAGCCACAATCTGGGATCCGGGCACACAAAGTGCGGTTACGCCGGGAGCAACAGTATGTCCTTTCAGAACATTAGCTGCTTCCTGCAGGTCGCTTAACCTTCCATTGGTACAGGAACCAATGAATACTACATCAACCGGAGTTCCTTCAATTAACTGGCCTTCCTGGAAATCCATATACTCCAGGGCTTCTCTGGCACTGTTCTGCAGTTCCGGAGCCAGATCATCCACCAGAGGAATTTTCTGATCTATAGCAATGCCCTGACCGGGATTAATACCCCAAGTCACTGTAGGGTCGATATCTGCTGCTGCAAAGGTCATTTCATCATCATAATCAGCATCCTCAGCACTGGCCAGTGCTTTCCAATCTTCAACTGCCTTATCCCAGGATTCTCCCTTTGGAGAGTAGGGACGGCTCTCAAGATAATCAAAAGTGATCTGGTCAGGGTTGATATACCCGCAGCGGGCTCCCCCCTCAATGGACATATTGCAAATAGTCATACGCTCTTCCATTGATAGTCGATCTATCACTTCCCCGCCATATTCATAGGCAAAACCGGTTCCTCCGTTCACACCCAACTCTTTCAGAATATGCAGGATGATATCCTTGGCGGTTACGCCTTCAGTTAACGTGCCGGTCACATTAATACGCCGTACTTTTAGTTTATTCATTTTCATAGTCTGTGTTGCAAGAACATCACGAACCTGACTGGTTCCGATACCAAAAGCAATGGCTCCGAAGGCTCCGTGAGTACTGGTGTGGGAGTCTCCGCAGGCTATGGTCATACCCGGTTGAGTTATTCCCTGTTCCGGGCCGACAATATGGATAACACCCTGTTTACCAGTGTCGGTATCAAAAAAGGTGATACCATGGGCTTTTGTATTGCGTCGAATCGCATCGATCATATTCTGAGCCAAGGGATCACTGTATGGTTCACTGGTCTCATTTGTAGGGACAATGTGGTCAACTGTTGCAAAGGTTCTTTCAGGGTACTGAACCTTAAGACCTCGTTCTTCGAGCATGCCGAATGCTTGCGGGCTCGTTACCTCATGAATCAAATGTGTCCCGATAAATAACTGGGTGGATCCGTCCAAAAGCTGGGCGACTGTATGCGTGTCCCAAACTTTTTGATATAAATTCTTACTCATAGTTTATCCTTTGAAATTTCTGCTTATCGTACTATGAAGAGATTTTCATAAAATTTCAAGAATTTATCATGCTTTACAATTCAAATGGCTGAAAA
>CAZMOX010000013.1:27359-36090 GCA_964567895.1 uncultured Spirochaetales bacterium | reverse complement strand
TTCAACATTGCCTCAGGTAAAGAACTTGATCTGACAAAATTCACTCTCAGATTCGTTGATGCTGCAGGTAATACAACCCCTCTCATGGATGAGGTTCTTTATTCAAATGGAATATATATTGATAAAACCATTCCACCTTCTCCTACTTGGGACTTGCGAAGTGAAGGGAATCAAGTGGGTGATATTATCAATGTCCCGGTAAAACTGTTTGCAAGAATTCCAAAAGGTGAACAATTTGTTAGTTTTGAGTTTAGCTATGATGGAAATGATGATGGGACCTTCACTGAGTGGCAGAAACTTTTCATTGGTAACTCTCAGGATTTTACAGGTGTTGAAGATGCTGTCATAGATTATACAGTCAGGATCCGTTTTTCTGATATTTCCGGGAATACCAGTCCAGTTTTGGAAAAATCTTTCACTATTGATAGGGAAATACCAGAAGCTCCACAGTGGGATTTGCGGGATATAAATAATAGGGAGATTCCTTCAGGTAAAGCCATCACTGATTCTGCATTCCTAAAGGTTATAGCTCCTGTAGGAGAGCAAGGTGGAATTTCACAGTATAGAGTACTGATCAGTGAGCTGGAATCTTATACATCTTGGGTTGAGATTGATGAAAATAATAGAATTGAGTTTGCCGGTGAGGAGAACAGGTCAGTATTTTATACGCTTCAGATTCGTTTTAATGATGCTACAGGTAACTCCAGTGAAATATTGACCAAAGATTTTTCGATTGACCGGAAAGTTCCGGATGCCCCTTTGTGGAGTTTGGTAACAGGAGATAACGGAGCAGATGTATTTGATCAGACAAATATCCAGACCCCTGCTGAATTGCATGCAACTCAGCCTTCAGGAGAAAAGGTAGGGGTATTTGAGTATCGCTTCAAAAAGGCGGATGAGAAGAACTTTTCAGAATGGAGTACACTTGTGGCAGATGGGATGAAGGTATTTGATACCAAAGAACATACTCAAACCCAGTATATTGCTGAGATACGTTTCAGAGATGCAGTTGGAAATGTCTCAGAAGTCTCTACCAGAACATTCACAATTGATAAAAAGAGCCCCGAACCTCCTTTCTGGAGCTTGATACGGTATACGTATGGTGTACAGGTGGGATCTAAAGAGGATGCCCTAAATGCCCCGGTGCGGTTGTATTCAACGGCTCCTCCTGGTGAGCCGGCAGGTGGTGTCTTTGAATATCACTTGCAAATCAGAGAGGACCCATTCTTTCCCTGGACACAACTCCCTGTAGGCTATTACACAAGTTTTGAGGGAGCCTATTTAGAGAGTGTACAATATCGGGTACAGATTCGATTCCGTGATGCTGCTGGGTATTTGAGTTCAATAAAAGAGAAGACCTTTTTCGTTGATCGAAACATTCCTGCTCCGCCCCAATGGAAACTGGAAGACACTGATGGTCAGGTGATATTTGAAGATAGAGTGCTGAATCTATCTGCGGTTCTTACCGCTAGAGACCCGGTAGATGAGGCAGGAGGAATATTCGAGTACAGCTATGCTCTTAATGATTCAGATGATTTTTCAGATTGGATTCGTCTGCCCCTTGGTAGTGAAAGACGCTTTGAAGGTATAGAGGATGAGAATACAAAATATACGATAAGGATTAGATATGTCGATCGTGCATCAAACATCAGTCCATTATCAGAACGTTCCTTCTATATAGATTATGAACGGCCTGCAGCCCCAATTTGGGATATCAAAGATAGTGCAGGAAGCCAGGTGACCAATGGTCAACTTCTAGTTAGTGAAGTGACATTGACTGGGACTGATCCCTCTTATGAGTATGGTGGAACCTTCCAATACAGTTATGATGATAATCGTGATGGTGTCTTTACCGACTGGATCTCAATGGATGTTGGTGACTCCGTTACCTTCTTAGGCAAACCTGACAATAAGATATGGATAGAGCTGAAGCTTAGATATATAGATGTAACAGGGAATGTTGGAGTGGAAAGTTCTATGGAGTTCAAGATAGACAAGATCGTTGAGGCTGCGGATACAGAAAAAAATTGATTAATTAAAAATCTATCTACTCATGGCTCAGCAGATAGGTCTCTATTTTTGTAAGAAATTTACTAATTATTTTGCTAATAAACAGAACTATTCCATCGCAGTTCGTTTTTTAGGTCACGAATTCTTGTTTGTTTATCGATAACGATACACTCTATATTTGCCATAGAGGCAAAATTCTCAAGAAAATCTGTAGTAAGAGCCTTGGAAAATCCCGTGTGATGAGCCCCTCCGCTATAAATCCAGGCAGCTGAAGCAGTTTCCAGATTTGGGTGGGGTTTCCATACTACTCTGGCAACTGGAAGCTTTGGAAGATTCTCCTCAGGATCTACTACATCTACTGTATTCACCAGAAGACGAAACCTCCCGCCCATATCCATCATAGATGCATTTAGTGCGGCTCCTGCTTGCGAAGAAAAGACAAGTCTTGCTGGATCAGCTTTTCCGCCAATGCCCAAAGGATGGATTTCCAGTGATGGTTTAGTAACAGGATTAGCAATACTTGGACAAACTTCAAGCATATGCGCACCAAGGCAGAGAGCGTTGTCCGGATCCAAATGATATGTATAATCTTCCATAAACGAAGTTCCCCCCGGCAGACCATCAGACATGACTTTCATAGCTCTGACCAGAGCAGCGGTTTTCCAGTCGCCTTCGGCTCCAAATCCATACCCTTCAGCCATTAATCTTTGACAGGCAAGTCCTGGGAGCTGATTTAGTCCGTACAGATTTTCAAAAGTAGTGGTAAAGCCAGTGAAACCGCCGGACTGCAGAAATTTTCGCATACCAGCCTCAATTTTTGCTGCAGTTCGTAATTCTGTATGCCGTGTCCCTCCGGGAAGAAGGTTTTCAGCAATAGTATATAATTCAGTATATATTTCGATTAATTCAGTAACTGCGGTATCTTCAACCTGTTCAACAACTACTGCAAGATCTCCCAGAGCGTAGCCGTTACAGGAAAATCCCAATTTGATCTGAGCTTCGACTTTATCACCCTCAGTTACTGCAACATCCCGCATATTATCTCCGAAACGTGCAATACTGCCGGTCTGCAAATCCTGCCAAGCGGTGGCGGCACGTGCCCAGGTTCCTACTTTTTTTTGCACTCCAGGATTTTTCCAGTGTCCGGATACCACAGCTCTCTCAATATTCATACGGGAGCATATATACCCAAATTCCCGACCGCCATGTGCTGATTGGTTTAGATTCATAAAGTCCATATCTATCGTGTTCCAGGGAATGTCCCGGTTGAACTGGGTGTGAAGATGGAGAAAAGGTTTCTTCAACTGAGTGAGTCCCGCTATCCACATTTTAGCTGGTGAAAAGGTATGCATCCAGAATATTAGCCCTATACAGGATGAGGAACTATTTGCCTCTCTACAGATAGAGAGTATTTCCTGAGATGTTTTAACGGTGTTTTTGCGTATAATCGAAACTGGTACAGCAGCTGAGTTGTTGAGTTCTGTGGCTATTATTTCTGAATTTTCTGCTACTTGTTTTAAGGTCTCATCACCATAAAGATGCTGACTTCCTGTAACAAACCATACTTCTTTTTTCTTCCAGTTAATCATATTGTGCTCCTGTTTCAACTATTTTTGTCCGTAATAAGCATTTTCTCCATGCTTTCTGAAGAAATGCTTCTCTTTAATTGCTTTACTCAGAGGAGTGATATTCGGGTTGATTGCAAGAGTTAGATAAGCCATTTTCGCAATCTCTTCCAGAACTCTGCTGTTATATATGGCTTTTGCGGCATTTACTCCCCAGGTGAAAGGTCCGTGACATGCCGTCAGAACCATCTCATTCTCCAGGAATTTTAATCCGTTGATTTGAATTCCTGTAAAGAGCGCTGCAATGCTGTTACCAGTAGCCTCTTCATAGTCTTTGTTAATTGCACTCTCTGTCAGTTCTACTGTCACTGGTATTGATTTTACTGAATGATCGGCATGAGTTGTTCCTAAAATGGGAATTTCACATTTTGCTTGTGCCCAGGCAACTGCATAGGGAGAGTGGGTATGGCAAATTCCACCTATGCCGGGAAATTCACGGTATAAAACGGTATGTGTCTTACTGTCTGATGATGGGTTTAGATGGCCTTCAATAATATTATTATCCAGATCAACAATCACCATATCCTCGACCCGCAGT
Organism: uncultured Spirochaetales bacterium; assembly: GCA_964567895.1. Classification (GTDB taxonomy): domain Bacteria; phylum Spirochaetota; class Spirochaetia; order JABMQR01; family JABMQR01; genus JABMQR01. The sequence continues at coordinate 31,917 of CAZMOX010000013.1, read as the reverse complement.
TCTGCATAAGGAACTCCGCTAGGTTTTATGGCATAGACCCCACGGCGTTTATCAAATGCACTTACATTTCCGAATGTATATATTGCAAGCTGCTGCCTGGGTATCTCCATGTTTGCTTCGTAGGCTTCTTGTTTTAATTCAGTAAATGATGACATAGTGTTTTATCCTCTGGTCTGTTTTTCGACAAAAGCACCGAATTCAATGTACTCTTTGTATAAGGTGTCATATATAGCAGCTGCTGCAGGGTCAGGTGTATAGGTTTTTTCAAAACCGCTTCCCATAGATTTCTGAGCCTCTTCTACTGAAGGGTATATGCCTGCAGAAGTAGCCGCAAATATAGCTGCTCCCAGTGCTACTGTCTGCATTTCGGATGCAACTCGTATGGGTTTGTTTATAACATCACATACAGTCTGCATAACATAGGGTGATTTTTTAGCAACACCGCCCACTGCAATAACATCTTTAATTTCAACACCACTCTCTTCAAAACGCTCTGTAATCCTTCGAGCCCCAAAAGCGGCAGCATCAACAAGAGACCGATATACACGGGGAGCATCACTACCAAGGGTTAGACCCATTATGGCACCTTTAAGCGTCTGATCTGCATCCGGAGTTCTTCGCCCATTCAGCCAATCAAGAGCCAGGACACCGCTTTCATCAGGTGCAAGCTTTGCGGCTTCATCGTCCAGATCTTTCAGAATTGGCGCGGAAAGAGATTTTAGTAATTGTTCATCTTCAATATTACGGAGGGGCCAGACGAGAAGTTGTTTAAACCAGGCAAATAAGTCCCCAAAAGCTGATTGGCCGGCTTCAAGGCCAATCATCCCGGGTACAATAGAACCATTTACCTGGCCGCAGATACCCGGAACAAGTGTATCCTTAAATTCTTCGGGTGAAGAAACGATCATATCACACGTTGATGTTCCCATAACCTTTAATAAGGAGCCGGAAGATATCTGGCCTCCAACGGCTCCCATATGCGCATCAAAAGCACCAGCGGTAACGATAACCCCTGATGGTAAGCCAAGGCGGCTGCTCCACTCTTCCGTGAGAGTGCCGACAGGGACATCAGAAGCTGCTGTTTCGGTATAGAGTCTGCTGCGCAGCCCTGATAGAAGAGGATCTATCCCGGTCAAATAAGTATCAGAAGGAAGTCCTCCGAAATCTTCATGCCACATGGCTTTATGTCCTGCAGCGCAGCGGCTCCTTACCACATTTTCAGGTTTTGTACATCCCGTGAGGAGTGCGGGCATCCAGTCACAGTGTTCTACCCAGGAATAAGTAGCATTACGTACTGCTGTATTGCCCCGTAGGATATGAAGAACTTTTGCCCAGAACCACTCAGAGGAGTATACGCCGCCCTCGAATTTTGTATAGTCTATGCCGCCCCAGCTACGGGAAAATGAGTTTATTTCATCAGCTTCCTTGATTGCCGTATGGTCTTTCCAGAGTATAAACATGGCATCCGGATCATCAGAGAATTTATCTGTTAAAGAGAGAGGTATACACTCTTTTGTGACTGCCACAGGTGTGGATCCGGTAGTGTCTATGGAGATCCCGGCAATTGATGCTGCAGTATCTTCAGGGGCTTTGCTGACAGCTCCCTTAACCACAAATTCCAAACCTTCAATATAGTCAAGTGGGTGCTGTCTAAATTGACTTTTAGCTGGATCACAATACAATCCCTTCTTCCAACGGGGGTACTCAAAAACTTCACTACTAACAATATTTCCAGTTTCTGTATTTACAATAACAGCCCGGCATGAATCTGATCCATAATCTATCCCAATAACATGAGGGGTTGTGGACATTTTTTGCCTCCAAATTATACATAATTGTTTGCGTTAACGTTTACGCACACAATATTATACTGTTTCATTAAATAGGTCGTCAAGTTTAAGGGGGATATTGCTATAAAACTCGAACTGATGCAAGACCTTATTTGGGGTAATAATAATCCCTGCCCCAATAATATCATAGTACCGAACGCTTGCCCTCAAATGGTTCATTAGTATATGATACGGTGAGGTCTGAAGAGCATACATGAGTGATAATCTTCGATTAGGAATAGACATAGGTTCAACAACTGCAAAAGCAGTGCTGACCAATGAGTCAGGCAAAATACTCTATGGTAATTATATACGCCACAATGCGGAAGTCTTTTCTACACTTCTTGAAATACTTCAGGAAATAGAGGCGAGTCATGGATCAGAGAGTAATGTCTCTGTATTATTTACCGGAACAGCCGGTATGGGTGTTGCGGAAAGAACCGGAATGCCCTTTGTTCAGGAAGTATCTGCCTCTGCTGAGGTGGTGAAACGGTGGATGCCGGAAATACGAACATTTATTGATCTTGGCGGTGAAGACGCTAAAATAATATTTTTTGATGAAATGCTGCGACCTGATATCAGAATGAATGGTAACTGTGCAGGAGGAACCGGAGCTTTTATTGATCAGATGGCAGCCCTGCTGCATATACCCGTTGAGGAACTAAGCCGAGCTGCAGAAAATAGCACCACCTGCTATTCCATAGCTTCGCGCTGCGGGGTTTTTGCAAAAACAGATATCCAAAACCTGATAAGCAGAGACGTCTCGCCTGAGAATATAGCGGCTTCTATATATCGCGCTGTATCTTTTCAGATTATCAGTGCACTGGCGCGAGGTGTGGAGATCAAACCGAAACTGCTGTTTGCCGGCGGACCGTTCTATTTTCAGCCTGAGCTGAAACGTACATTCCTGGAAGTTGTTGGTTTGACGGATGCTGACACCGTAGATCCGACACAGATTGACCCACTGCTAACTCCGGATCGGATTCCAGCTGCTGGCGCAGCACTTCGATCTCAAAATGAGGGTATTAAATTTACTCTTGGAGAACTCATTGAAAAAGTTAAAGAATCTCAGGATATGCAGATAGTCAGATCCGGATTTCTCGATCCACTTTTTACTGATGAAAAAGAGAAAAAGGAGTGGGATAAGAAAAAATCTTTATACGCCATTAAGACGGCTGAACTCAGTGATTTTAACGGGAAGAACCTTTTTCTTGGTATAGATTCTGGCTCTACCACTACAAAAATAGTATTGATTGATGAGGATGGCAGATTAGGGTATACCTTCTACTCAATTAATAAAGGTAATCCGGTAGAGACCGTACTAAAGGGGCTGCAGGAACTGCGCGGACTTATCAGGAGTGAGAACCTCCAGATAAAGATTACCCGCTCATCCGTAACCGGGTATGGCGAAGATTTAATAAAATTCGCTTTTTCACTTGACGAAGGGCATGTAGAGACACTGGCCCATTTTCGGGGTGCAAGTTTTTTTGAACCGAATGTATCCTTTATCCTCGATATTGGCGGACAGGATATGAAAGCTGTCTTTGTGAAGGATCAAGTTGTACATAATATTGAATTGAATGAGTCCTGTTCTTCGGGATCCGGATCATTTATACAGACCTTCGCAAACTCACTGGGTTTTGGTGTTGAGGAGTTTGCGGAAATGGCATGCCTTGCAAAATATCCTTATGATCTGGGATCCCGTTGTACGGTATTTATGAACTCCAAAGTAAAGCAGGTTTTACGTGAGGGGGGTGACGTTAGCGATATATCAGCGGGGCTTGCCTACTCAGTAATCAGAAACTGTTTAAATAAAGTACTTAAAATAACCGATTCTAATGTTATGGGTCCCAATATTGTAGTTCAGGGGGGGACATTTAGAAATCCGGCAGTTCTCAGGGCTATGGAGCTGGTTACCGGGAGAAATGTTATCAGACCTGACAGGTCTGAATTAATGGGTGCATGGGGTGCAGCACTGCTTGCTAGAGATACCTGTATTCAGGAAACTTCGATCCCTGTACCCGAAACTAAATTTCCGGCATGGAATAAGATTGACAATGCCCTAAACTACAAGAGAAAAACGGCAATTTGTCAGGGGTGCGAAAACCGGTGTGAAATTACGATTCTTACCTACTCTGACCGAATAGGGGGTGATGGGAAACCGGCACGATTTTATACGGGCAATAAGTGTGAAAAGATATTCAGTAATCAGGCTGCAGGAAGTCGAAAGGGTGAGAATCTTGCCGATTTTAAGCAGAATCTTCTTTTTAACAGAGTTTTAAAAAAGAGTCAGGAAGAATCTGTTTTACGCATTGGCATTCCCCGTGTATTAAATATCTGGGAAGATTTCCCTTTTTGGTCCACACTATTTACCGAGGCTGGATGTGAAGTGGTTCTTTCAGATGTATCAACTGTAGCACTTGCAGAAAAAGGATATGGAACGGTTATGTCGGAAAATATCTGTTTTCCGGCTAAGCTGACAAACGGACACATTTTTAATCTTGCTGAGAAAAAGGTTGATCGAATATTTTATCCCAAAGTACGGTATACGAGAAAAGAGTTTAAAAATGTTATAAATAAATATAATTGTCCGATTGTTACCGGATACCCTCAGGTTATTGAATCATCTATCAACCCTGAAGAAAGATTTGGTATTCCTTTTGACTCTCCACCGGTAAGTTTTCATGATATTGGCCTTTTGAAAAAAAGTTGTACAGAATATCTTCTCT
>CAZMOX010000013.1:2499-27259 GCA_964567895.1 uncultured Spirochaetales bacterium | reverse complement strand
GCTTCCAAACGTGCAGGTACTGACACAATGGTCATTTCCAAACAGGTTGTTCCATGCTGCACACTGGGCCGGGCGGCAGAAGAATGTTGAAGTTATCCAGATGAACTCTTTCGGCTGCGGTCCGGATGCTCTTACGGTTGATGAAGTTAAGTCCATCATGAATGAGTATGGGAAAAATCCGACAGTTATTAAAATTGATGAGATGACCAGCCCCGGTTCTGTAAAATTGCGGCTGCGATCACTTATTGAATCGCTTAAGCAGAGAAAAGATACGCATAAAGGAGAATGCATACCCCGACGTGAAACCAGAATTTTTAAACAAAAAGATAAAGGGCTTACGGTTCTTGCTCCACAGTTCTCACCGTTTTATACAGATTTTATAATTGCCGCTTTCCGCCATCAGGGTTATAAGATTGAGGTTCTTCCCTTAGGAGACCGGGAAAGTATTGAGTTGGGACTACGCTACTCAAATAATGATATCTGTTATCCAGCTACTATCGTAATTGGAGATTTGCTGAAAGCCCTGAGAAGCGGGAAGTATGATCTGAATCAGGTAGCGGTTGGCCTAACACAGACTGGAGGGCAGTGCAGGGCATCAAGCTATGTTTCCCTGCTTAAGCGGGCCATGCTGAAAGCCGGGTATGATCATATTCCTGTAGTTACAGCCTCAACCACTACCCGTGGAAAGAAATCACTGAATGAGCAGCCGGGGTTTCGTGTGCGGGCACTTCCTTTTGCCATGACTGCTCTGTACGGACTTATTTTTGGAGATGTGCTTGCTAAACTTTACTATTACGCCTCGGTTCGGGAGATAGAAAAAGGATCAGCAATGATTCTGGTTCAAAAATATATTGATCTGGGCAAGGAGTTGATTCATCACAACGGTAGAAAGAAAATGATGCAGCTTATGAATAGAGCGGTAAGTGAATTTAACCATCTGCCTATGGAGAAAAAAGTTGCACCTAAAGTAGGTATTGTCGGTGAAATTTATGTAAAATTCAATCCATTTGGAAATCTGTATACCACCGATTGGCTGATTGACAGAGGTATTCAACCGGAGATTCCGCCGTTGATTGATTTTTTCCTTATTCCGCTTATGTCAACGCCGTATAATGCCAAAAAGAATATTGAGAAAGTTAAATATGCGGTAATTCACCTGCTTAGCAGAGCTGAAGGATTTGTAGATCGGCTGTTTAATCAGGCGAATGGTGTGTTGAAGGATTTTAATGGAGATATAACTCCTTTTCATCCCATAAGCAGTATGGCGGCAAAGGCATCCGGAGTGCTGGATTTGATAAATCAGTTTGGTGAGACATGGCTGCTTGCCGGAGATATAGCGACCTTCGCAGAGCAGGGGATAAATACGGTTGTATGTCTGCAGCCTTTTGGCTGCATAGCTAATCATGTTATTGCCAGAGGTGTGGAAAAACGTATGAAGACCCTCTACCCAGCCCTGAATCTTCTTTTTCTTGATATGGATTCGGGGATGAGTGAGGTTAATGTGGTCAATCGCATGGAGTTTATCGTGGATGGACTGAAAATGAGATAAAAAATTAAGATTTTTTATCTCATTTTCAGTCTTAGAAGTTTGTTTTCAACAAACTTCACGGAAGCGATGAGTATTCCGAGCATTTGTCTAACGGTGTACAGGGCAGTACTAGGGTGATGTGGGTACCAGATTAGTAAATTTTTCTGTTACGGTAAACTGATATCCAGGATACTCATAAATAGGAATTCTCGGTTCAATATATCCTGCAGAATATCCCCAGAGACTCTCGTACTCCTCAATGTTTTCCCCAAGCTTTTCAAGCTGCCGTAAATACTGAGCAATGGATTTAGACTCAACTATTATGATATCACCCATAGAATCCATAACGGGACTGTGCGGTCGGCTTTGATCCTGCTTGAAAGCCAGGATTCTCCTGCCGTCATCGGTAATACCTATAGTCCTGTATGTGTTACTTTTTCCTACTCCGGGCAGGTTGATGGTATTTCTATCAGTTGCCAGGAATGGGATCATTTCAGCAGCCCTGATTTGATGTACCTGTTCCTTCATTTGCTCAGCAGTTTTCATGAATCCCCGAATTTTGCTGTAATATTTAGGATCCACCCGGCCAATCGATTTTTCTTCAATCTGTTCCTGGATAGAGCGGGAATTGTTTGCAAAATAGTACGAGTTTTCCAAATATCCCTTAACGGTAAAAGTGTAGTAGGGAAGAACGCCAATATCATTTAGTACCTGGCGTAATTTGGCCGAATGTCCCCGCCTGGAAGCAGAGACAGTGAACACTTCCTGATTTGTCACTGTCCACCCGGCAGCCAGCAGTTTTCCGACAGCTTTTTCAGATTCCGGAGTAACTTCCATTGCAGTGGAGAAGTGGGTTTGAATAATGAACTGGCGAATACCGATTTCTGATGCTTTTTCCCGAAATTTTCTCAGGACAGCAACCCGGCGTTTATTTATTCGCTGAGGCAGGTAAATAGGAATTTTTGTTCCTAGTCGGACCCGGACGATTTCAGCATATTTTTCACCATCCGGTCTGAGTTTGTTTGCATCTATTTTTCTTTTTGCCATTTCATATACGGCATCCAGGATTTTCTCCAGAGATAAGACTGAACTCATCATGGCATCGCCGCCGGTGATCAGTATATCTTTTAGTTGAGAATCGTTCTCAAAATATTTCATAAGGTTGTTTAGCTGTGTATTCCAGTCTAATTTAGGCCGTAGCTTTTCCAGGTTGAAATTCAACCTTCCATTTTGAAAATCATACATTCTTTGGCAATAAGCACACAAACCGCCGCAGGCACGACCCATAGTTGAGGGGATAAATATTGCTACATTGGGATATCGACGATGGATATTATGGGAAGGGAGAAGCCACCCTGCTTCATTTGGTTTTCCCGATTCTACAAGATCCTCTTTTTCCCAAGCTCTTATTTTTCCGAATTCGTTTACCAATTCATCTGAATAGAGGACATAATCCCGGATAACCTGGTCTGCATATCCTGTTCGACTGCCGGATATTGTATCCAGAAGAGATAAAAAGTAAGGAGTTACAAAGAAGGGGATTCCTTTGCTTTTAGCATTTTTCATAATTTGCATGGTCTCTTCAGAGAGACTGTTATCTAAAAATATCTGTAAATCTTCCGGTGTTTTGACTGCATGCTGGAGGTGGAAAAGATCATTATCCCACCAATGCTCAATTTTATCCCCAACAGCTCTGTCGCTCATATCCGGGCTGACGGTGAATCTTTTTCTCTGATGATGTTCGGATTTTTCGTTAGTAGTTTTTTCTGGTACGACTGCTTTAATTTCTCTTTTAATCCTGGGAATCAATAGCTTAATAATGCGTTTCTGGTTTTTTTTACGTCGGTTAATAATTTCAGTATCAAGACCTGTTGGGTGTTTTTCCATCCACTCCAATACATTTTTTCTGCTGGGAATGGTGGGTCTGGCAGTACCGTTGACCTGACGTAAAAGATTCAGCAAGTCCTCCAGAAGGTCTTCTGATTTGGGAATATTTTTACCAAGCGCTGTTTCACGGAGCATGGAAAAAGGCCGGGATATAACTAGCTTATCGTTATTATTCGGGTCGGGAAACTGTTCACCCTCATGTTCCAGGTAATCAAGAATTCTGATAAATGAGAAATCACGCCATGAAAGTTTGAAAAATGCTTTTTCTCCCTTTTCAGTACCATTATAGTAGGCAAAAGCTTTAGGATGCTCCTGAAACTGGATCAATATGCGTTCACGAAGCTGCTGGATACCTTCCTCCACACTAAGTTCAGGATTGGTAAGAATGTCAGCATAATTAGGGTTCTCTGCCAGCAGAGTGGAGACGAGCTCCCTCCCGCGATTGTACTCTTTATTCATTATATTCATCCGTTAATCTAAAGTTGTCAAAATCGTCTGTTTGATACCTGAGGATCCATGTTTACATAGATTTTAAGTTATTTGATGAATGATTTTTCTTCAAAAAACTTAACTGATAGGTCTGAAAAGAACGATTTTTCTTGAGTTGATTGGTCTTTATAAGACCAATACATATGGGTTCTGAAATGGCAAATGACAATCGAATATAACCGATATCATTTCAAATCCCCGATATTGTACGAGAAAACCAATAGTCGGTAGTTTCCTCTGCGTTAGCGATAAACTGTATGTATACACATTATATCAAGTTTTTTACGATTCGGCAAACTATTATTGAAAAACATTCTAAAAAAGAGTAAGAACTCTAAAAAACACAGTACGTTTTTGTACTACCCGTGGTTGAAACAACGTACTCCAGTAAAGACCATAGCAATCCCGTGTTCATTGCAGGCTTCAATTACCTCATTGTCTCGTACAGATCCGCCGGGTTGAATAATAGCACTGATACCTGATTCGGCAATGGCATCAATACTGTCCCGGAAGGGGAAAAATGCATCTGAGGCGAGGACTGATCCTGCGGTAACGGCCGATTTTCTTAGAGCAATCTTGACAGCATCAACTCTGGATACTTGTCCGGGTCCAATTCCCAGGGTTGTCAGATTCTTTGCGGTAAGAATACCGTTAGATTTTACATGTTTTAGTACTTTCCACCCAAAAAGCATATCAGTGATATCTTCCGGTGAAGGCTGCTTTGCGGTAACTATTCTGAGAGAGGGTACTGTAATTACAGAGACATCTCTATCCTGAAGCAGTATTCCCCCGCCAATGGCTTTTAAGACTGTTGCCGAGTTTAACGGCATAATTTCACCAGTCTGCAGAACTCTAAGATTTTTCTTTTTGCGTAGTATTTCCAGAGCCGCCGGTTCGTAATCCGGGGCAATCATGATCTCAAAAAATATTTTACGGAAAAATTCAGCAATCTCTTTTGTGCACGTTCTGTTGATTGCCACAACTCCGCCGAATGCAGATAAGCTGTCTGCATTAAAGGCTCGCTTTGTAACATCCATGATGTCGGTTCCTACCGCTGCACCGCAGGGATTTGCGTGTTTTACTACCACACAGGCTGGTTTGCTGAATTCCCGGAGAGTTTCCAGCGTTCCAAAGGCATCATTGATATTGTTATAGGAGAGCTGTTTTCCGTTTAGAATTTCTGCATCAAGAATTGATATTGCATCACGTTGGGAGGGAGGCAGAACTGATCTGTATGCAGCCGCTTCCTGATGAGGATTCTCTCCATACCGCATGCTGCTGAATTTTCGATAGGTTAAAGTTACCTCTTCCGGAAATTTTTCTTCAGTAAGGTATTGCTGGATGAGGGCATCGTACTGCGCAGTATGTCTGAACGCTGCCGCACAAAGTTTCATTCTTGTGCTGTAGCTAAGGCCGCCGGACTCAGTCATCTCACTCAGAATGGAAGAATATTCTGCCGGATTGGTAATGATACCCACCCACCCGACATTCTTTGCTGCTGACCTAATCATGGTTGGTCCGCCGATATCAACATTTTCTATTGCAGTATCCAGATCTGTTTCAGGTTTGTTAATGGTCTCTTCAAATGGATAGAGGTTGCAGACAACAAGATCGATCCATTGAATATCGTGAGCTGCGGCAACTTCAGCATGCTCATCACGTAATCCCAGTATACCTCCATGAACAAGGGGGTGCAGGGTTTTAACCCGGCCGTCCATCATTTCAGGAAATTTGGTCAGTTCAGAGACATCACGTACCGGGATCCCCTGCTCCTTCAATGTACGTGAGGTGCCGCCTGTAGAAATAATCTCTACTCCCAGATTATGCAGTCCGGCAGCAAATTCTGCCAAACCCTCTTTGTTGGATACTGAAATCAGTGCTCGTTTAATCACAACTAGTTCTTTGTTCATATTATCTTCCTTTTTATATCGTTGTGAAGTAACCATTTTGATGGAAATCTCTCACAACATCAATAAGTGCCGCCCCTTCAAGCTCCTGAACCCGTTTTTTTAGTGTTTCAGCCGTGTCTTCTTCATAGACTAGACATCGTTTCTGCATGATTATCGGTCCTGCATCAAGCTCCGGTGTTATCAGATGTACTGTGCAGCCGGTTTTTTTTCTTTTTGCAGTCAGCACCGCAGTATGTACATCAGTATCCATACCCCCGGAGAAATCCGGCAGGAGTGATGGATGAACATTGACAACTCTGTTTCTCCAAATCTCACAGAAATCCGGAGAAAGAATACGCATATAACCGATCAGCAGCACCAGATCGACACCAGACTCCTTGAGAATTGAACTTAATTCATTATCATAGGTGGTTCGATCCTTTTTTACTCTCTTGCCTTTCGGGCCGGTAAATGCTGAAACAAAACTTGATAATATACCATACTGTGCCGCTCTCTCAAGAATAAATGCACGGGGTCTGTCTGAGAGGACTACTGCAATTTCAGCCTGAAGAGATCCCGCGGCGATGACATCAATAAGAGCCTGCATATCAGTTCCTCTGGTGGATCCGAGAATTCCCAGGCGAACAGGTCTGGTATTGGTTGATGCAGTCATGGATGCTCCCTGAGAGTTTTCATATGATTGATTCGTTTCTCGAGTGAGGGTGCTGTTCCAATATCGTTTCGATGAAAGAGATCCCCTTCAATAGCGGAGACCGCTTTTTCTGCTATAGTTTCAGCCTCTGCAATGGTATTTCCTACTGCAACGACTGCGGCTGTTCGGGAACCTCCCGTTACCAGAATTCCATCCTGTATATCTACAGATCCAAGATAGAGTTCTGCAGAGACAATTTTATCAACCTCTGTGGTGTGCACCGGAGATCCTTTTACTGCTGCTTCAGGATATCCCTGAGGAACAGCATACTTGCATACAGAAGCTTTTTTACTAAAAACGGCACTTACTTTGCTCAGTTTTCCCTGCGCCGCAGCGGCAAACAGCTCTGCAGCATCTGATTCCAGCAGGGTGAGGAGATTTAGTGACTCAGGATCTCCGAACCGGGCATTGTACTCTATGATTTTTACCCCTCGGGCAACTGCCATAAATCCGCCATAGAGAATTCCACGGTAGGGTTTTCCATGCTCTTTTCCAAGAACCTCTACTACATTTTCATTCATCCGCCGAGCCTCTGCGATATCTTCCTGACTCAGGAACGGCAAACTGTGATCACTATCGCTGTAGCTTCCCATTCCACCGGTATTTGGCCCGAGGTCATCATTGTATGCACGTTTATGATCCTGGACGGCCGGCATATGGATGCAGGTCTCTCCATCGGTAATGGTCATAAGGGAGAACTCTTCTCCAAACAGTTTCTCTTCAATTACCATGTGGGAATTTTCCGGTTTTAACAGCTCTCTACAGTAGGTCATGGCTTCATCCAGATTGGTAAGGTGATCCCCGGAAACCTTAACTCCCTTACCGCCGGTTAATCCATCGGCTTTAATCACATATGAATCCCCAAGCTGGAGGAGAAATATTTCCGCCTCAAATATATCAGAAATAACCCGGAAATCCGGGCAGGACTCCGGGAGCGTCCGATAGAGAAAATTCCTTGCATAGGATTTACTCGTCTCTATTTTAGCAAGATTCTTGTCAGGGCCGAGTACCGGGATACTGTGTTCCCGGAGTATATCCGGAACTCCTGCTGCCAGAGGAGCTTCAGGACCGATTACTGCCAGATTAGCCTGAATTTCTTCAGCAAAAGTGAGAGTGGATTCCGGAGAGTTTATATCTCCTTTCCTATACACCCCATCTGTGTCATTGCAGATTGTCATGATCCCGGGATTTTCTGTGGATCCCAGGCAGCTGATAATCGGTGATGATGCCGATTTTGAAAGGGCTTTTGCAATAGCATGTTCACGGGTCCCTGACCCTATAATAAGTATATGCTGACAGGTATTACTTTTCATGTATGTAGCTTCCTCCAAGACAGGCATAGCAGGGTGTGTCAATGTGATGGTCTCCCTTTCTCATTACTGCCTCAATAAGATCTTCAATATCCTGATACATGAGAAGATCGGCTCCAAGGTATTCGCAGATCTCATCTACAGATTGTGTAGAAGCTATCAGCTCCTCACTTGTCGGAATATCGACACCGTAAAAGCAGGGAGCGACGACCGGTGAACAGGCACTGGCAAAATAGATTTTTTTTGCGCCGAACTCTTTGAGCATCATAACAATTTCTTTACTGGTGGTACCTCTGACGATACTATCATCAACAATCATGACATTTTTATTGCGTATTTCCAACTCCTGAGGAACCAGTTTGTACCGAACGGATTGTTTTCGCTGCTCCTGATTCGGCATAATGAAGGTCCGCCCGATAAAAGGATTCTTATGCAGTCCTTCGGAGTAGTTCACTCCCAGTTCCCGAGCCATAGCGAGAGCCATGGTATTGGAAGTTGAAGGTGCCGGAATTATTACATCAGGGCGAAGTTCTCCAAATTCACGTTTCCATTTCTTCCCCAGATTTTCTCCCATCCTCAGGCGGGATCTGTATACACTAATATTATTGATCATTGCATCGGGCCGCGAAAAATAGACATACTCAAATATGCAGGGGTTGAATGATTTTTGCGTTATAACCTTGGATTGAATCTTTCCATCAGAGGAAATAAAGATTACTTCACCGGGAATTACATCCCGAACCCGTTTAAATCCCAGCATGTAGAACATCGTGTCTTCAGAGGCGAATATATACTCTTTTTGCTCCGGAGTTTTGCTGTCTGTCGATATACGTTCACCCATAACCAAAGGACGCAGTCCGTGCGGGTCACGAAAGGCGATGAGTCCTCTGTCCTTAATGATACTTACTGCTGAGACAGCTCCTTTTGTCAGGTTGAACAGCTCTGCTCCTGCAAAACAGAGAGCATTGAAAAATGTTGAATTGGGAGTCTTGCTTGAAAGATTATTCCCCAGACACTGCTGCAATATATCTGCAAAGAGCTGCATAAGCATCTCAGAATCACTATGAGTATTCAGATATCTGTTTCGATTATTGATTACATCATTCCGCAGCTCTTCATAATTAACGATATTCCCGTTGTGGGCAAATGCAATACCGTTGGGTACACTGGTCCAGAAGGGCTGTACTTCATCAGTGCCGGTCTTTCCGCCGCTTGTAGGATAGCGGGTGTGTCCAATACCCATGTTTCCTTTCAGCCGTTTCATGTGACGATCCTGAAATATATCACGTACAAGGCCCTGTCCGGTCTTTAAATGCATTCGTTCATTGCAGGTAATAATACCTGCTGCATCCTGCCCGCGATGCTGGAGTTGGATTAGACTGTCATATATCTCTCCGGCTACAGGTTTATCAGATATAATACCAACGATTCCACACATAGTTACTCCATACTCTTTGTCAGATTAAGGATTCTTGCTGCTGCAAGAGCAGCATTTCCCGGATCAAGAACGGTAAGCACCGGAGTGTTGCTCGGCATCTGCAGGGTAGAGTGGATATTGACCATCATATCTACCTTATCTGCAAAGGGAGGGCAGGCAATCACCGGAAATTTGCAGTTTGCCGCTACAAAACCGGAGAGGGCATTTGATCGTCCTGCAATAGTTATGTATACAAGGGCACGCTCTCCGGAGTGTTTTTCAATGATTTCCAAGACCTTTCGCGGCTGCTTATGTGCAGAGGCAACAAAGATTTCTGCATGATAATTGAGGTCAGCAAGTTTTGTTGTTATTCTTTCAGCATGAGGACCATCTGACTCTGATCCCATTATTATTACGATTTTTTCCATTTTGTACCACCTTTATCATTTAAAAGTATGCATAGCATACTTTGATTCGTGAAGTTTTTTGATGATTTATAGAAGTATGTATAGCATACTTCTAAAGCCAATTATGTAATTGGCTCAATTACTTCTAAACCAATAAAACATTAATCAAAAACTTCTAAATTAAACGAAAGTTTAATCAGTCTCTCTGCGGCCGTAATTTTCAGCTCATCGAGGGTTGGGAAACTGAACGTATTCCCGGTAATCATCTCATAGAGTATTATGTACCGCAGAGCGAGTTCGGTAACAAGCTCTACCGGGGCTTCAGGAAGTACTTTATCATTATATGGATCACAATTTTCCCTGAACCATAATCTGAGAAACTCTTTGTCGATATTTTCCGGTTCCAACCCTTCATCCACGCGCCCTTGATAGGTTTCTGACAGCCAGTATCTACTGGAATCAGGAGTATGAATCTCATCTATAAGGGTGATAGTGCCGTCTGCATCCTTACCCATCTCATATTTTGTATCAACCAGTATCAGACCCCGTTTTTCAGCTTCCTGCTGTCCGAATGCAAATAATGCTAACGCAGCTTTTGATGCAGCGTCCCAATCCTCTTTGGCCATCCAACCCTCAGAAACAATTTCTTCCGGGGATATAGGACGGTCATGCGATGCCTCTTTGGTTGTAGGAGTGAGGATGTTACTGGTGAGTTTTTCGTTTTTCTGCATTCCTTCAGGGAAGTCTATGCCGCAGTAATTTCTTACCCCTTTGTGGTACTGTGTCCAGAGGGCTGTATCAGTTGTCCCGGTTATATAGCCCCGAACTACAAATTCAATAGGGAAAACATCACACTTTTTCCCGATAGTTACATTCGGGTCGGGTATACTTATCATATGATTGGGGATGATATGACGAGTATGCTCAAACCACCATGCACTGGTAAGATTTAGAACCTGTCCTTTAAAAGGGATTGAGGCAAGAATCCTGTCGAAAGCACTCTGTCGGTCTGTTGTGACAAATACCATTTGGCCGTCTATGGTATACGAGTCACGAACTTTACCCCGTACTTTTTTCGGCAGAGGCAGGTTTGTTTCTGTCAGGCAGTGGCTGACGGCGGCGGTAATGATTTTCCGGTAGTTGTCATGGGATTTATTCATAGATATATCTCCTTTTTGCATAAGGATTTGAGAATATATGAGTGTTCTCGGCGGCATCACAAATTTTTCCCGCTTCTTCGATATCCTGTGTATCAGGGATTATTGTCCAGAGAGTACTGTGCTGTACCCGGGCAACCCCTGAAATACCGAACCAGCTTTTCAGGGCATGGGTTTTATGTTCTCCCAAAGTGTCCTCGCCGGCAAAATCACGTATGAGCAGTGATCTTGAGAACGGCTGATTGATGTCAGCTGCTGTACAAGTACTCTCTTTATTGGAGTTGTAGAGTTCTCCACTGGCTTCAGCCTGTTCAATAAGAGATGTTGTATGAGGAGGTGCAGCATCAGTAAAAGAGAGCTCCCAATGTGTTCTGCGGCGTATGGATACCGGGATATTCCGATGCCGCAGTGCATTCTCAACCGAGACTGCCTCGTTGTCCGTTATAATAAGTTCAACAATGACTTCCTTGGCTTTTTCAGGACACTGATACCTGCCGCTCATTTTCTCTGCAGGTTCAGGAATATCATTCTCTGTAAAAATCCCCCGATTTATCTGATTGATATCAATATTGGCAGCTTGTCGTTTTTCTATATAACTCCGCATGGAAGTAAAAATTGCATCACCATTCTCTGTTCTTTCAGGGTGCGGCATGAGTGCCAGAACATTTCCTGCAGGATTACAGATTCCGGCAATATTATATACCGATCCATTCGGATTTACCGGGAACTCTGCATCAATATTTCCATGTTCATCAGAATACCTAAAAACAGCCATTTTTTGTGCAATCATTTTCTCCAGAAGTGAATCGGGAATGATGAATCTGCCCTCTGCATGGGCTGCGGGAATATGCATTGTCTGATTGAGACTCAGTGCGGAGGTGAACGCACAATTTTCCGGTGCATTATCAAAAGTTATATCTACCCAGGCATTATAAAACCCGGTTCCCAGCACATTGCCATTTTTCACTCTTCTGTTTGCTGCTAGTGCTGCACCAAGATGATATTCGGGTAATCCGGGCACCATTCCGGTTTCAAGCAGAATCTGGGCACCGTTACAGATGCCGATTAGGGGTTTCCCTTTCTCAATTTCCCGTTTAATAGAGGGCATCAGTGGATCGATGGCTGCAATAATTCCGGAGCGGCTTCTGTCCTCATAGCTGAATCCACCGGCTATAATATAGCCGTCAAGTTTCTCAAGCTCCCCAGGATCTTTGTTCCATCGAAATGGTACGGGAGTCATGCCGGCTCTTCTTACCGCAGCAGCAGTTTCCCTCTCACAGTTTGTTCCGGGAAACTCTATTATTCCTACTTTCACTTGTCCGCTCCTTCTGATGTACGGCTAATACCGGTTAGAATGGTTTTCCCGGTTCCCTCAGTAACGAGGCCGATCTCAAAAACCGGGCAATTGAAGGCTTCCCGCATAGCCGAGAGTGCAATCTTTTTCTCATCGGCAGGAACTGTCACGGTAAGACCGATTCCCATATTAAAAGCTCTGTACATTTCCCACTGATCGATATTGCCGAGTTCTTCAATTGCGGTAAAAATTCGGGGAACCGGCCATGATCCTGGGTTGAAAACTGCATTGGTTGTTTTCGGCATTACCCGTGGGACGTTTTCAATAAGCCCTCCGCCGGTAATATGCGCCATGTTTTTAACGGTGATTCCGGACTTAAGCAGGGCATGCACAGATGAGGTATAATTTATATGCGGTTCCAGCAGTATGCTGCCCACTGTTTGGGGATTCCCATCTTCGGCGGATCCCGGCAGGATATCGGCAACAGTAAGTCCGGCAATCTCAAACAATACTTTTCGGGCAAGGGAAAAGCCGTTGGTATGCAGTCCACTTGATGCAGCCGCAAGGATAACATCGCCAGGCTCTACATCGGATCCATTAATAATAGCATCTTTCTCAACGACACCGGTTACAATCCCTACAAGGTCATGTTCTCCGGGAAGATAAGTTCCCGGCATTTCGGCAGTTTCTCCGCCGATAAGACTGATGCCTTCTTCCCGGCAGCCGGCAGCCATACCACTGACTATTTCTGCGACAATATCGGGATCCAGGGTGTCATTTGCAATGTAATCCAGGAATGTAAGAGGTTTTGCTCCATGAACAACAATGTCATTTGCACAGGCGCTGAGCAGGTCTCTTCCAATTGAGTCGTATTTCCCGGCAAGACCGGCTGCAATTATTTTTGTCCCGACTCCATCGATGCTCTGGACAAGTACAGGGTGTTTATAATCACGGAGAACCTCTCCAAGATCATAAAAGGCACCAAAACTTCCCAATCCCGTCAATACCTGCGGAGTGAAGGTGGAAGCAGCCAAATCTTTAATTTTCTCAACAGCAAGGTTGCCGGCCTCAATATTCACGCCGGCCGAAGTATAATCAACACTCATCTATAAAGCTCCTTTGTTCTTCTACAGTTTGTTTCGCAATCCGCCGTACCATGCTTCAGCAGCTTCTTTGACTGAACAGGATATACGACTGCCGATTGTTATATTTCGGGAATCGTTGGTTACACCGATAGTTTCTGCAACTACACCGTTTTGCGTACAGAGTTCTTTCACACTTTGTACCTGTTCCTGCGAACACTCCAGAATAAAACCGAACGACTCTGAAAAGAGTTTTTTATCCTCTTTGAGGGAGCCCGGTATATCTGCGCTGAACCCGATTTCTGAAGCGATAGACATCTCTGCCAGTGCAGCCGCAGCACCGCCTTCTGAAATATCATGACAGGAGAGCAGCAAATTCTGTTCTGCACACTGTACTACCGCTTCACCGGCTGATTTTAAGTTTTCTAAATCCGGGGTAGGGATGGCAGCTCCAATCTCTCCATGCAGATCATAGTAGATACTTCCGCCGCATTCATTCTTCCTTTCACCAATGATGAGAAGTATAGAATTGCTGCTTTTAAAAGCATAGGTGAGAGCCTGAGAAGCATTTGTCAACTTACCCAAAATAGATATCATCGGACTGGGCGGGATAGAGCCGTTCCCTGATTCATTGTACAAAGAGACGTTTCCGGCAATAACGGGTATTCCCAATGCAGAGGAGGCATCTGCTACCCCTTTGCAGCCCTCGACAAAGAGCCTCATCTGATCCGGTTTTTCCGGATTTCCATAGCAGAGACAATCTGAAAGAGCAACTGATCGTGCGCCGGAGGCTGCAGTATTGCAGAATGATTCTGCAACAGCATTTACCGCTCCCTGATAGGGATCAATCTTATTCTGTCTGGGATTTTGATCTGTCGTAAGTGTTATACCGATATTCCGGATTTCGACAGGATACCGCGGTTCGTTATATGGGGTCATTACTCCGGCATCACCGTCGCCTGCATCAATCAGCGTTCTGCCCTGTACCTGTTTGTCATAGTTTTCAAACAGCACTGATTTATCGGCTACATTTTCATGACTGAGAATCTGCAGCAGGGTATCTGTATAATTTTTTGGTTCTGCAATGTCGGGTTCAACGGGGTTTGCAGGTAATTTGCCGACTTCACGATGATAGAGAAAGCCTTTGGTAACTTCATATGCTGGTGCATGGACTAACTCAATACCCTGTGAAGTGACAATATAATCGGACTCATCGGTGATTTTACCAACCACTGAGGCGGCGGCACCGCGGGAAATTTCCGGTAGTGCAAATGTCTTGTTATAGTGTTTAAGGATTACCGGCGTCAGATCCGGAGGGGCTACCCACATATACCGTTCCTGTGTCTCGGCACAGAGAATAACATGCGGTTCAAATCCCGGCCCGGCTGTATGCACCTTATCAATATCGATAATTGCACCGTATCCCGATGTGTCGGCAAGCTCCACACTGGCGCAGGCTATTCCTCCGGCTCCAAGATCCTTGAATCCGACACGGTCTATGGCGTTCATGTCTTTGAGGATGCTGAATAATTCAGTTGATGCTTTGATCATGTGCCGGCCGAGAAATGCGTTCGGTTCCTGAACGGCTCCTTTGTTCATCTCTTTTTTATCTTCATCAAGCTCGAAACTGGCAAAACTTGCTCCGCCGAATCCGCTGTTATCTGTTGGCTTGCCGACAAGGATAATATCATGCCCATCGGCATTTTCCGGTGCAAATGAGTGAACAATTGCATCCTCTTCAACTGCTCCCAGGGAGACTACCGTTACCAGGCAGTTTTCGTTATATCCCGGATCGAACTGTACGCCTCCGCCAAGATTCGGTACTCCTATCGGGTTACCGTAACCGGCTACTCCGGATACCACCCCTTCATATATCCACTTATTTGACGGGATTTCAAGGGATCCAAATCGGAGATCATCGGCGACAGCGATAACCTCAGCTCCCATACAGCACACATCACGAACATTGCCGCCAATTCCGGTTGCAGCTCCCTCATAGGGAACAAGCTGGCTTGGGTGATTATGGGATTCGTGACTCATTACTATGCCGTAACCTTTTCCGGTATTATCACGTGCAATTCGAACGATTCCGGCGTCTTCCTTTGCTCCAAGAATAACATCAGGGCCTTCGGTATTGAAAAGTTTCAGATAGGGTCTGCTGCTTTTATACGAGCAGTGTTCCGATCCTTCTATACCAAACAGGATGAGCTCAGAAAGGGTTGGTGCTCTTTTGAGGATTTTATCCTGCAGCATGCGTGCTTCAGGAACAGTCAGTCCAACATTGTATTCTGCAAGTACAGACACTACCTCTTTGTCAGTCTTGAGAGAAAAATCTATAGTAGACGTGTTGTTCTGTGACATTGTATGCTCCTGAAAATAAAAAACCCCGGAATAATCCCGGGGGTATGGTTATGCTAAGCCTCAGCGCATGCAGAGCTGTGTTGCTGCAGTTTTTTGCGCAACATATTCTCCCTGAATATACTCAGAGACTCCTTTGATTTAGTACAAAATGACTTAAAAGGATGGAACCCGTGCAATCTGTTTAGTCCTCGTTTTTTATGGTAAAAGTTTGCTTTGCAAACTTCAAAAGGAAATTTTTATAATTGCCTCATTTATAGCTTTTTTGTTGTGAAAATGCAACAGTATGTCGGGTGTTTTGGGTATATTTTTTACGACAAACCATATTGTTGCAAATTACATTATTTATGCACAGGTTTGAAGAGGGTGGAGACTGTCAAACTTAGGCTTTTAAAGCCTCCAAGACCCCTGAGATTAGAAATGGCAAGTGTTTCAACCAGGTGGGATCTCAAATTGATATTTTCGAAGATCGACTGCTCGATGGCTGTTGAGTTCAACACCTTCTCCGGCAAGCATTGATGCCTGTTCCTCAAATCCGGCACCTTCAGGGAGGGAAATTTTTCCCTTACTGTTTATAACACGATGCCAGGGCAGATTGTGTGTTGACGAACAGGTGTGCAGAATTCTGGAGACCTGCCGGGAACCCTTTGGATTGCCTGCAGCAGCGGCTATTTGACCGTATGTACAGACAAACCCCTCTGGTATTGCCAGGATAATCCCTACAACCTTTTCTGTAAAATCTGTCATAAACTTATTATAGCAGGACTAATTTCATAAATCAAAGATATTTTAGCAACAGTCTATATCGTATTTGACAGCACGCCCATTTACACGTATAATATACGTACAACAGATCGCAGGAGGTATCAAGGTGCAGAAAAAACTTACATTATCTATAGATGAAGAGGTCTATAATGGCTTACGGTCTGTTATCGGACCTCGGAAAATAAGCCATTTTATTGAAGATCTTGTGCGCCCCCACGTTGTCAAAAAGAATATGTATGCTGCATATGCAGAGATGGCAGCAGAAACAGAAAGAGAATATGAAGCAGAAGAGTGGACGGAAGGAACAATAGGTGACAGCTATAATGAAGAGAGGTGAAGTTTGGTGGGTAATTTTTGACTCATCTATTGGTGGTGAAATTCGTAAAAAACGACCGGCTGTTATTGTAAGTAATGATATTTCCAATCAATTTTTAAATAGGATCCAAGTAATCCCTCTATCCAGTAATATTGAAAAACTATACCCCAGTGAAGCATATGTTACTTTTCGGGGAAACACATCAAAAGCAATGGCAGATCAACTTACTACAGTGAGCAATAAACGGCTTATCAATTGTGAGGGTTGCATCTCGTCAAATGAATTGAACAATATAGGTAGGGCGATCTCAATTCAACTGAACATATAATGAACATCTAATGAGAGAAAAGTAGAAAAAAAGTTTTTTGACAACATTTGTATTTTAGATTTAGGATTATTATTGCCGTTGCGACTCCGCTGAAAGTCTCACTAAATATGCTGGATGATATTTTTCATCAAAAACATGTAGGCTTTTCTTCTTTCTACTATAACCGCTCTTTACTTCCAGAGGGATAATATTTCCCTTGGTATAAGTTATAAAATCAATCTCAGCATCACTTTTACTGGTTCAGTAATGAAGACAACTTTCACCGGATCGAAGTAATTCGCAGGCAGTAAAGTTTTCGACAAAGGCTCCATTGTATATGCTGAAAAGAGCCTCTTTTTCCAGAATGATTTTTGGTTTAACATCAAGCATGGCACTGAGTAATCCTATGTCATGGAAATAAATTTTAAACTTGGATGGATCTTTATAGCCAGAGAGGGGAAGCTGTGGTGTTTTCAGTGTGTATGCCAAATGGATCAGACCTGATTTCTCCAACCATTCGATAACCGTCCGGTATGTGGAGGATCGTGCTTTAGGATTTACCTCTTTATATTGATATTTCTTTTTCTCTTTTGCAAGTATAGCAGGAATGGTATTCCACGGCAATCTGTAATCAAAGTTTGGATTGCCGGGAGAATTGAGCAGAAGGCGCATATATAAAAATATGTTCTTTAAATTCGGCACTAAAACCGAAACCGGGAGGATAATGAGAAATATAATTCCCATAGAAACCTAAATTATGTTATAATGGGAAATATATTTCTCCTATGGAGTGGTTAATGGATTATAGAATAATGACAGATGACGATATTCTCAAGGATCTAGCGGAGCATTTTGAAACGCTCCGGATAAAGAAACAACTGAAAGAAACGGAGATTGAAGAATCCAGTGGTATTTCAAGAAGAACCCTGTACAATTTTAGACAGGGCGCAACAGCGATTACCCTGAAAAACTTTATTCGCCTGCTGCGAGCCATTGGAGAGTTGGATAGGCTTCAAATCCTGTTTCAGGAACCTGAAAAATACAGTCCCTTGTCAAACGCGGGAAAGGATTTGCCCAAGCGGGTTCGGGATAAACGGCGCGCAGAAAAAAAATTTAGATGGGGTGATGAAGAATGAGAGGGAACATTAGGGTTAGTCTTTGGGGAACCACGGTCGGGTATCTGGGATATCCTCCCGGGCAAAACCAATATGCTGTCTTTGAATACGATCCCCTCTTTATGAATTCGGGAATACAGATATCCCCTATACATTTAAGGTATCCCCCTCACCAATTCACCTTTGATCAGCTGAGTTACAAAACCTTTCAGGGTCTGCCGGGATTCGTCGCCGACTCTCTGCCCGACAAATACGGAAACCAGTTGATTGATATCTATATGGCCGAAAAGAAAATCCCCGCCTCGGAAGTCACTGCCCTTGATCGCCTGAATTATGTGGCGAACAGAGGCATGGGCGCCCTGGAATATAAGCCGGGTGAGATCCTGCCCTTACAGAGGACCGCTCTGGATTTGCAGCACCTTTCCGATTTGGCTGAGTTGGTTCTGGGGCGAAAGGAGAAGCTGCATAAGAAATTAGTATCAGCAGAAGATGCGGCGGCTGCTTTAACCATGATCCGAATCGGTTCCAGCGCCGGAGGGGCTCGATCCAAGGCACTGGTCGCTTTGTCTCCGAAGGGTACCGTCCTGGATGGTACGGTTAATCATGGACCTGATTATACCTATTGGCTATTGAAGTTCGACAGCAGCTCCAATAAAGACAGGGATACAACTGATCCCAAAGGAATGCCTGTCGTAGAATACATTTATAGCCTTATGGCAAAAAAGGCAGGAATAGAGATGCCCCGGACAGATATTATTAATGATGGGGGTAATAGACATTTCCTTATAGAGCGCTTTGACCGCATAATCAGAAATCGGAAACTTGATAAAGTACACTATGTTTCGTGGGCTGGTTTAAATCATGCCGACCGGGATGGGGTGAATTCTTATGAACAATTGGTTTTGTTGTTAAGACAGATGAACCTGGGTCATTCGGCTATAAAAGAAGTATTCAGAAGGGCGGTTTTTAACATTCTGGGAAGAAATCAGGATGATCATACAAAGAACACCGGCTTTTTAATGGATCGGATGGGAAATTGGAGATTAGCTCCGGCTTTTGACATAACCTATTCCTATGATCCCATGGGACGTTGGACAAAAAATCACCAGAGCTGGCTGAATCAAAAGAACAACGACTTCCAAATGAAAGACTTGCTTGAGTTTGGCCGTTATTGCGAATTAAATGAAAAGACATGCCGAAATATAATACATCAGACCAAGGACTCGTTGAGTGAGTTTTCCCGTTTAGCCGGGGAATATGATCTATCCGATGATTTGAAAAAGACCATCGAAACTAATTTAAGATTGCATATTGTTCCTTGATTTTTTTGAACTGGAACGAAAGATTAAGGAAATATCCCAAAATTATGATGAGATGTTTTAAGCTATACAGAGTATTAGTAGTGGAATCGGCAGGAAACAATTCTTATATCGTTTTGTGTTACTTCATATACTAAGCGGTGTTCTTTGTCTATTCTCCTGGACCAGCATCCTTGTAATTGATGCTTTAAGGGTTCTGGTTTTCCCATTCCGTCAAACGGACTTCTTCTTATCTCCTTAATGAGCAGGTTGATTCGTTTCAGATTTCGTTTATCAATTTCCTGCCAATAGAGATAATCACTCCATGATGTATCGGAAAAAAGTAAATTCCTCATTCTTCAATCAGCTTTTTTGTAACACCTTTGCTTGATCTTAACTGATTCAAGGAATCCCTGAGATGATCGGAATTGTTTTGTGTTGAGAGTAAATATTGAGTTTCGTTGAGTGTGTTGAAATCTTCAATGGATAGTATTACCACGTTTTCGTTGTTTTTTCTTGTTACAATTAGCGGTTCATGATCATAAAAAACTGAATCAAGATATTTTTTAAGGTTTTGACGTAAATCTGAATAATTGACAGCATCCATAGTATAACCTCCTGCATATAAGGTACAATATTTCGTACAATTAGACAAGACGGTTCTCAATACCTATATCAGCGCAGGGATTACTTTCAATTTTCTTTCCAAATTATCAATCTAATCAACTTCTTCAATATACTTTTTGTATAATTTTGTTTACAATATATACCGTATAGGTATAATATATATACATGGAATTTGAATTTGATCCAAAGAAGAGTGAATCAAACAAACGCAAGCATGGTATCGACTTTATTGAAGGTCAAATGTTGTGGGATGATCCGGAGCGTCTTGAACTCCCTGCAAAAGACGAATCATTTCCATTCGTCATGCAAGGATAAAGGAGATCGAAACATATGAAGACTGAAGATTTTGATAAAAATTTTGATAATGGTGAAGACGTAAGCATGCAGCTGGACTTTACAAAAGCTCGTCGTCCTGGTAGAGAACAGAGAAGGGTTAATGTTGATTTTCCTGTTTGGATGATAGAATCACTTGATAGAGAAGCTAAGCATCTTGGTATTCCGCGGCAATCTGTAATCAAAGTTTGGATTGCCGAAAGGCTTGAGCAGAAGGTTTCTGTTTAGCGAAACATAGTTTTAATTTCCCGATATATCAAACTGATATTTGCGCAGGTCGACGGCTCTACTGAGGTTAAGTTCAACTCCCTCCCCAGCAAGAATTGATGCCTGTTCCTCAAATCCGGCCCCCTCAGGAAGGGAAATTTTCCCCTGGCTGTTTATAACACGATGCCAGGGCAGATTATGTGTAGATGAACAGGTGTGCAGGATTCTGGAGACTTGCCGGGAACCTTTTGGATTACCTGCAGCAGCAGCTATTTGCCCGTATGTACAAACAAAACCCTTCGGTATCGATGAAATGATCTCAATTACTTTTGTGGTAAAATCTGTCATGGTTTAATTATAGCAGAGTTGCACGGAAAAAGACTCATACATCTTTAATATTTCTTATGTTATCAGTAGAATAGTCGCACAAATACAACACAATCACAGTTATTTATGCAGTATTTGGAATGCACAGGAGAAAACAATTCATGGAAATTGATGTAAAGAGTCTGCATCCACTTGAAATTAAGGTGCTTTTGCATGTTAAAGAGGGTGAACAGATAACAGCAGAGAGAATAATCTCAGAACTTGGATATAAGCTCGGTCAATGCAACCAGGCTTTCAGTTGGCTTGCTGCCAAAGAACTTATCGTAGAAACAGATCGGATAAACCGGATTCAATATGAACTGACGGAACTGGGAAGAGCCTTTAATGAGATTGGATTCCCTGCTGAGAGAATGTTTGACCTTCTGAAAGAGCATGGTGCTCTTCCGCTTCCCAAAATAGCAGAGATGCTGGGACTTGATAAAAGTGATGTAGGGTCTGCATTCGGAAAACTCTCAAAACAGGGAATATTCGGCATGAACGCCGAAAAAATGGCTGAAATCCGTGACAAGATACTTCCTCCTGATCTGCTATTAGCCAGAAAACTGGTTATGCGCGGAGCAGAAGGACCTCTTGAAGAAGCTGACCTGACTGCAGAAGAAAAAAAGGTCCTTTCGGGGATCAGTAAAAAACGTGGAGCCGCGGGGGCACCATTCAGGCTCGCTGAGCGCGAGGAAATTATCTACGCACTTACTCCGGCGGGAACCGAAACAGAGGAAGTTTTAAAAAAGAAACATATTACCGGTGAGGAATTAGGTGTTGTTACACAGGAAATGCTTGCTGCAGGAAGCTGGAAAGATAAATCTTTCAGGAGCTATAATCTGAATGCTCCTCCCAGCCGTGTGCTGCTTGGCCGGAGAAATCCCTATGGAGAGTACCTGCAGTGGGTGAAAGATAAACTTGCCTCACTCGGATTTGAAGAGTTTGACGGTCCGCTGGTTGAGAATGAGTTCTGGAACGGGGATGCGCTTTTTATGCCGCAGTTCCACAGTGCCCGTGATATACACGATGTCTACTATGTGAAAAATCCTTCACACGCAAAAGAGATTGAACAACCCTATCTGGATCAGGTTGCGGCAACCCATGAAAATGGTTGGGATACCGGAAGCCGCGGTTGGGGATATGAATTTGACCGTGATTTTACGCGGCGGCAGGTTATGAGAAGCCAGGGAACGGTGCTCTCTGCCAAACAATTACCGAAAGCGAAAATTCCCGGGAAGTATTTTGGCGTAGCACGCTGTTTCAGATATGATCAGGTTGATGCAACCCATGGTGCTGACTTTTATCAGACTGAGGGAATCGTTTTGGGAGAGGATGTAAATCTTCGAACCCTGCTCGGCCTCCTGAAAATGTTTGCAGAGGAGATAGCCGGAGCAGAGGAAGTACGGTATGTTCCCGGATATTTCCCGTTTACCGAACCATCAATTGAAGTACACATAAAACACCCGGTTCTCGGCTGGTTTGAACTTGGCGGAAGCGGAATTTTCCGCCCTGAAGTGACCAAAGCAATGGGAATAGACGTACCGGTTCTTGCCTGGGGGCTGGGAGTCGACCGAATGGCGTTGATGCACCTCGGTTTGAACGACCTGCGTGAGTTATTCACACCGGATATTGAGAGTGTCCGAATGAGGAGGGGTAAATAGATGCCGAAAATTGAAGTACTTACAGAGACATTTTACCAAAGCATTGGACAAACCTATACCGATGAACAGCTGGAAGAGATCCTGCCCTCAGCAAAAGCCGAGCTTGACGGAAAAGATGAAGATGCCGGAATCTTGAAGATAGAGCTGAACGACACCAACAGACCTGACCTCTGGTCATCTGCCGGCCTGGTTCGACAACTTAGAACCTACACCGGTACCAAACCTCCTTTTTATGACTTTTTCTCAAACGAAAACGAAGAGTTCGAGTGTGGTGATCGTGTTGTCGAGGTGGATCCGAATCTTAAAGACATTAGACCTTTTATTACCGCTTTTGCCGTAACCGGGAAAAAGATTGATGATACCGTTTTAAAAGATATTATCCAGACTCAGGAGAAGTTGTGCTGGAATTTTGGGCGCAAAAGACGATCGATTGCAATGGGAATCTACCGGAATGACCTGATTTCTTATCCGGTAAAATACACCGCTGCCGACCCGGATACCACAAAATTTATCCCCCTGCAGATGGACGAGGAACTCTCTTTGAGAGAAATTAATGCACAGCATCCAAAAGGAAAAGAGTTCGGTCACATTGTATCTAATTTTCCGCTGTATCCATTTCTTACAGATACAGAGGGGCAGGTTCTCAGTTTTCCGCCGGTTATTAACAGCGCCAGGATTGGAGCCGTTCAGGTAGGTGACAGTGAATTATTTATTGAACTAACAGGTACTGTACATAAAGACCTGATTCTTGCCGCTTCAATTATAGCCTGTGATTTTGCAGATGCCGGCTTTACCATTCTTCCGGTGAAAGTGGTCTATCCCTACGAAACAGAGTTCGGAAATGAAGTGGTTACACCCTACTATTTCCAGGAGCCGGTATCAGCCGAACTGACCTATATCAATAAACTTCTCGGAATGGAACTAAGTCCGGAAGAGGCAGTAGAAGCTCTTCAAAGAATGGGTGTGTATGCTATTTACGATGACGGATCTATCTTTGTTACCGTACCGGAGTATCGGAATGATTTTCTTCATCCGGTAGACATCATTGAGGATGTTCTGATCGGGCATGGCCTGGAAAAATTCGCCCCGGTTATGCCGGACTCATTCACCTTAGGCAGACTTACTAAAGAAGAGGAGTTCGCACGAAAAGTAAAAGATATTATGATCGGTCTTGGTTTTCAGGAGATGATGTACAACTATCTTGGATCCAGAAAAGATTATATTACCAGGATGAATGTGGATGGATCAGAGTATATTCAGATAGCTAATCCCATGACAGAAAATTATGAGTTTGTCAGGGCATCAATTATCCCGTCTATGATGCAGTCTGAGAGTGTCTCGGGAAATGCAGTCTATCCCCACAATATTTTTGAGGTGGGAAAAGTTGCTTTTCTGGATGATGATGACAATTCCGGCACGGTTACCAGAAATACACTGGGATTTATGACAGCTGACTCGGAAGTGGGTTTTAATCAGATAAATAATACCGTTTCGGCGGTTATGTACTATCTGAAGAGAGAGTATACGCTGGTAGAGCTTGATGACCCTAAATTTATTCCAGGGCGCTGTGCAGTTGTTCAGGTTGATGGTTGCCAGGTTGGTGTTTTTGGAGAAGTACACCCTATAGTTCTGGAGAACTGGGGAATCCAGATGCCGACTGTTGTATGTGAAATTGATCTTGACCTTCTTCTAAATGCCGATTCATAGATAACATATTGCGGAGGAAAATTGTGGAGAAAGAGAGTGATGGTGGTAGCGATGGAGGTATTGGATTTTTTGAGAAGTACCTCACTGTATGGGTTATCCTTTGCATAGTTCTTGGATAGTTGTTATTAAACTTATATATTACAAAAAGTTACAATCATCCAAAAACTTCTGACCAACAGGAAGATCTTTCAAAATAAATAATTTTGAAAGATCCCAATTGATATATCTGAAAAAAAGACTCAAAGTGCATTTGATCCCTAATTTTCGTCTCACCACAATAAAATTCTCGTTGACGCTAACTCAGTTCAGCAGTATTATTACTTTGTAATACCGAAAGAGTTGAGGTTTATAGGTCATGCAGAAGAAAAAAGAAGAGATAATTACTTTTAAAGTTGATGAGAAGATGTCACGTGCTATGTCCGGGATTGAGAACAGGTCTGCATTCATTCGGGATGCCATTCTTGCGGCTCTTGGGAATACCTGTCCTGTATGTCAGGGAAGCGGTATTCTTTCAGAATCGCAACAGAA
>CAZMOX010000013.1:0-2399 GCA_964567895.1 uncultured Spirochaetales bacterium | reverse complement strand
TGGGTGAGAAATATGGCGGATGTCCTATCCAGTGCGGATCCGAAACATGCTGATGTCTATTGGGAAAACGGAGAATCATATATTGCGGAATTAACTGCAATGGATGCTTATATCAAAGAGCAGATTAAATTGTTGCCTGAAGAGAATCGCACATTAATCCTGGATCATCAGCTGTTTAACTATTTTGCAGATGAGTATGGTTTTACCATAATCGGTGCCTTGATTCCGGGAACTACGGATAATGCAGAACCGTCGCCCAGAGCTGTTGCAGGTTTGGTTAAACTTATCCAGGAGTACCACGTTCCGGTTCTATTTGTGGGAAGAACCGCTTCAGATGGTCTGCAGAAATTGGCTGAAACAGTTATTGCCGAGGCTGGAACTGATGTGATTATACTGCCGACTTTAACCGGATCGTTAGCGCCGCCAGGTGAGAGAGGTGATACATACCTCGATTTCCTTCGATTCAATATAGAACAAATTATAAAAGGTTTGGGGGAATAGGCTGTGCACAGACATAACTTATTATATGGCGGCCGTTGTACCATGCCGAGAGAGGCGGAAGTACCGGCACTGGATATTCAGGAGTTACATTTTCGATATCCGGGTACTACGGCAGATGCACTAAAAAAAGTATCTGTCACTATTATGCCGGGAGAGCGTGTTGCTCTGGTTGGTCCAAACGGATCAGGGAAATCGACGCTTTTAAAACTTATTATCGGGCTGGAATCCATGCAGGCAGGATCGATATCGGTATATGGTCACAAAGCAACCTCCTGCCGCCATAGAGTAGCAATTGTTCCTCAGCGTTCATCTGTGGACTGGGGCTTCCCGGTAAACGTGCGGCAGGTGGTACTTATGGGACGATATGTACATGTAGGATGGATGAAAAGACCGAAAAAAGAGGATCTTGAAGCCGTCGATAAAGCTATGGAGATGATGGGTATCACACATCTTGCAGATAAACAGATTGGAGAACTCTCCGGCGGCCAGCAGCAGCGGGTAATGATAGCCAGAACTCTGGCCCATGATGCAGACCTACTGCTCCTGGATGAACCCTTAAATCATGTTGATATCAGTACCCAGGAATTAATTTTCCATACTCTTGAGAAACTTTCTGATGAGGGAAAAACTGCGATTATGAGCACTCACGACCTTGGTATCCTTCCGGTGCATTTTAGTAGAGCACTCTTTCTTGATTCTGAAATTATTGCAGACGGAGCAGTCTCGGAAGTTCTTACAGCAGAGAATATTGCCCGTGCTTACGGGTTTGAGTTTCATGGAAAACCGGAGGATCATCAATGGTTGAATGGCTGATTGAACCCCTGACGTATGGATTTGTTGTTCGTGGACTCATAGCCGGAATGCTGGCATCAATTTCCTGTGCAATGTTAAGTGCTTTTGTTGTCTGGCGGGGTATGGCTTTTGCAGGTGATGCGATGGCTCATGCCATTTTGCCGGGAATTGTACTAGCCTACATTCTGGGAATCAGCTTTTTTGCCGGTGCCCTGGGAGCTTCGGTAATAGCTGTTGTGGGGATTGGTCTCATTTCACGTCAGGGAAAACTTCGTGAAGATACCGCTATTGGTGTTATGTTTGCCGGGTTGTTTGCTTTGGGGATATTGATGATGAGTAAGGTTGCGGCCTTCCAGGATCTTAATCATATACTTTTTGGTAATATTCTCGGGGTAAACGGTACTGATCTTATTATAATGAGTATTGTAGCCGGGGTAGTGGTGCTGGCCACAGCCCTTTTCTATAAAGAAATTCTGGTAACCAGCTTCGACCCTTCTCATTCAGTAGCAATCGGATTATCACCTGAACTTATTCGGTATGGTCTTCTAAGTGCAATTGCACTTACCACTGTGATGGCAGTTCAAACTGTTGGGGTTGTTCTGGTGCTTGCACTGCTTGTGACACCGGCTGCTGCCGCTTCTCTGGTATCCAGAAAGATTATCAGGATAATTACTCTTTCAATTATTTTCTCAGTGGTCGCTACAATTGTGGGATTTTACGGTTCCTATTATCTGGATTTTGCATCAGGACCTTCGATAGTAATTGTGCTTACCCTGATTTTTATCATTTGCTGGATTTACGCAAGAACTGTTATGCGTATTGAGAGAAATAAAAAATAAGGTAACTATTCACACATAAGCAACATAGGAAACTACATTAAAATTTCCACTATCTTTTGGACAGTTTAAAATTTTTTACGAGTAGTTCCTAAAGTTCCTAAAACAAATTATTTCAGTGTAAAACTGTTGCATTCATAATATAATAGCAGTATTTTTAAAATAGACTTTACTATTTGGAGGTCATGTATGAATACAGCATCAACCAATGTGCAAAAAGAAGCGGTAAAATATAACAAGCTTAAAAGATTTAATCTCATAATGGGATTT
>CAZMOX010000012.1:0-37872 GCA_964567895.1 uncultured Spirochaetales bacterium | reverse complement strand
ACTCACGGTTCAGTTCCGTGCCGGTGGTTAGCCGTTACACGTGCTGGATTGTCCAACTTGCTTATATTAGCTTTGCTTGTCGCACTCATTCACATTCCTTTATTCTCTTCAATAAATAAGATAATAACACATAAAACAGAGTAGTTTCTGTTTTTTTGTGATCTTCTATATTTTTTTATAAATAGATCAAGATTATTCTCTAATTTTGAGATAATTATTTCATCCAGATCAGATTCAATTGAATCCCGCAATTAGTTGTATCAACTGGAGCAGGAACCGAAAACTATTATGCAGCCTGGGTCGAGTAGTAAGAAAGGTAATGCATACGAAGTTACTCTATCAATTACTACCATAGTTTTCAGAGCTAATTGCCTCTAAACCACAACTCAAATACCGGATCGATAAACTCAATCCCCTTTGGCGTTATATCTATCACATCCCGAGCTTCAAGCGTTTTCTTGTTTTTACTGGCATTTCCAGAAGTTCCCAACTTGTATGTTTGCAGCACTTCCACGGCATTGAACCGAGTTTCTCCGGCACAAACCGCTTTCAGCAAATGTATCTGGCCGGAACTTAACAATTCATACTCATTCAGGATAAACGGCATATTGGTTTCAATTATCTTCTGTTCAGCATGCTCAAGAATCTCCGCCGTTACAGTTTTTTCTGTTAACGTCCAGACAATATGGCTCAGCTGTTGTACGTAATACGGGTGCATATTCATCTTTTCCGCAATCTGACCGCTGAATTCCTCAGAGATCTTTTTCCCTGTTCGTGCAAACGCTTCAACAATAAAAGCATTCCAGTAGCGTTTTTCAATCTTTTTTAGAAAAATGACATCACCGAAGCGGTAAAACGGACGTTCTGAAGTATTGAACATATCCCTCATCATCTGACGCTTACTTCCGTACAGGCAGTATATGACACGACTATGATTTTGCCATGAAGCCCTCAATTCACGCTGAATTGCTTCAGTATTGGCATATCTACCGATATTCTGAAATTCATCAATACAAAAAATTATCTTCAGGTTCTTTTTTTCCGCAATCCTTTCAGCCAGATTAAGTATCTCAATCCGGTTCCCCGCAAGTTCTTTTATATCAAAGCTGAATGAAAAATCATTTACTGAATCCGTACTTATGGTTATCCTGGGGACAATCCTTTGGAAAAAGGCCTTTGCATGATCAATAATTTCTCCGGATTTGCTTGAGACAGATTTCAAGAGCTGTTCTGCATAAATTTGAAAAAACTCTTCCTCGGTCCTGATTTTGAATAAATCCAGCATCACCACCCTATATTGTGCATTTAAAGAAAAGTTATCTTCAATACATTTTTGCACAAGCGATGACTTGCCCCAGCGGCGCGGGGAGATGAGAGTCGTGGATATTCCGCTTAAGAAATTCTGCTTAAGCTGTTCAAGATGCTCAACTCTGTCTGTAAAAGACAATCCTGAAACAATTTTCCCAAATTGAAAAGGTGATTCCATATGCTACTCCCCGGTATGCTACTCGTTAGTAGCATACCGCATGGTATCAGTTTATGCAAGCGAAAAAACTTAATATTACGCCCTTTATCTCACATTACAGAGAGTGTTTTTGAAGAAGCCTTAACACTTAAACCTTCAGAAAAAGCATAGTTGGTAGAAAAACTACTTCACAGCCTTGATGAACCCGATAAAGAAATTGATAAATTATGGGCTAAAGAAGTTGAAAATAGAATTGATGCTTATACTCAAGGAAAAATTAAGGCCGTATCGTTAGAAGAAGTTCTTAGCAAATATAAATAGAAAATGAAATTCTGATTATAGCCGTTGCAAATCTTCATAGAAAACCTGACTAACCATCCATTTTCTTATTCCATTACTCATTACTTGATTATGTTTCAAGATATGCTGCCGTGCAGTAGCATTTGAATAGCTCCAAATTACTAGGCTTAATATGCGCCACAACAATCATAAGGGACAGTAACCTCTGTGCAGGACCACTGGGAATATTTTTACCAGCATTGTTGGAAGATAAGAAAAATCGTAACCGTTATTCTTGAGTTTTTTGGGCATGTAATATTTCTCATGGATACTCTTACACTACAGTTTCTGTAATAGCTGTGTGCATGCATACAGCGGAACAGTGGTAATTCCACGGTCAGGACTATATCCGTAATTCTGTCCGGTTAGCTTTAAAGCTCTTCGCGGAGCATAGCGGCTGATAAATGCATCCAGACTCTTTGCCCTTCGCTGGCGGGAAGCAGATTTTACCTCTAAAGGAATAATTTCCTTCCCGTTTACCATGATGAACTCAAGCTCTGAAGTCCCTTCCTGCCATGAAAGAAGATCACGATTATAGTAAGCGTATAATTCCTGTGCTATATAGTTTTCTATCAGGAAACCTTTATACGGCCCGATCTCTTTATCTAAAATAACCTCTCGCGGAATATCCAGTAAGCAATTCAATATACCTGTATCGAAAAGGAATATCTTAAACCGGTTTTCATCCGTATAACTTCTTAGAGGATGAAAAGCTTTACCAGCAATACCTGTTTTAATTATCAATCGTGACTCCCGGAGCCAGAACAGCGGACCGCGAATACTATCGAATCCTTTTCTATTGGGGATTACCGCCTTAAACATAAATTTCTTTACGTTTTCATCCTGTACTTTTGAGAGTTGGGAAGACACTGCATCAAACGTATAGTTTATGTAGGCAGCATTCACCACTCCTGAGTATTTTGAGAAGTCTGAACGATATCCTTCTATAAGATTTCTTTGAACCGTTCTCACTTTGGATATAGCTCTCATAATATTTGCAGATTCATCTACCCAGGTCTGTACAACCTCCGGCAGTCCTCCGGTAAAAAGGTATACTGTCCAAAGATCAATCAGTCTGTCATGAACAACACCCGGCAGGGCGCTATTGACTTCCCACTCTTCCAATATTCCAAACGCATCCGAATCAACAGCCTGAAGAAATTCCTGAAATGTCAGGGGAAACATATAAAGAAAATCAACTTTCCCCACCGGAAATGATTCCTGATTTTTCATAAGCCCCAAATGAGAGCCTGCGGCTATGATATCCAATTCACGCATATTCTGCGCAAAATACTTAAAGGAAATTATTGCCTGCGGGCACTCTTGGATTTCATCAAATATCAGAAGATCATGCTGTACATTAATCTCTATTTTCAGGCGGAATTGCAGAAGTTTCACTATTTCAGCAGGATTGCTTGTTTCTTCAAAAATAGAAAAAAGTTCCTTTGCACTGCGGAAATCGATGTAATGGCACAGGTAGCCTTTCTCTTCGTAATGCCGTTTCCCGAATTCAAGTAGAGCCCATGTTTTTCCCACCTGCCTGGCTCCTTTCAGGACTAATGGTTTCTTGTGAGGGGATGTGCTCCATGAAAAAAGGTCATAAAGAATATCTCATTTCATACAGAGATAGTAACAATATATACCCAAGAAGTCCATACTTCTGGATAGTTATATGGGGTAATAGTCCGCTATTTTGGATCTTTACATGGGGTTAGCTGCTTTATCCCCACAGTAATCTTGCAACATCATACAATAAAACGTGAATATATCACGTTTTAAATAGAAATATTTGTGCAATCTTCACGTTTTTGCTGTTTTCATGATTTAGCAATAAAAGTATTCATCACATCACCAAAGCGGTAGAATGGACGCTCTGCAGGCATAGACAGCAGCCGATCTCTCTCATCTGTGCAGGCGAACGACAGCATTTCAACGGCACTGCTTTAGATAAGCTTGCAGGAATATTTCTTAAATTGCGAGTCCACTGTCATAATGGGAAAGTTGTGGGTCAGACTTTGGGTGATCAGCATTCTGTCAAAAGGGTCTTTATGATGGTAGGGTAAATCTTTGAGCAAAACAGCATCTTTGGATCTGTAGTCAAGAAGATCAAATCCGCTTTTCTCAGCCAGTTCTATGGGATCAAAATTAATATCGAGTTTCCCCAAAGAAGTTTTTATCATGATTTCAGCAATACTGATAGAACTTAAGCAGACTGTATTGGCACGAGTTTGAATTTCGCCAATCTGTTATACGGCAGTTTTATGCTTATCCATCTTAAAAGCCTCCAGCTTCCGTAAAGAGGATATCTATTACTCATCTTGGATAAAGAATAAATCAGAATAACCTATTACAGTAGGAGGTAAAGGATTATTTAGTGCTAGGCATATATAAATATTTCACTAAGTATATTCTGATAACCTGGTTTGTACTGAATAAAGACATCCGGCTGCTGTATACCTTCCATGATATTACCTACGTGTCTGCTGATATCATCCGTACTATTCTGGCCGCTAGTAAAATATTCCTGTAATTTAAAATATTATACATTGACTACATCCAGCCAGTCAACTATGGTAAAGCTACCGTCAGGTTCGGCTTATGCCGATGAAAAGGGAAATGGGTGAAAAACCCATGCGGTCCCGCCACTGTGACGAGGGTGATTTGAGACTGCGGTGTTTTATAAGATACAATGCCGAAAAAGCCACTGAGAGTTCTGTCCTCAAGAAAAACTTGGGAAGGCGCCTTAAATCAATACCCCCCAGCCAGGAGACCTGCCAGACGGAAACCTGTATTATCCCAGGAACTGTTAGTTCATTCGGGATAGGTCCACGGTGAATGGATCGGGTGTGCAGACTCATACCCACATCAAGTTTTTTGACTCCTTATACGCAATGTATACCCAATGTAAAATATATTGTGCAAATTTGGGGTGTGGAGAAATCATGAAAAGCAGAAGTCTCATTGTTATGGTACTCAGCGTACTTTTCCTAATGGCGGCAACGTCACTATTTAGTGCTGCGGCAGGGGAAATCATTACTCAAACAGCAAACCCTGAGGGAAATTTTCTGGAATTTACCGATTCCTATGGTCGCGAAGTGGTTATTGCATCAAAACCTATCACAATTATCTCTTTGGGGCCTAATGTTACCGAAATAATTTTTGCACTGGGGAAAGGCGGTAATCTGATCGGCCGTACTCAATTTTGTGACTACCCGGCTGAAACTGCTTCAATTGAAGCAATTGGAAACATGCAGGTGCCTAATATTGAGCGAATTATTGAATTAAACCCGGATATAGTAATAGCATCAACACATGTCTCTCTTGAGAAAGTTGGACTTCTTGAAAAAGCTGGTATTGCAACAGTAGGAATTTATAATGATTCTACATTTGAAGGTGTATATAGTACTATCCGTGATATCGGAAAAGTTCTTGGAGAATCCAACATTGCTGAACGTCTCATATTTGAGATGGGAATTACCATTAGTGATGTCGCTAAGAGAATTGCAGGAAAAAGTGACCCCAGTATATATTACGTAGTTGGATTTGGTGATTGGGGTGATTTTACAGCAGGGGGCGACACATTTATAAACCAGATGATTGAAATGGCCGGGGGCAATAATATTGCTTCTGATGTGAACGGCTGGTCATATAGTCTTGAAAAAATAATTGAAAAAGACCCTGATTACATCATCTGCTCCCAATTCTGGGGAACAAAAGAATCATTTGAATTAACTCCAAATTACATGGATTTAAGAGCCGTACAAGAAGGCCGGCTAATTGCTATTGATAATAATATTCTGGACAGACAGGGTTATAGAAATGCTGAAGGTGTAAAAACCCTGGCACAGATATTTCATCCTGAAGCGTTCAAGTAGCAGCGTTGTTATGAGTAAAGCGGGGATTCAATGAAAACAATAAAATCGTATTCGAACTCAATACATATAGTAATGTATTTTGTTCTTACCTTGGTTCTCTGCCTTGCTTTACTTATATTTTTATCTTTTGGCACTGCTGATATTTCATTTGGGGAAACAATCAGAATAATTTCCGGCGGGATATTTTCCCGCACCTTTTCCGAGAATATCAATCAATCACACATATACATTCTCTGGCAGGTGCGGATGCCTCGTGTAATTATCTCTATTCTTGTAGGTATGGCACTTGCAGCTGCAGGTACAGTTTTTCAAGCAATTTTTCGAAATCCTATGGCAGATCCTTTTATACTCGGAATATCTTCCGGAGCAGCTTTTGGTGTTGCTTTAGGCGCAGTAACAGGATTTATGGTATTGATTCCCGGTATTTGGGGACTTCCAATATCCGCATTTGTTGGTGCCATAATTGCTACCCTTCTTATATATTTTCTGTCCGGCAAGATTCAGACATCAACATCAAGTCTACTGCTCTCCGGTATAGCCATGAATTTCTTTCTATCTTCCCTCATGTCAATGCTTCTCTATTTTAACCGGGATAGAATTGAAAATATTATTTTCTGGTCAATGGGTAGTTTCTCATCAGCAAATTGGGACAAATGTATAATTGGGCTTCCCATAATTCTTATAGGAATTCTATCTCTTTTCTATTTTCGGAGAGAACTTGACCTTATGTTGATAGGAGATGAATCTGCACGAACTATAGGACTCTCTTTAAAACGTGTCAGAATAATTCTATTGATTATTTCAACATTAATTACCGCTACTGCAGTCGCTGTTAGTGGAATTATTGGTTTTGTTGGACTAATAATTCCGCATATAATAAGGATGATTGTAGGCCCTAAACATCGTATAATGCTCCCCTATACAATTCTTGCCGGCGGGTTTTTCACCCTCTGTGCCGATACTTTTGCGAGAAGCATCCTTCCAAGTTCTGAAATACCCGTAGGTATAATTACTTCATTAGCTGGAGCACCATTTTTTATCTATCTCCTGAGAAATAAAAAAAGGGAGATTTTGTAATGAAAAATAATAGAAGATCATTAATTGAATTTAATGATCTTCATTGGAGTTATGGGGAAAACCTTGTACTCGATGGAATTACCAGTACTGTTAATCAGGGAGAGTTTACCTCCATTATTGGACCAAATGGATCCGGAAAAACAACACTACTCAAACATATCTTTCGCTTGCTGCCGGTAGATTCCGGACATGTCTTCCTCAACTCAAAAGACATTAACTCTTATAGTAGAAAAGAGTTGGCTCGTGAGGCAGGATTGGTTCCGCAAAATGAAAAAGGGTTGTATCTTTTTACCGTAAAAGAACTCATTAAAATGGGTCGGTACGCACACACCGGAAGATTTTCCAGAGAAACAAAGCATGATAGAGAAGTTGTAACAGAGTCAATGAAAATGACCAGTACACTGCATTTACAGGATAAAATAATAACTGAATTAAGCGGCGGAGAATTTCAGCGGGTAATTATCTCCCGGGCACTTGCTCAGGAACCACGCATTCTTGCCCTGGATGAACCAACCACATATCTGGATCCTCACCATCAGATAGAAATACTACAGCTGTTAAAACAGTTGATTTCAGTTAAAAAAATATCTGTAATATGTACACTTCACGATCTTAACTCAACACTAGCTTTCAGTGATAGAACATTACTACTGAACCACGGAAAAATTCAATATGTCGGTCCACCAGAAACAGTAATTACTGCTGAGAACATAAAAAGTATTTATAATCTCAATGCGGTAATTATGCAGAACCCGATCACCGGAAAATCGATGGTTGCAATTGACAACACTTTAAGCGATTGATATTTCACCGCAGCATTCCCTGCAGTCAGTGACCTTCTACCTGTTACAAAAACTAATTATTTTGGCTGATAAATTTCACTGCCGATCCGTCTTGAATCAGCTGTTCTGCATGATCTTTTACGGTGGTATCCAGAGGTCGGAATGTAATGCCCAATTCAGTTCTTACTTTTGTGGAATTCAGAGCAAGGGGGATCCCATAATTATTATTGATATATTTCCATGAGAATCCGAGTGCAGGACCAATTAAATAAAACAGAAATTTCGGGAGTTTAAAAGTACGAATTTTCACTCTTTTCCCATATGTTTTCTTTATTATTTTAGCAATTTTGATAAAACTGGCTGATTCAGAACTTAAAATATATCTTCCTGCGGCAGAAGGATTCTCTATTCCACGAATGTGTGCATCAGCAACATCGCGTACATCTACAATACCAAAATAGAGATCAGGTGTACCAAATTTCAACTGACCGTTTAATACCCGCTGTATGAAATTTGCACTTACTCCATCAGTACGTTTTAGGAGCGACGGCCCTAATACAAAGGCTGGATTCATCACCACTAAATCCCAATTGTCCTGAGAAACAGCAATTTCCCAGGCTCTCTTTTCTGCCAGGGTTTTAGAGTATAAATAGGGTTGATAGGTAATACTTGCTGTTTCATTCCAGTAATCTTCATTAATACTCTCAATATTTTTGTTCACTAACTCACTATTGTCCGTTAAAATTGCAGCAACGCTTGAAGTTAAGATAATTCGTTTTATCGTCTTAATCCGACATGCAGTTTCAAGAACGTTTGCAGTGCCTTTGACTGCAGGATTAATAAGTTCCTGAACAGGATTTCCTAATGTTTTATTTACAAAGGGACTGGCAGTATGAATAACTGCTGAACACCCGATCATAGCTTCTGTATATGAGTCGGGCTCTAATAAATCAGCCTTAAACAATGAGAGTTTTCCGTTGTATGTTTCAGACAATTTTCGTAAATATGCTGTTTTATCCAAGTTTTCGGGATCTCTGACAGTAGTATGTACTGAATATCCCTTTTCAAGTAACTTCACAATAATCCATGAAGCGATATACCCGCTTCCACCTGTTACTAATACAGGGGACTGCTTTTTATCCACTATAGCCCTCTTTCTTTACTAAACCGGAATATTACCTGTGTAAGTTCATACCAGTTTGATTATGTAAATATGGTATTCCTGTAGAAATTATAGCTGCAGTTCAGCGTTTTCCTGTCAGTTTTATAATATGAAATCCAAATTGAGTTGAAACTACTTTACTTACAGCTCCGATCCCCAGACGCTTTACGGCCGCTTCAAATGCCGGTACCATTTTCCCGGGACCAAACCACCCAAGATCTCCGCCTTTACTCTTACTGGGACAAGTTGAGAAATCTCTTGCTATTGCCTCAAATCTGGCACCTTGCCGTATTTTCTTTAAAAGCTGTTCTGCCAGCCCTCTCTGTTTAACTAATATATGACTTGCTTTCCATTCCATATCACATATTATCATGTAT
Organism: uncultured Spirochaetales bacterium; assembly: GCA_964567895.1. GTDB lineage: Bacteria > Spirochaetota > Spirochaetia > JABMQR01 > JABMQR01 > JABMQR01. The sequence continues at coordinate 28,795 of CAZMOX010000012.1, read as the reverse complement.
AAAAAAGATTGACCACCATGCTAAAATTCCGTACTATTACACTTATGAACATATCAAGAGATCCATTTGGGAAAACAAAAGACGGAAAAAATATTGATGTAATCAGAATTGAAAATTCACAGCATTACTCATTTGAAGTTATTACTTACGGTGCATATCTTAGATCGTTTAAAGCTCCTGACAGTAAAGGAAATATCTCAGAACTTACCAGAAATTTTGCAGCATTCTCTGATTATGAAGATCCTTCGCATTATATGGGAGCCACGGTGGGAAGATATGCCAACCGCATTGCAAATGCTTCATTCACTCTTGATAAAAAGAATTATCAACTTCAGAAAAACTCGGAAAACTGTCAGCTGCACGGAGGAGAAGCGGGGTTTAATACAAAAATATGGGAAGCATTTCCTATGCGTGAACATGACCGTGCATCAGTAAAACTCACACTCACCAGTCCTGATGGTGAGCAAGGATTTCCCGGTACCGTTGATATTGCTTTAACCATAACACTCACAGAAAATAATGAACTCTTTTTTCTCTATGAGGCTGTAACAGATAAACCTACCTGCATAAGTTTGACAAATCATACTTATTGGAACCTTAGAGGTGCGATTGAACAGGGAAATATATATGATCAGGAAATATGCATTGAAGCTGATCAGATTGTAGATGTTGATGAAGAACTTATACCTACCGGCAAGTTGTCTGACGTTACGGCTACCCCATTTGATCTGCGTGCTATGATACCTATAGGAAAGCATATTGCCGTGCCAAACAATGGATTGGGCTATGATAATAATTTTGTACTTTCAGCTAAAAAGGGACTCCGTAAAGCAGCGGTAGTGAAAGATCCCAAAACGGGAAGAACTATGGAAGTTCATACTGATGCACCAGGATTACAGTTTTACAGTGATAATTTTTCAGAACCCAACCATGCAGCCTACTGTCTTGAAGCAGGAGAACTTCCCGATGCCATGAATCATAGAAATTTCCCTTCACCTGTTCTACGCCCTGGAGAAATGTACCGGCAGATTACTATTCACTCTTTTTTTACAGAATGATCTCTTTCAAAATTTTAAGCAATAAGTCGAAGGTTTTGGAAAAGTTGGAATCGACTCGAAAAATTACGCTTTTGCCGTTCGCAGCATTTCTGAATAGTAACGGGGTTCTATAGCTGTCCTATCAATTCCAAGCAACTCCAGCATCTCCAGCAATTGTTTTTTAGCTGTAGCAACCTGTTTAGGTTCAGAAGTATCCAGTAATATTTCAAGTTCAATAAATGAACCCAGAGAGTTTACATCAGAAAGCTCAATAGTTATCCCGTTATAGTTGTAGGAAACACCTGATTTTGTTTTTTTTATTGATACAACGTAGCCGGAATCCAAAGAAAACCGTATGAATTCTGCACCATCTGAGACCAGGAACTCAATCTCGTTATTGACCTCAATACCCTCATCTTGTGATTTGTTTTTTCTCGTAACAATAAATGAAGTTCCTAAATTCCTCAGCCTAAATTCAGTTTTCTTAAGAGTTTCAGGTTTACTGAAATAAGTATCCTCTTTTATATATGAGATAGGATCGTGCAGCCCTAATTGTTTTTGAATAGTATTTTGCATCGAGAGAATTGAAAAAATATGTGCTTTTAACTCTATCTCAAATGCCATATAAAACTCATTACTCTTTCCATGGAAAAATCATCCCGCGAAGTGATCTGTGACCTACCCGATCACGTTCTTCAATAAGAAGAGCGCTCCAGGGAATCTTCTTTCTGTTCGCATCAGGATTCTCCTCAAGATAATCATATTTCAGCATCAACAGCTTCACAGCATCCTGGTGCGCCATCAAAATAGCTGCAAATCCTGGAATTAAAAAAGCTGTTAATATCGAGATAATTGTATTGATAATTGTGTAAAGAAAGAGAAATATACTGAATCCAATATTATCAAAAATTAACAAAAAACATTTTTTAATTGCTTTTTTGGGTGAATTTCCCAATTGACTGATTATTGGGAAATAATACATTAAACCCATTCCGGCAAAAAAAGCTACCCAAAACAGTAATGCTACAACAACAGCACCCACAATCCCGTTTAAACCTGCGTAAAAAGGAATAACAAAGAAAGCGACAATAAGAAGACCCAACATAAATAGTGTGTGAAATAGTGCCGGTTTCAAGGACTCCTTCAGATAGTCCCAAAAATCCTTAAATCCTGGGCTTTGATAGAAAGCGTATTCTTTAACAAAAAAAGATACACCGGAAATAAATATATTTAATACACCCAAAAAAAGGAGAGTAAGCAGAGCACCAATAACCACATTAAACTGAAAGGTTAAAAATGCACCATATCCAACCGCTAAACTGAGCACAAACCCTACATTAAGAATAATCAGACCAATAAGATTGTCCCAACCATCAAAAAAAGCTTTCTTAATAAAAAATCCAATCATATCATCTACACCTTCAAGAAAAATTTTATTTTATTTTATTGGAATAAAGATAACAAAATAACCAACCTTAATCCAGTCACTTCATATTACCGACAGTTAGCCAAAAAAAATCAGATTTATAATAAATCTGATTTTTATCTTTAGTGGCGAAGGGACTTGAACCCCTGACCGAACGGATATGAGCCGTTTGCTCTACCAACTGAGCTACGCCACCATTATATATAGGTTTATGAGACAAGGGCTACTATATCGATGATAATCGTTCATGTCAATAATTGTCATTAGAAAAATCAAAGTCAGCACTAAGAATTTTCCATCCTTCAGCCTTTTCAATAAAAAATATATCACCGGTAATAGATTCATTCTGAAAAAACAATCTAACCGGTACTCTTGCAGTATCGTTAACTAAAACAATTCTTCCCAGCACCAAGGATTCTGCTGGAAGCATAGGAATTATAGTATCGCCATGCAGCACCGAAAACATCAGACGGGTATCTTCATCAATATACTGATCGAAATTTTCTAAATCTTCCTGAGCTAAAAAAACAGCCTCTATTATTTCTGAAAGAGAGAATTCATATGAGAATAAATCAGGTTCAACAAGTTTACCTATAACACTATCTATGGGTAATTCTCCTATCTGAAGGTTTTCAAATAATGTATCAATTCCTGTTACCGATTCGACTGCATATACAGATACTAGAGGAAACAAAATACAAACTACACAAAATAGTATCGTGAGAATTGTAATAAATCCCTTCTTTTTCATGCTTATCCCATCCCGTTTTTAAGTGAAGTACTTTACAAAATGGACAAAATCCTTCGATTTTGGTCTCATGATTTTAAAATTGTCTCAAGTTGTACTATTAGTTTGAGCATACATGAAATCTTTAAAGGAAGCAAACCTTCTTTTGTGTTTGGAATTAAAACGGGGTGGACACCACTTAACTCTTTGTTTACTATTCCGAGTATGAAGGAAAAAATTCTTAGTTATTTACAGACCAGTTTTACTGAACCAGTTCGGGATCCCTTATGGAGAAATATCTACCTTACTCCCGGTCATTTAAAACTGATAGGTTCAGAGATATTCCAGCAGTTGGGCCGAATCCGACAGCTGGGACCTGCTTTTCACATCTATCCCGGCGCAGTTCATACCCGGCTTAATCATAGTCTGGGTGTTTTCCAAACAGCAAAAAAGGAGATTACTTCCCTCATAATATTATCACAGGAGAGCGATATCCAGAGTATTGGACTAACACTCACCGGTATAAGAAGTTTTCTTTCCGCAGCCCTTCTGCATGATCTTGGTCATTTTCCATTTGCACATTCTTTGAAAGAACTGCCCTTAAAAGATCATGAGAAACTGGGCGGTGAGTTCATTTTATCTGATAAAACTATATATACAACACTAAAAGTTAATATCGGGGCTGATCCAGAGATGACTGCAGCAATCATTGATACCTCCATTTCTGGTACTGATAAAGAACTGCTATTCTACAGAAATATTTTATCAGGCACATTGGATCCCGATAAACTTGATTATCTAAACCGGGATGCCTATTTTTGCGGGGTTCCGTATGGGCTTCAGGATGTTGATTTTATTATTGACCGCTTACGTATAGTTAATGAAGGCAAACTGGGGATTCTGGAAAATGGAATCGGGGCAATAGAACACCTGCTCTTTTCAAAATATCTGATGTACCGAAATGTATACTGGCACCGAACAGTCAGAAGTGCTACCGCTATGATTAAAAAGGCGCTTACCCTTGCCCTGGCAGATTCAGTTCTGACTCCGGAAAAGTTGTACGGGCTTGATGATGAATCATTTAACAACCTCTGCAGTTCAAGTTCCTGTGAATGTACGTCTCTTAAACTCATTCAGAAGGTTATGCACCGGGATTTGATGGTTTGTTCCTTTGAGATCCCATTTAACCCGCAAAATAGATTACATGCTAAACTTCAGAATCTATCTGCCCGAACAAATTATGAGGAAAAGCTCAGATCCAAAATAAATTCATCAGTATCTCTTGACTATAATCCCTGGGATATAATTATAGATATACCAGAAAATATATCTTTTGAAGCAAGCCTGCCGGTAATTGGTAAAGATGGACAATTAAAATCATTTTCCAAAACCGATCCGGTATTTTCAGCTCCGGTTATAAAGAGTTTTACCGATAGTCTTAGAAAAATTCGAGTGTTTGTACCGGTAAATTCTTTAGATAATAATCGGGTGAGAGATCTTATCAAAGAGACAGTAGTTACATGAATACAGAGTTGCTTTCATATAAAAAATTAATAGACGGAGACATTCCCCCATGGGTATTCCGTTTTATAAAACATACCGGAAAAGCCATTAATAATTATAGTATGATTCGTGATGGTGATAACGTTTTATTGGGAATATCAGGCGGGAAAGATTCCCTTGCTCTGGCTCTGGCTCTCTCACTAAGAAAAAAATGGCTTCCGATATCCTATAATCTTGATGCCCTACATATAAACTGGGAAGAACATCCTGTTCCCCAGGATAAAGTAGATCAATTAGCTGAATACTTTTCAGATCTTTCAATCCCTTTTTCCTCTGTAACCGTTAAAATGCACCAGGAATCCTTTAAAGGTGAATTTAACTGTTATCTGTGTTCACGAAACAGACGAAGAATACTTTTTGAAACAGCCGATAAAAAAGATTATAAAATTATAGCCCTTGGACATCATCTTGATGATTTGGTTGAAACATCACTTATAAATCTCTGTTTCAGAGGAAATTTTTCAACTATGCTGCCGGTACAGGAGTTTTTTAAAGGGAAGTTATATATTATCAGGCCTCTGATAGAGATAAAAGAACATCGAATTAAACGTCTTGCTGAAGCATATAACTTACCAGCAGCAAAACCCGTCTGCCCTTTCGACCAGACAAATATCCGATCAAAACTAAAACCTGTCATCAAAGATTTATGCAAAATTGATAATTTATCACTTGAACATATTTATAATGCACACAACTTTAATTGCCGAATTCCTCGAGATGAGTCTCTCAGGAAGTTTTAAAATAACCTGTAACATAGCTACGATCATATTGTTAGTATATATGAGACTTAGGCACTTCAGGTTATTATGTTTTATTTTTTAATTTTACTTTTACTATGTTATTTTGTATAATAAATTATAGGGAGACAGTTATGAAAAAAATTATGTTACTGCTTTTCATTGGACTTTTAGCACTATCACCAGCAATTGCAGATGGGTTTAACTTTGATCTTGATTTGGGAATAGAGTATATGGATATCGATGCGGATGGTAACCCTCTTGTTGGATTAAACCTACAGCCCGATATATCAATCGGTAATTTTGGAATAGGACTAAAAGGGTCTGTATATTTTGAACTGAATATCGGTGGTGACCCGATGATTAATTTGGTACTGGACAACTGGATTCCGGAATTTGTAGATGGTGATGATCTCCTTGGTAATATCCAGACTGCTGCAAGTCTGTATTTACCCATTATTACCTATGTACGATATGGATATAAAGGAGACCCACTGTACCTGAAACTTGGAAAAATTGAGAATGTTACTCTGGGAACAGGAATGTTTTTCAATCAGTACAGTAACACTTCACTCCCGGAGAATCCATTACTTGGAGCTGTTCTGGATATAGACGGAAGACTTTTCAACTTCCCCTATATCGGATTTGAAGCCATTACCGGGAATTTATCTCAATTTGATACTATTGGGGGTCGATTATATGTAAGACCTCTTGCATTTGTAGACTTCCCGATTATCAGGGATATACAAATTGCCGGATCCTATGCAGTTGATTCCATGCCGGAATTATACGATGATACTTTCATTGATCCGGGAATTGTATCGATGTATGGTGCAGATGTAATGATTCCTTTTTTAAATATCCCTCAGGGAGCTTTCACTCTATTTAGTGATGTTGGATTTCAACCATCTCCAGAACCTGACGTTTCAGATGAAATCTCTATAGGCTACCGGGCAGGTTTTAATGGTCATATTATGAATCTTCTAAAATTTGAAGCTGATGTAATGTTCCCAACTGATGGATATCGGCCGGGTTATTTCAATGCTTCTTATGACAGGGATAAAAGAGAGATCTATGAATCAGACGGTTTGGATTTTGATAATTATTTTCTCCATGGCGGAGCAGGATTTAATCTTTTTAATGATGCAATTGTTTTTGATCTGGATCTAGATTCTGAAATCACCTACGAAGCTGGAACTTTAGGTATTGTAGATCCATCACTCACAGCACGATTAAGTACCGGCGAGAACCTCATCGGATTTTTCTTTTTTGATGCTGTATACCAAAAGAACAATATTGAACAGGATAGTGTAGAGAATTTTCTTTTAGATATTATAGATCTTAAAAATTCTGAAATTCGTGCAAATGTAAGTATTAAATACAGTATTTTTATTATAGAATCGGGTTATGTTATTACATTTGATGAGTTTGGTGGTATGCAGGAACCTGAAATTACAGTTGGTGGAACAATAAATCTTTTTTAAAAAGGTTAATTTGTAATAGAACTTTCTGTTGATTAGTTTTATAAAATAAAATTCATTGTTAATATAGAGTAAATTTGACCCGGGATATAGTCCCGGGGTTTACTCATGAAACTCAAATGAAAATGGTGCTGAAAATGATTAAAAAGGTAGTTTTTGTTTTATTAGTGTATCTTCTTTTAATTCCTGCATTTGGAGCAGGCTTCCTTTTTGCAGATGAACCAAAGCAAAATGAGATGATACTCTCCGTCAAGTTTGCTGCTGACGATTTTGAAACTTTACGCCTTTTTAATGAAAGAGGATCCCTTATACCAGATCCAAAACTTATAGCCGGTATTCAGGCCGGATGGATAATTCAAACTGAGAACACAGGATTAGAACTCTATTCCGAAGAAATTGGCACATTATATCTTTCACCTTCAACTCTTATATCAGTTGATTTAATTACATTGGAAAGAGCAGAATTTTTTTTATTAAAGGGAAAACTTCGATTTGTATCTGAATCAAATAATTTTCCAATTAGTATAAGTACCCCAGCAGCAAAATACACTATTGTTGATCAGGGTGAATACGTACTTCTTTCAGAAAATACAGAAAGCTTTTATGTTCTTGCAGGAAAAGCTGATGTATTTAATCGGATTACCCAAAAAAATAGCACTATAGAGGCAATGGTGACATATGAATCTCTAAATCGTAAAGAACCTGAAAAAAGTTTTGAAGTAAAAACTGCTGAACTATTGCAGGAATCTCTTCCTTTTCAACACTTTACAACAGCTGATATTCCTGCAATGACTCCTGAACCAATTGTTGTAACAGAAGAAGAGTTAGTGGCTGAAGAGATTGATTTAGAACCAGTTATTATAGCGACAGCAATTGATGAAGGGATTGTTGAGAAAGTACCTGATGAAATAATACCCACCCCTGAGACAAACGAAGATATACCTGCTGAAATTGATACAGAACCTATAAGTGAAGAAGAAGTTATTATAATTGATGTTGTTGATGTGCCTTTGGTAATACCTGCTGAAGAGGAGCCGACATCTCCCACAGATATAGAACCTGTCATAGTTATTGCTCTCCCTTCAACTGTTGAAATTCCTGAAGAGGGACCCGAATCCAGGGTAGTTGACATAGCTGTCGTAGAACCTTCAGTTGAGCCTGAACCTGAATATACACCAATCATTATTGCCATAATAACACCAGAACCTGAGATTCTTGAAACTGTCCCTGAAGAACCATTAATTGAAGATGTACCTGAAACAATCCCTTTGGTCGTAGAAGCAATTACTTCTATTGTAGTTCCTGAAAGGATTTCTGAGAGTATCGATTCGTTAATGTCGGCACCTGTACCTCAACTTGAAGAGATTTTGCTTCCTGAAGACGAGATAATTGAACAAGAGGATTTTCCGGAATCAATAATTATTATTGCTGAACCGAATATTGTTGAAGAGTTAACAGAACCACTTGATATACTCCCATTGGATACTGAAATTGATGCTGTTGTTGAAGAGCCGGTAATTATTAGTGCTGAGATTTTGCCTGAGATTACACCTGATCCTGTAGAAGTACCTGAAGTTATTACTCCAGAACCAGAAATTGAAATAATTGCGGATAAACCAATAGTGATCGCAGTTTCTGTACCTGAAATAGAAATAACTGAGGATCTTGAGGTTATGCCTTCTGAGCCTGAGGCTGAGGTTGAAATTGCAATAATTGTTGATGAACCCCTTATTATGGCAGAACCGGCACCGATATTTACAGCAATTTATGAACCGAATACTGCTGATGGAGCTAATGAAAATATTTTAACAGCTGGAATTACGCTGGAGACAAGTTCAACACATACTTATCAGTCAACCGAATATGAGAGTTCATATTTGAATACAGTTTTCGAACCATGGATTAATTATAACAATTTTTCATTTGGGTTACATATTGCTCTAATGTTTGAAGATTACCCGCTCTCAAGCTTAAACTGGTATCTGCCTCGAGGGAATAATCCGTATGATTTTGGAACAGGGTACAGTTCACTGACCTCTTTTGCGGCAATACGTGATCTCTCACTGGATATCTTATCGCTGATAGGATATGCAAACTATCAATCAGAAAACGGATCCTTTCTGCTGAATGCAGATGATCACACCACTCTCTCAATGGGAACCGGTGCTTTAATTACCGAACTTAATCCTAGGATTGATGACCCGTTCATTCGCCGTGTAGGCCTCAAGAACACCCTGACGACCCCCTACTTTGATTACGAGCTGTTGATTAACGACCTGTCTCATGCTGAACTCTTTAGCCTGCGTCTTGCGGCAAAACCCATGGGGCAATCTTTCCCTATGGAGATTGGTCTCTATGCAATCTCTGATATCTCTCTATCTCCCAATAAGTTCGTTATAGTCCCGGGAATTGATGTGATAGTACCTGTAGCCTATAGTGAAGTATTATCGCTCAATGTCTATGCTGACTTCTCTCTCCTGATGCTTGCTGATGATACCGGCTTCCATACCGAATCATTTTTCTCAGATGGCCTCTACAACTACCTTGCTGTATTGGGAGCCAGAGGAAAAACCGGAGATTTCTCGTTTGCTCTCTCGGGAGCATACCAAAATGCCCTGTTAACACAAGGCCTGTTTGGGACTGATTATTCTTGGCGTCGTGCCGGTCTAATAGACTCTTTATTTGATGAGGCTCACATTGACTATAGTCTGGGTAAAGCATTAAGCGGCAGTTGGGCAATAACAGCTAAAATCGGCTATGACTGGGGTGTCTTTGATGCACAGATGAGTTATCGATTTAATTTTGACGAAAACTTTGGTGTAAGCAGCTGGGATGAAGACCGGGATGAGATTAGTCTATCAGCTTCACTGGATGTAGAACCGATTGTGTTAAATTTGGGATTCAGGCAGAAAGGGTTTGCAAGTTCATTTTCACCCTCAGGACGACCCGCTGACCTAAATGAATTTCTATTTAATGAACAAACACAGCTGTTTGCCGGTGTATCCTATACAACAGGTAGTGTGATAGTTAATGCAGAACTTTCAGGATCTGCACAGTACCAGGCTCCTGAGTCTTCGGCGGTACTTAATAATATTGATAATCAGCTGACTGATTCTGAGGGTAGTCTCATTATTTCGCCAACGCTCTCTATCGGAACTAAAATCAGTTTAAGTGGTGCTGAACAAGCCAATACTACTGAAATACCAACTACCGACAGCACAATTCTTACAATTGATGAAATTAGTAATTTTGGTATGAATCTATCATCTTCCGTGTTTCATCCTTTCTTTGATCAACTCACAGGTGTTTATGATGGACCTTATGCAAAAATAGCACTTTCTCCCTATTATAATTCAGACAATTTCTCGTTTGAACTAAATGCAGCTTTTGCTTTTAACGGTAACCCGCTCTCAATCTCGAACTGGTATCTGCCTCGAGGGAATAATCCGTATGATTTTGGAACAGGGTACAGTTCACTGACCTCTTTTGCGGCAATACGTGATCTCTCACTGGATATCTTATCGCTGATAGGATATGCAAACTATCAATCAGAAAACGGATCCTTTCTGCTGAATGCAGATGATCACACCACTCTCTCAATGGGAACCGGTGCTTTAATTACCGAACTTAATCCTAGGATTGATGACCCGTTCATTCGCCGTGTAGGCCTCAAGAACACCCTGACGACCCCCTACTTTGATTACGAGCTGTTGATTAACGACCTGTCTCATGCTGAACTCTTTAGCCTGCGTCTTGCGGCAAAACCCATGGGGCAATCTTTCCCTATGGAGATTGGTCTCTATGCAATCTCTGATATCTCTCTATCTCCCAATAAGTTCGTTATAGTCCCGGGAATTGATGTGATAGTACCTGTAGCCTATAGTGAAGTATTATCGCTCAATGTCTATGCTGACTTCTCTCTCCTGATGCTTGCTGATGATACCGGCTTCCATACCGAATCATTTTTCTCAGATGGCCTCTACAACTACCTTGCTGTATTGGGAGCCAGAGGAAAAACCGGAGATTTCTCGTTTGCTCTCTCGGGAGCATACCAAAATGCCCTGTTAACACAAGGCCTGTTTGGGACTGATTATTCTTGGCGTCGTGCCGGTCTAATAGACTCTTTATTTGATGAGGCTCACATTGACTATAGTCTGGGTAAAGCATTAAGCGGCAGTTGGGCAATAACAGCTAAAATCGGCTATGACTGGGGTGTCTTTGATGCACAGATGAGTTATCGATTTAATTTTGACGAAAACTTTGGTGTAAGCAGCTGGGATGAAGACCGGGATGAGATTAGTCTATCAGCTTCACTGGATGTAGAACCGATTGTGTTAAATTTGGGATTCAGGCAGAAAGGGTTTGCAAGTTCATTTTCACCCTCAGGACGACCCGCTGACCTAAATGAATTTCTATTTAATGAACAAACACAGCTGTTTGCCGGTGTATCCTATACAACAGGTAGTGTGATAGTTAATGCAGAACTTTCAGGATCTGCACAGTACCAGGCTCCTGAGTCTTCGGCGGTACTTAATAATATTGATAATCAGCTGACTGATTCTGAGGGTAGTCTCATTATTTCGCCAACGCTCTCTATCGGAACTAAAATCAAATTATTTTAACCAGGAAGCTTATGCAAGAGATTAAATCTATTCAGATCCTCAATAATTCAGTTGCACAAAGAATTGCTGCAGGAGAAGTTATTGAACGACCTGAATCTATCATTCGTGAATTACTCGATAATGCAATAGATGCTAACTCTTCAGCAATTGATGTATACATCCAGAATGGAGGAATAGAAGAGATAAGAGTAATAGATGATGGATCCGGTATGAGTAAATCAGATCTAAAAATATGCTGCAGCTCACATGCTACCTCAAAAATATCAAAAGTGGGTGATTTATATAAATTATCCACACTTGGTTTTCGCGGAGAAGCTTTATACAGTATCTCTGCCTGTACCAAACTTTCCATCATCAGCAAGCAGAATGACGATACCCCCTATACACTTTCTATTCAGGAAGGAGTACAGGAGGGCCCTGAACCGGGAGGAAATACTAAAGGTACTACCATCATTGCAAAAGATATATTTTTCTCTATCCCTGGAAGAAGAAAATTCTTAAAACGTCCACAAGCTGAAGGAACTGCCTGCAGAAAAACATTTCTGAATAAAGCCCTTCCTTTTCCTGATATTACATTTAGATTTTTTACAAATGGCAAATTAAGGCATAATCTTCCTGAATCTGATCAACTCCAGCGTATTCTTCAGGCTTATCAGGAAACAATTCATGAAAAATTTATGGGGATGACTGCAATAGAGGCTGGTGGTTTCTCAATAAAAGCCGTTTGCAGCACTCCTGATTTCTACAGAACTGACAGATCCTATATTCAAATTTATATTAACAAAAGAAGAATTCATGAGTTTTCACTTCTTCAGGCAGTTACCTATGGTTATAATGACTACTTACCCGGGGGAAGTTTTCCCTACTGCTTTTTATTCATAACCATAAATCCGGAACTGGTCGATTTTAATATTCATCCGGCAAAACGCGAAGCAAAAATCAGAAATATATCAGAAATACATCATGAAACAGTACAAATGCTAAAGTCATGGTTATTTAAGGCAACAACAAAACAAGTCCCTGCAGCAAAGAGAGTAAATGCGGCTGCTCAATCACCTACAAAAAAAGCTTGTGATGAAGCTGTAACTGTATGGATGCAGGAAGCGGCTGAAAGAAAAGTTGATTTTGCAAAAGAACCTATTATTGATCAAGCAGAGACTGAATTCAACTTCATTTACAGAGGGCAGGTGTTCAATTTATTTCTTGTTGTTGAAACAGGTAATTCTATCCTGCTTATTGACCAGCATGCAGCACATGAAAGAATCATCTATGAAGAACTGAAAAACAGTTCTATATCACAAAAACTACTTATCCCTTTCATTTTCGAGCCTGAAAAAGAGATCGAATCTTTCCTTCTTTCGCACACAGGAATTTACAGCAGTATTGGAATTGAAATACAGCAAAAATCCATAGGAAATTGGGAACTCCTGTCTTTACCTGCGGTTTGTAAAACTATTCAAAATGATATTCTTGATTTTATCATGAATTCAGTTGGAAATTCTCAAGAGATAGAGAAAAAGCTCTACGCAATGATTTCCTGCAAAGCTGCCATAAAAGATGGTGACATTTTAGATCCAGTTACTGCATCAAATTTAATACAGAAAGCGCTTAAACTTAAAATACACAGATGCCCTCACGGGCGTCCATTATGGAAAGAAATAACCAGAGATCAACTATTTAGAGATGTAGAAAGAATCTTATAAGTAGACAGGACCAGTAATAAGTTCAGCTCCAATAATATGGTTAAATATTGAAATCTCAATATAGCTATACTCATTTAATAAGGTATAAATACTTGAATCGGCTTCAACAATAGAATTATCAAGATAAAAGGCATCAATGTAATTTCCAGATGAGTTGTACCTTCTAATAAGATAATTCTCCCCTCCTGTAAACACAAAGGAACCTTCTTCATTTTTCCTTACTGAAGGAAACCACTTATCAGGGTATTTTTTTAATCCCGAAAAAAGTTCTGTTCGTGGTAATGTTATGAGAGATTCCGCTCGATTTCCCTGCCCGGTAATAATCTCAACTAAATAATCACCTTCAGGAAATTCTACTCCTTTAGGTTGTGAAACTGCATTTGTACCAATAAATGTTCTGGCATCGACGTCCAGAATTTGTAGTTTGCCAAATTCAACTTCCCAGGTAAATGAAGAGGTCTCAGAAAGAATTCTCATCTCCTGAACAGCCTCTGCTACATCCCGGCTTTCAATTTCCAGATGCACAGAAAGATATTGCTGTAACGTAGTATCTGCAGGATTAAAGACAAACCTGATTCTTGATTCTACACTGAGAATCTCAGGGGTTTCCTGTGTACAGGAAGGTAATATTATAAAAACAAATAAAAATAAAATAGCATTCATTATATACAAATATCTTTTCTGCTGCAGAATTTTTTTCAAACTACTACCCTCTATCTTCTAATGCTTTTAATTGCATCCGCACTGGATTTGCATATGAATTCATTACCATTAGAAACAAATCATCTGACAAACCTTTATACCGGGCTATAAAACTTTTCTTTTCAGATTTTGAGTATTTTTCTGAAAATCTTCCGGTAGAATCCAGTAAATCATATGCAATATAGTTGGATGTCCACAGCTTATATCCAAGATGAATTTGCCGGTCAATCTCACTAGCGACTTCAATATGATCAGAATACTCCGCCTCAAGCGGCTTTCCAATATGAAGATGCACTCTTCCTTTATATTTTTTTAAACCTTTCAAGATCTGAATTAAATCTTCATATTTTTTCTTTTTATAGGCGCCCTTGAGGCTTTTTTTAAGTAACTCACGTCCTTTATTTATATCACATGGATCAAATTCATAAGAAATCGCTATAGGAACAATTCTACATTTTGCCAAAAGGGTTTTCAAATCCATACCGCTATCTTTCTGAGACATATGCAGCATTTTTATTATGGAAGGGCTGGTTATATCCATACCATCTTTTGCCCTGCCACTTTTTTGTGCAACCCACATTGATTGACTATTTTTTATAATTGTATTCACAAAATATGCTGAAAGCCTTTTCGATTCATGAAATTTATCACGTAACGAGAGACTACGTTTAACGGTTACAGCTCCATTTAATTTAAACAAGTCAGTAGCCACTTGACTTAACAACAGATTGTCACCAACAGCAATTTCAGCATACTTATAACCCTGCCTGCCAAGTGTAAAGTTTAGAAGGGCACAGTCAAGAACAATATCCCGGTGATTACTAAAATAGAGATATGCTCCATCTTTATCCAAATTATCCAATCCGTCCCAAGTAAAAATTTTCATAGAATTTTCTATAATTGGATCCAATACAAAATTAGATGTGATTTTCTCTTGAAAATCCTTAATTGAGTTTACTGCATCAAGAACTGGATACAATTCATTCTTAAGTTGAGTACGTTTTACCGGAGCTAAAAAACGCCATTTGGGTTTTGTCATTTCCCCCAGACTCTCCAGAAAATCCTTGTTTTTTTTAAGTCTTTCAACTGCTTCCCGAACTTGATTACCCGAATAAGGAGCTATATCTGTAAAATCATCCTGAATTTTCATGATACCTTCTTGTAATGGGATATTACCCCAAATTGGAGAACAAAAACTTCATAAAATTAACTAATACCGCAAACAGCCTTAATATACTGTGATCGCTCCCATATATCAGGATTTTCATAATTCTCCTGACATAGTTTTCCACTAAAATCACTGATTGAAGAATAATTTTTACGTTCCATCCAATTTTCTATGATCTCAGTCATTTTTCCTATTATATCATATCCGCCGGTCATCACTGATGAACAAATTTGAACCGCAGCTGCTCCTGCCAATAAGAATTTTATTATTGTTTCACCCGAATAAATACCGGTATTGCCACATATATCACAAGAGAGTTCACCTGACATCAAAGCTGTCCACTGTAAGGGGACAGCAGACTCTTCTTCAACACTAATTATCTTACCTGCTTTAAGATTCATACTCTCAATATCAATATCGGTTTTATAGTATCTGTTAAAAAGAACCAATCCGCTTAAACCCATAGTATCCAGTTGATTCATAAAATTTGCCATACCACTAAAGTAGGTTCCCATTTTTAAAGCGAGTGGGATATTCAATCTGTTTTTAAGGTTCTTAATGAGATTCAGGTATTTTTGCTCAACTTCACTACTGGATTCTGAGATATTTGACGGGACAATAAACATATTCATTTCCAGTGCATCAGCACCCACTTCTTGAAATCTATGCGCATAATCCAGCCAGGATCCAGAGTTACGACAATTAACACTTGCAATTACCGGAATAGATAGTGATTTCTTTGCCTGCTCAACTAATTCTAAATATGTATCTATATAATAATCTTTGCTGGAATTATTAAAAAAATCGTATGCATCTGTATGTGCAGCATACTCATCCATACCATTTATCATGGTATTTGAGTCATACTCAATTTGCTCTTCAAATATAGATTTCAGAACAACAGCTCCAGCTCCTGCATCCTCACTCTTTTTTAACCCGTCAAGTTGTGCAGTTAAACGAGAACTCGCCACAATAATGGGATTCGTAAGATTCAAACCAAGATATGATGTAGAAAGATTAGCCATGCATGCCCCCGATAAAAATATTGTATCTATTGTACAAATCTTTGGATGATAAAACAACACTAAATACATATTAAAATAGTCGCAAACAATTTATTGGTTAAAATTATATTATCTATCTTTCCTCCAGCGGACGACAGGCTTACGTGCTGCCAGAACTTCGTCAACTCTTCTTACTGGTGTTGTTAAAGGTGCTGCATGCAGGGACTCCGGTTCACGATATGCTGTCTCTGCCAGATTAATCATGATATCCGCAAATTCATCAAGAGTCTCTTTTGTCTCGGTTTCTGTAGGTTCTATCATTAATGCCTCTGGGACTATCAATGGAAAATACATTGTTGGAGGATGAATCTCAAGATCCAGGAGACCTTTTGCTATATCCATAGCAGAAACTCCGGTATCTTCTTTAATACGTCTTGCTGATAAAACAAATTCATGTTTACACACACCTGGATAAGTTAACTCATACGTATCCATAAGTTTAATTCTTAAATAGTTTGCATTTAATACAGCCATTTCCGAGGCTTTCTTTAATCCGCTCTTTCCCATTACACGAATATAGGTATAAGCGCGGACCAGAACTCCGAAGTTTCCATTAAATCCTGCAACCTTACCAATTGTTAGAGGTTTATCCCAGTTAAAATCATAATTTTTGCCATCAAACCCAACATCAGGAACTGGAAGATGAGGAATCAGTCTTTTAGAGACCAAAACTGGTCCTGCACCGGGCCCGCCGCTTCCATGAGGAGTAGAAAATGTTTTATGAAGATTAAGGTGAACGACGTCAAATCCCATATCACCAGGTCTTACCTTACCCATAATAGCATTCATGTTTGCACCATCATAATAGAGCAAACCACCTGCATCATGGATTTTTTTTGCAGCCTTTAAAATATCAGCTTCAAACAGACCAAGAGTATTGGGATTAGTAAGCATAATCCCGGCTAGTTCATCATTAAGATATGGCTCAAGAAATTCAGGATCTACTAATCCACGTTCATCTGCAGGAATCTCAATAACTGTGAAACCTGCCAGATGAGCTGAAGCAGGGTTTGTCCCATGAGAAGATGAAGGCACAATAAGATTATTCCTCTTTGTCTCACCCCGCTGCGTAAAATAGGCACGAAAGAGTTTCATACCGGTATACTCACCTTGTGCTCCAGCAAAGGGCTGCAAAGTTCCCCATCTCATCCCGGTAATTTCACAAAGATACCCGGTTAACTCATATATGAGTTTAAGTGCTCCCTGAACAGTTGATGTATCCTGAAGCGGGTGAATTTCCGTAAATTTTTCAAGTGAAGCTGTTACTTCGTTCACTTTAGGATTATATTTCATAGTGCAGGATCCTAAAGGATAGAATCCCAGATCGACCCCAAAGCTTTTTCGACCTAACTGATTATAGTGCCGTACCGTATCTATTTCCGACACCTCCGGTAACATTGGTGTAATATGTCGTAGATAGGTTGTTGATAAGGGGTTGCTTTGCTCTTTTATCGGGATATCGCAAGCTGGAAAAAGATAACCTCTTCTACCTTCCTTCGATTTTTCAAATATCAAGCGGTCACCTAATTTCTTACTCGTACTCATTTACTGCCTCCATTGCTGACTCAACATAGCAGTCCAGTTCCTCTTTCGTTCTTTTTTCTGTTACTGCAATAGTAACTAATCCTTTACGATTTTGAGAGAGAGATCCTAAATGAACTCCGGCAAAAATCCCCTTCTCTTTCATTGAACCAAGAAATTTTCCAGCACGTTCTGCACTGGAAAAATCAACAGTAAACTCACAGAAAAAAGGTGCATTAAATGCTGAGGAAAGTCCTGTTGATTCATTAAGCTTTGCAGCCAGATAATGAGCTTTCTGGTAGGATAATTCAGCAGCTTGGTGTATTCCATCCCAGCCGGTAAGTGATATATAGACAGAAGTTGCTAAAGCGGCAAGTGCCTGATTTGAACAGATATTTGAGGTTGCTCTCTCGCGCTTAATATGCTGTTCTCTTGCCTGCAGAGTAAGAACAAAAGCACGATTTCCATCTGAATCTACTGTCTGCCCGGAAATTCTCCCCGGCATCTTTCGAAGTAACTTTTCTCTTGCAGCAATATATCCAGCTGTAGGCCCACCAAAACACTGATGCAGCCCAAAGGGTTGAGTATCTCCAATCGCGATATCAGCACCCCATTCAGCCTGAGACTTGACCATTCCCAATGACATTGGATCTGAGGAGATAATAAATAGTGCACCTTCATTATGCAGCATATCAGCAACTCCGGAATAATCCTCAAGCAGGCCGTATATATTTGGCGACTGTACAAGCAGGCCCGCTAGTGATGAATCCAGATAATCAGGGAGAGAATCAAACACCGGCAATCCATCTTTTTCAGGAAGTACTGTTATTGAGAATCCCATATCAGAAAAATATGATTTCAGAACCCTAATCGTAAAAGGATGTAATGTTGGTGATACTAGCAGGGTTTGAGATTTTCTTCTTTGGTTAAAACACATTGCCGCAGCCTCAGCTGCTGCTGTATGCCCATCATAGAGTGACGCATTTGAAACATCTAATCCTGTTAATTCGCAGATCATAGTTTGAAATTCAAAAATAGCCTGAAGAACGCCTTGAGAAATTTCCGGTTGATAAGGCGTATAGGCTGTTGCAAAAGTTGGCAATGATACTATTCCGGAAACGGCAGAAGGAATTATCCTATCATATGAACCACACCCTAAATATGAGGTTCCTAAAGTATTCATAGATGCATATTTACGCACCACTCCAAGAACTTCCTCTTCAGACAATCCTTCAGGTATATTCAGATCCTGCTTCAATCTCAATTCCTCAGGAACATCAGAAAACAAATCATCTATTTCCTGTACGCCGACAGCTGAAAGCATTTCTCGCACATCTTCTTCAGAATGCGGTATATATGAGTTCATAATTTTTTCCTGCTACTCCTCTAGGGATTCGATAAATGCTGTATATTCAGCAGCATCAATAAGCTCATCCAATTCAGCTGAATCAGAGAACTCAATAGCATATATAAAGTTTTTGTAGGGATCCTCATTCACTGATTCGGGTGAATCTTCAAGTGATTCATTAATTTCTACTACTTTTCCAGAGAGAGGGTTATACATTGCCGCTGCTGCTTTTACAGATTCAAGGCTTGCAATTTCATCATCAGCTTCGAAGGTATCCCCAACTTCAGGAAGTTCAATGTAGACAATCTCGCCAAGCTCTTCCTGCGCAAAATCAGTAATTCCAACATACGCTTTAACTCCATCAATATTTACCCATTCATGTTTTCTTGTATACTTCAATCCTGCAATTACGTTACTCATACAATTACTGCCTCCTGTTTTTTTTGTAAAAAGGTGTTTTTACAAGTTCTGCTTTTTTTCTTTTATTATGTATCTCAATTTCAAGTGTATCACCAATTTTTAACCCTGTTCCTCTTTCAATCAGAACTAGTCCAATAAAGTTTCCTGTCGTAGGAGATTTTGTTCCGCTCGTTACATATCCAACAGGTTTATCCTTTCCGTTTATATACACAGAATACCCTTGCCGGGGAACTCCCCTGTCAATCATTTTTATTCCCCTGAGTGTTCTGGGAATACCTTCTTCTTTTTGTTGAAGAAGAGCAGTTTTTCCACAAAAATCACTTCCGGAAAAATCTACAAAATATGAGAGGTTAGCCTCCAAAGGAGTAATCAAACTGCTTATTTCATGACCATATAGTGGGAGTTTTGCTTCCAGTCTAAGGGAATCTCTGGAGCCTAATCCGCAGGGAATAAGTCCTGAATCTTTACCAACTTCAAGTAATGAGTTCCAAATTACCGGACCACTCTCATTACTGCAGTAGATTTCAAAACCATCTTCGCCTGTATAGCCGGTTCTTGAGACAAGAACTTTATGTCCACATATATTTGCATCAACTACAAAGGCAAAAAATCCAATCTCTCCGGCTCTTGGATAGAGCATGTTTAAAATGGCTTCAGCTGTAGGTCCTTGAACCGATAACTGACAAAACTGCTCTGAAACATTTTCAATAATAAGTTCATTGAAGTTTTCCCCATTTGCTCCTGGATTCTCAGATGCTATCCATGAAAAATCCTTCTCAATATTAGCTGCATTTATAACGAGAAAATATTTTTCGGAATTAATACGATAAACAATTAAATCGTCAACCACTCCGCCGTCCGGGTAACACATGAGAGTATACATTACCTCCCCATCACCCAAATTAG
Organism: uncultured Spirochaetales bacterium; assembly: GCA_964567895.1. Lineage (GTDB taxonomy): Bacteria > Spirochaetota > Spirochaetia > JABMQR01 > JABMQR01 > JABMQR01. The sequence continues at coordinate 8,370 of CAZMOX010000012.1, read as the reverse complement.
AAATAGTATTAGTCATAAGACTATCTACATATTCACAACTACCGGAACCTTCAACGATTACTTCACCCATATGTGAAACATCAAACAATCCTGCAAAATTTCTTACTGCAAAATGCTCAGCCAAAATACCTGATGAAAAGTTTACCGGAAGCTCCCAACCGCCAAAATCAACTATTTTTATACCTTCATAATTATTATATACATCATATAACGGTGTTCTCTTCATTCACAGCCCTCCTTTATTATAGATATTATAGAATATAGGGAACTCTCAAGCCATAGGCCTGATAGACAACAAAAGTCTCAACATCCTGAATTTCAGCAATTTTCACCAACTCTTTAGTAAAGAATTCCAAAAGTGAATACTCTTCATCTTCGTTCAGAAGAACCTGAACCAAAAGATCATATCGTCCGGTAATTACTGCCGCAGAGATAACTCCTTTTAATCGGGTAAACTCTTCTGCTTTTCTTCCAAGATCCATTGTTTTGAGTTTAACGCCCATAAGAACAATCTGAACACCGGGAAGCGATTCAGGGTCTACTAATCCGGTAACTTCAAGTACATTTTCTTCAATCAGCTTATTTACTCTTGAACGTACTGTATTTTCTGTAACTGATAATTCTTCAGCTATAGCACTATACGACTTTCGCCCATCCCTTAGCTGTTTAATTATCGAAATATTCATTTCATCAATTTTCATCTAAATTTTCCTCAAATTAACTCTTACTTGCTGCAAATTTCCTCATAAAATTTCTGATAAATACAACATCATCTTTGGGTAAAGCATTATATACCGATGCGCGGCAGCCTCCGACACTCCGATGTCCTTTGAGTCCAAGCATTCCAAGTTTTACCGTTTCAGCAATAAACTCCGCTTCAAGTTCAGGAGTCGGCAGCCGAAAAACAATATTCATTTTTGATCGGTATAGAGGAGCTACTGGAGATTTATAAAAACCATTACTCTCCTCGATAGCATTATAAATAAGAGCAGATTTTTCGATTGCCCGTTCCTGCATAGCACTAACACCACCCATTTTTTTAATCCATTCGAGAACCAGTTTTACACCCCAAATAGAAAATACCGGTGGTGTATTATATAATCCATCTGCTTTGCTATGGGTACGATAATCTAAATATGCAGGCAAGTTATCTGGTATTCTATCCAGCAAATCATTTCGAATAATTACAAAAGTTGCTCCAGCAGGTCCAAGATTCTTCTGAACACCCCCATAAATCATGCTGAATTTTTCAACAGGAACCGGTCGACTAAAAATATCACTGGACATATCTGCAATAAGAGGGACATTACCTGTTTCTGGCCAGGACTGCCACTCAATTCCACCAATTGTTTCATTTGAGCAGAGATAATAGTATGCTGAATCTTCAGGAATAGAGACTGTTTTCGGATCCGGAAGTGTTGTATAACCTGTATTCTTTCCATCGAAGGCAACACGTACATTACCTGATTTTTGTGCATCATCACATGCTTTATTTGACCAGGATCCTGATTTAACATAGTCAGCCGTTTTATCTGCCGGAAGGAAATTCATGGGAATCATTGCAAACTGCAAAGATGCCCCGCCACCAAGAAAAAATACACTGTAATTGTCAGGAATGGATAATAGATCTCTCATTAGATCAAGACAGTCATGATAGAGATTGTCAAAGGCTGCACCTCTATGACTGGCCTCAACTATTGAAAAACCATTATTATCATACTCAAAGATCTGATTCCGCATCTCTTCAAGAACCTCTAATGGAAGTACTGACGGTCCGGCAAAAAAATTCTTTTTTCTTTTCATGAAACACCTCCCTGACTCTGCATTACTTCTTTAATTATTGCATAGGCTTCCTGCCCAATTCGTAATAGATTTTCCTTACTGCCAGCTCCGATATGAGGAGTCATGGTAGTATTGGGTGCATTAAGAATAGGATAATCCGGTGAAGGAGGATCTGAAGGCCATACATCTACTGCATACCAGCTTATAGTCCCGTTATTCAGAGCCTCTACCATATCAACCGCATCAATACAGCCCCCTCTTCCGGTATTTATTACTACAGGCTTTTTATTACATACAGCAATAAGATTTTTATTAAAAAGACCTGTTGTCTCAGGTGTTAATGGAAGATGCATAGATATATAATCAGCATCCTGAACTGCCTCTTCAATAGTATCCTTCATATCAGCAACTGTGCTCTCGGCTACATATTTATCATAAGCGACAACTATCATTCCAAAAGCCGAAGCGCGTTTTGCAACCTCTTTTGCAATATTTCCTATACCGATCAGGCAGAGTGTCTTACCGAAAAGCTCGGTTCGTTTAATCTCTTTCTTAAGCCATCGACCCTCTGACATTCCATTATGTGCGGCAATTATCTTATTCGGTACTGATATCATCAGAGCAAATGCAAGTTCAGCAACTGCTATAGAGGATGCTTTTGGTGTATTCCTGACAACAATTCCTTTGCTCTCAGCATACTCTTTATCAATGTTATCTATTCCAACCCCCCCACGTATAATCAATTTAAGATTGGGTGCTGAGTCGATATATTCTTTTGTGCACTTTGTTTTGCTCCTTACCAGAACAACATCGGATTCCGCTAAACGGGTAGAATCATCTGTAACTTCACCAAAAATTTTTAAAGTACCGGGAAGTTCCGCATCAAAGGCATCTGCGATTAGAATAAGCATTATTCCTCTCCTTAATAATTTGTCATGATATATTCATTCTATCCACATGTTGCGTTGATGTCAAATATTTTTATTCAATATTTAGGGATTCTGTAATTTATATTGATGATTAATAGGTATGCATAAAAAAACTGCTGTAAGAACAGCAGTTTCTGATGGCTCTAAACAAGCCAAAATGGTTTTGTGATAAGCTATATGCAGTAAAGCTTAATAGCTTTTCATAGCTTTCAACTTTCGAATTTTCTTCATTTGTTTCCGTTCGAGAGCTTTTTTCATTCTATTCTTAATGGTAGAAGGTTTTTCAAAATATTCACGTTTTTTCCATTCACGAATAATTCCCTCTTTTTCAACCATTCTTTTAAACCGTTTAATTGATTTTTCTAATGGTTCATTATCATCAACACGTACGAAAGCTATAGTAATCACCCCCTTCCCCGTAGGGAATTAATAGAATCAAAACTTTTTAGTAGAACTGATTGATATAAATCAACTTCGTAAATCAGTGAAGAGTTTTGACAATTTAGTATATAGTACTTATAAATATTTATTTGTCAACAGAGCAAGTGCCTGCTCTGGCTAAATCAAGTATTGTCAGCTGCAAAGTTTCAGTATTTCTGAAATAATTTCTTCCCAATCGAAATACCAAATCTACCAAATCCCCTCTGGAGAAATCAGAATCCAACCGCTCTCCAGCACGCCAAAAAACCGCCGGCCATTTATATGAGCCAGACTTAATTAGCAATTTAACATGCTTAGGCTCACTATTTCCCATTATTGACAGCTCTTCTATTACTGCATCCCTCAGCAAAAACTGGAGCGGACGGTGCTCCTCACCATACGGTTCAAGCAGCTCGACAATTTTAATTAAATCAGGGTTCATGTAGGAAGAAGGTATCTCCGCATCTATAGAGAGAATATCCTCCGCTCGAGAAACACCAAGATTATGCGAAGCCTGGTAAATGCGCTTTAATAGAACTTCCAGATTATGCTTTTGAATGCTGAAACCGGCAGCACGCGGATGCCCGCCGAAATCTATTAGTATATCTTCAAACTGACTGAGAAACTCTTTTGCATTCAGCATCTTATTACTTCGAATTGATCCTATAAGTTTATCTTCAAGATGTGCAATGACAATTGAAGGAACATGATAGAAGTTCATTAGCCGTGCTGAAATAATTCCTGTAATACCACGATGAAGCTTCTTGTCATTCAGAACTATTAATTTATTATTATGCTCTTCCAGGCTTTTCACTGCTTTAGGAAACATTCTGTCCCAAGCACCTTCACCTATTTTTTTTCGCTCTTTATTTAATTTAATTAACTCTTTCGCGAGCTTTTCACGTTCTGCAGCGTCATGACTAAGCAGTAATCTGGCGGCAATCTGCGGAACTCCCAGCCGCCCGGCTGCATTAAATACAGGTGAAATCTGCCAGCCTATATCTGTAGTAGACAGTTTTTTACCAATCAATTTCTGTTCAGTAAGAAAAGATACCATTGCGGCTCTGCTTCCTGAGTTTAATTGAGCCATACCATTTTTAACAAGAATTCTATTCTCATTTTTCATAGGCATCAAATCCGCAATCGTTCCAATTGCAACAAGATCAAGAATCTTACTATACTCTGTTGATAGAGACGGGGTTTTCATTTTAATAAATGATGAAAAAAGGCTGATAAAAGCATCAATTTCCTGCAGTTCACCGACTTTATATTGAAGAGATCTGCTTATGCCCATCAGTCGAATAAGACTTTTCCCTGTTAATGCCGGAAAGATTTTCCAAATCTCCGGAGCCGTATCAACCAAATGAATATCAACAGTATCACCAAAGGCAATTCTTAATTGTTTATGCTCAAGATCCTGATTATAAACCAGAATAGGATGACCAACCAAAAAGTCTGCTAATCTTGATGATTCCAGTTTTAGGAGTCCAGGTACAATCTCTTCTGTAAGCCTATCGATCTCTACCAGATTCTCAAATTTTGCAGCCTGAATAATAACCGTTCCGTTTCCTGGTTCAGCATGAAGAAGAACCAACTCCTGTTTGTATAAATCAGTCTTTGAAAAACGAAGTGCCCAGATAAGTTTTGCCACTACGCCGCAGCCTGCAAGATTATGAAATGGATATCCGCACCCTTCAATTTTAGGATTGATTAGTGCCAGTGCCGGTGGAAGAATATCACCTGATAAATGGTGATCAACTACAATGGTATCAACATTCAAACTGGCGGCAAAAGCAATTTCAGCATTGTTTGAAATACCGCAGTCAACAGTGATTATTAAGGTTCCGTTTTCTTCGGCAAATTTGCGAACCCCCTCTTTGGTTAACCCGTACGGTTCATCCCCTTCAGGAAGACACCAACTAACCTGTATCCCCATCTCCTCCAGACATTCATGCAGAAGAACTGTAGAGGTAATACCATCAACATCCCTGTCTCCAAAAATCCGGACTTTCTCACCCTCTTCTACGGCCTGCAGAATTCGGTCTACTGCAATCTCCATATCTTCAAAGAGAAAAGGATTGTGAAGATACACCAGATCAGATTCAAGATAAAACTTAATATCTTCTTTTCCTGATACTTCCCGTCTTTCCAAAATAGAGGCTATAATTAAATCAATAGAATATTTATTACTAATCTCCCTGACATCACCACTGACTACAGCTTTTTTTTTCCAACTCATGATCCCAACTTTATAGTAAAAACGGGATCATAGGAAGCTCCTTTGGGTAATAATGAAGATAAAATAGTCTCATAGAATACCACTCTGAAGTGTTTTTAGCGGACATCCAACTACATGCAGGGCAAGTGAAATCAATACATGCTTCAGGCTGTCCATCGCTTTACTGCTTAAATGTACAGCAACCGCATCTTTTAGTGATAATTCCTGTGTATAGAGGAGATATTTTCGTGCCCCCTGATAGATGACAAGTTCTTCATAGGTTCCGCATTCACTGCAGAGAAAAGCATTTGAATCGGCATCAAATATAAGAGTTCCTGAACTATCAAGATTTTTCCCACACTCTGAACAATCTTCAAGCTCCGGAGCATATCCTATTATGGTGAGAAACCTCCAAACGGACTGAACCAGCAAGTTATGGTTACCAGGCTCCCTGCCGGAACCGAGAATACTCAATGAATCAAGGATTAAATTATACAACTCACTATACTCACCGCCGCCGGCATAGGTTTTGATTATAAGTTCTGACCAGAAAGAGGCCAGGTAGAAAGCATAGACGTCCAAACGAAGAAATTCCCGAAATTCACAGGAGTCAATATCATTTATCTTATACTGCTGCTTTACCGGGTTGTAGTACAAATTAAAGGTTCCTGAAACATAGGGTTCAACCCAACCGGATAATTTACTCTTCCCTTTCTGTGCGCCAAAAGCAGCAGCCTGAAGAATCCCGAGATCAGGGGAGAGCAAAGTCACAGATCGATGTAGATCACCCATTCTTCTGCTTGATAATATTATTGCCTCTGTACGAATATTCCTTTCCATCTTATATTACCGGATTCTCTTATCATTATAATCTAAAACAAGACGCTCAAACAATTCTGCAGTTTCATACACAACTTGTGAACATCCCACATCAGGGCTCTCAGTATATTCAAGAGAATTCTTTTTTATCATATAATGAGCCTATATGTAGTGTTATCCATTGTCAAGCTTATGATTTTACCTTAAAAATATGCTATTCTTAAATTCATGAAAAAAAATTGGATTCTATTATTTACCCTCATTTTTATAGTAACACTACAAGGTATATTTCCGTCTAGAGCAGCTGCAGCTGACCTGCCAAACAAGACACAAATGGCGGAAAGAGGTGAATATATTACTATTAAGATTCTCACGATCGGACAGGGTGATCCTCTATACCTCTGGTATGGCCATATAGCAATTATAGTTGAAGATTCTCTCCCTAATACGGAAATTCTTTACGACTATGGAGTATTCGATTTTAAACAGGATGATTTTTTCCGAAATTTTGCTATGGGAAGATTAATCTATGGAGTAATTGCTACTCCGGCAGTATACCGCATTTCTCAGGCTCAGCATGAATTGAGAAATGTGACAATAGCAACCTTGAATATTCTTCCTGAGAAGCGCTATAAAGTAGCAGTATTCCTTCAGGAAAATGTGAAACCAGGAAATAATACCTATTTATATCACCATTATAATGACAATTGCTCAACACGGGTACGGGATGTAATAAATATAGCAGTTGATGGTCAATTAAAAGAGTGGGCTGAAGAAAAACCCGGAGACTTGACCCTTCGGGAACAGATTAGAAGATATTCTGGCAGTAGTTATTTTATGGACTGGGTACTTAACTTTCTTCAGAGTGATGTTATTGATACTCAAATCAGCCTTTGGGATGACATGTTCCTTCCTTCAGAATTAAATCAAATCCTTCAGGAATTTCAATATACAAATGATTCCGGAGATTTAGTAAAACTGATCAGCAATTATGAAGTGCTTACTGATTTCCCGGAACGCCCGGAAGTACCCTCAAAACCTGCAGTATATTGGCCTGTTGGAATTGCGGTTGGGATTCTTGTCGGGTTTATTGGATTGATTCTATCTATTCTCTATTTTAAGACCAAAAGCACTCTATGGCGAGCTGTGTATGGTACCTATACAGCTTGTTATGGTCTCTTGTTCGGGTTTCTTGGTACAGCCCTGCTTCTTATGATGATATTTACTAATCAGGATGTTACGTTTAATAATGAGAATGTTCTGCTCGCATCACCAGTTTTACTCTGGGCAGGTATCCTTGGTATTTTTATCGCAGCAGGTAAAGAGAAATTTATCCGGCTGCAGAAATTACTATTTATAATTCAGACAATTTCGGGAATTCTTCTTTTATTACTAAAGGGTATTGCCGGCGGAATTTTTGATCAGCAGAATTGGCTTACAATCTCACTTCTCATTCCTTCACTACTATTTTTGAGCAGGTTCTGGATTAAAGACAGAAAACAGAAAAATTAATACTATTGGTTAATTCCTATGGGGTAGTTCTAGGGCAAAATCTGCGTCCCACCACTACCATGAACTGCTTCATACAGATGTTCAGGGTCTGTAACAATTCCTTCATTACCTGTAAAAGAGACAAAATCAATAATTGCCTTGATTTTTGGAAGCATACTGCCGGGTGCAAAATGACCCTGTTCACAATACTCTTCCGCCTCTTTACAGGTAATTTTATCAAGCTGCTCTTCACCCTCTTTCCCAAAATTAATACATACTTTTTCAACAGCAGTAGATATGACAAAAAGATCAGCTTTTAGTTCTTTTGCCATGAGTGCTGCAGCAAAATCCTTATCTATAACAGCCTCTTTTCCTTTAAGAAATCCTTCATCGGTTTTTACAACCGGTATTCCTCCGCCGCCTGCAGCAATAACTATTGCTCCATTATCTGAAAGCATTTTTATTAAGTCGATTTCAATAATTTTTAGGGGTTTTGGTGAGGGAACTACACGTCTGTAACCCCTTCCAGCATCTTCCATAATATGCCACCCATTAGTTTTCTGATTATACTCGGCATCCTCTTTTTTCATAAATGATCCTATAGGTTTAGAGGGAGCTGTAAATGACGGATCTTGGGGATCAACTTCAACCTGGGTTACTATAGTAGCAGCTGATGTGATAATTCCAAGCTTTTTTGCTTCATTAAAAATT
>CAZMOX010000011.1:39067-41109 GCA_964567895.1 uncultured Spirochaetales bacterium | reverse complement strand
TGGAAATTCCAAATCATTTTCCATTTGCAAAATTGGATGCATTTGTGGTAATGCCCGATCATATACACGGTATTATTATAATCGATAAACCAATTGATGGGCGCGAATATCGTAGAGACGCGATTAATCGCGTCTCTACGATAACGATATGGATAACGATACGGATAACGATACGGATAACGATACGGATAACGATACGGAAAATGATACGGTTACGGAACCCATTAATACAGGTGGATTTGCGGGAAACAAAAACCCAATGTTAAATGATAATTTATCGCGTATTATCCGTTGGTATAAAGGACGGGTGTCATTTGAATCACATAAAATACATGCAGATTTCGCCTGGCAATCCCGGTTTTATGAACATATTATTCGTAATGAAAAATCTTTTTATAGGATATCCAATTATATCATAAACAATCCGTTACATTGGCAAAAGGATGATTAATATGACTGAAACCACAAAAGGTTGATCAGGACAAAACATTTATTTCAGATTTTGACAAAGAGATTAAAAAACTGACAGGTAATAAAGATGAGCAATAAAATAACAGAAAACACAATAGAAGAAATTGCCATCAAACTCGTAGAACGACTTCAATATGACTATATCTATTCATCACACTATAAAGAAAGAGGAAAATGTAATGATTAGTTCCATTAACCGCAGCGCGGTAATTATTACCCCAAAACAATCATTTTTTAACATGGTGGCAAATATTACAGGGGAACAGCCAGATAAATCAGTACCGCCGTTTACTACGGATGAGTCAACTATTTATCTTATAGAAGAAGCCCATCTGGATGATCTTGATTTAAAAGAACGAATGGAATTGTGCTACAAAAATATATTTTTTGAAGAATTGGATGGCTGGTTTACTGATAAAAATAGATGGCCAAAAGACATAACCTGGAAAGAGTTTACATCATATTTCCATATTTCATACCAGTCTATGGTGATCGATACGCTTGATGAGGATATAAAATATGAGTAAAGAAAAAAACAAAAAAGTTTCCTTACGCAGCTCTACCGCAGAGTATTTGACATATATTGCATCAAGCGGTGGTGATTCGGAAAATTTGGAAATTCTATACCAGGACGAAAACATCTGGTTGACTCAAAAGATGATGGCGGCTTTGTACGATGTAACCATACCTGCGATAAATCAACATATCAAAACAATATTTAACGATAACGAATTAACATCGGATTCAGTTATTAAGGAATACTTAACAACTGCCGCAGATGGAAAAAAATACAAGACAAAACATTATAGCTTGCAGCTTATTATCGCAGTTGGTTTCAAAATCAACAATGAAAGAGCCGTTCGATTTCGGAAATGGGCGGGACAGATTGTAAAGGATTATACAATACAGGGCTGGACTATGGATGTGGAGAGGCTTAAAAAAGGACATTTATTTACCGATGATTATTTTGAACGCCAGCTTCAGTATATCCGTGAAATTCGTCTATCAGAACGAAAATTCTATCAAAAAATAACGGATATATATTCAACATCCTTTGATTACGATAAAGATGCAAAAACGACCCATTCTTTTTTCAAATTGGTGCAGAACAAATTACACTTTGCTGTTCATCGTCATACTGCGGCTGAATTAATTGTGGCAAGAGCAGATGCAGATATAGAAAATATGGGCTTAACAAGCTGGGATGGATCGCCTGATAAAAAAATCATAAAGGCTGATGTCAGTATTGCCAATAATTATTTAAATCAAAAGGAAATGACTTACCTGGAGCGAATTGTCACAATGTACCTGGATTATGCTGAATTACAAACTGAAAGAAAAATTCCCATGTCAATGGAAGATTGGGCAAAACGGCTGGATGGATTTCTTGAATTTAACGGGAATGAAATTTTAACAGGTTCTGGAAAGATTTCACACGAACAGGAAAAACTGCATGCAGAAACTGAATATGAAAAGTATCGCTTGATACAAGACCGACTTTTTGAGTCAGATTTTGATAGAGTGGTGAAACAGATAGAGGACTCCAATGACAAATAAAATAACAGAAAACA
>CAZMOX010000011.1:33833-38967 GCA_964567895.1 uncultured Spirochaetales bacterium | reverse complement strand
ATCAATACTACGCTGTAAACAGAGCCGTAGAATCTACTTTAAGAGCAACCGGGCATACTTCGGCTTCGCTCAGTAACCCAAACAGCTCCCTGAGCGGAGTCCAAGGGAGCATGGTGATGGAAACACCTGAAAGCTATGGTATTGCGGGAGTTAAGAAGCAGCCTATTGGAGATCGAAAAGGTGGAGTGGTCTGGCATACTCAAGGTTCAGGAAAATCCCTTTCTATGGTTTTTTATACGGGAAAAATTGTTTTAGCTTTGCATAACCCAACAATTGTTGTTATTACTGACCGTAATGATCTTGATGATCAGCTCTTTGATACATTCGCTGCAACCACACAGCTTTTAAGACAGGAACCCAAACAGGTTGAAGACCGACAAAACCTAAAAGAATTATTGAAAGTAGCTTCAGGTGGTGTTATTTTTTCCACCATTCAGAAGTTCCAACCTGATGAAGGAAATGTGTTTGAAACATTATCAGAAAGGGAAAATATCGTTGTAATAGCTGATGAAGCGCACAGAACTCAGTATGGATTTAAAGCCAAAACCATTGATGATAAAGACTCCAGCGGAAACGTTGTTGGAAAGAAAATTGTATATGGTTTTGCCAAATATATGCGGGATGCCTTACCAAATGCTACCTACCTTGGGTTCACGGGAACTCCCATAGAGAATACCGATACAAACACACCGGCTGTATTTGGAAATTATATTGATGTGTATGACATCTCTCAAGCGGTAGAAGATGGAGCCACCGTTCGTATCTATTATGAGAGCCGTCTAGCCAAAGTCAATTTAAGTGAAGAAGGTAAAAAGCTTGTTGACGATCTTGATAATGAGCTTGATCAGGAAGATTTAACGGATACGCAAAAAGCAAAGGCTAAATGGACACAACTGGAAGCATTAATTGGTAGTGAGAACCGGATAAAAAACATTGCGCAGGATATAGTTACTCATTTTGAACAACGTCAGGAAGTCTTTGAGGGCAAGGGAATGATTGTAGCCATGTCCAGAAGAATTGCAGCTGATTTGTATGATGAGATTATAAGAATCAGGCCTACGTGGCATTCTGATGATTTAACCGAGGGAGTCATCAAAGTAGTCATGACTTCAGCAAGTTCCGATGGACCTAAAATCTCTAAACATCACACAACTAAACAGCAGCGGAAAACTCTTGCAGATAGAATGAAAGATACGGATGATGAACTGAAACTGGTTATTGTCCGTGATATGTGGCTGACTGGTTTTGATGCTCCCAGCATGCACACTTTATACATAGATAAACCAATGAAAGGTCATAACCTAATGCAAGCCATTGCTCGAGTAAACCGTGTCTATAAAGATAAACCGGGTGGACTTGTTGTTGATTACCTCGGCATTGCCTTAGACCTTAAAAAAGCCTTGTCCTTTTACTCTGATGCCGGAGGAAAAGGTGATCCAACCTTGTTACAGGAACAGGCTGTCCAGTTAATGCTTGAAAAACTTGAGATTGTTTCAAATATGTATCATGGCTTTGCCTATGAAGATTATTTTGAAGCTTCCACATCTGGGAAACTTTCAATGATTCTTGCAGCAGAAGAACATATTCTGACTCTTGATGATGGAAAGAAGAGATATATCAATGAAGTTACTGCTCTATCAAAGGCTTTTGCCATAGCCATACCTCATGATGAAGCAATGGATGTAAAAGATGAAGTCTCCTTTTTTCAAGCGGTAAAAGCTCGGTTAGCAAAATTTGCTGGTATCGGACCTGGTCGTACAGATGAAGAAATTGAAACTACTATTAGACAGGTTATAGATCAAGCCTTGGTTTCAGAACAGGTAATTGATGTTTTTGATGCCGCCGGAATAAAGAAGCCGGACATTTCCATTCTTTCGGAAGAATTTTTACTCGAACTCAAAGGAATGGAACATAAAAATGTGGCATTGGAAGTTTTAAAGAAACTGCTCAATGATGAAATAAAAACACGTTCCAAAACAAACCTTGTAAAAAGCAAATCTCTTATGGAAATGCTTGAAAATGCCATCAAAAAATATCACAACAAGATTCTAACTGCTGCTGAAGTAATGGATGAACTTATCAAACTAAGCAAAGAAATTGTTGAAATGGACAGCGAAGCTAAAGATCTTGGACTAACAGAATTTGAATATGCTTTTTATACAGCTGTAGCAGATAATGAAAGTGCCAGAGAATTGATGCAGAAAGATAAACTCAGAGAATTAGCTGTAGTTCTTACCGAAAGAGTAAAGAAAAATGCTTCAATAGACTGGACAATAAAAGAAAGTGTTCGAGCTAAATTGAAAGTGATTATTAAAAGAACTTTGAGACAATTTGGATATCCACCAGATATGCAAAAGCTTGCAACTGAAACGGTACTAAAACAAGCTGAATTAATCGCAAGCGAGATAACTGGTGAATGAAGAACACCTCCGTACATCGTGTGCTCCGGCTGAAGAGGGGGCGGTATTGGTTATAAATTATCATGACTAAAAAAAGAATGCCTGCCGCTGATGGTAAAATGAGAAAGACAGGTCACAAATCGTGACCGGTTCTAGAACTTGAGGTCACAATCTGTGATCTCATGAGGGCAATGGAGGAAAAAATGAAAGTCTCAGAGTTGATTCACCGACTACATGAATTTCCCGCAGAAGCTGAGATATTGATTCCCAGTTACGAAGAAGGGTGTGATCCTGTGACAGATTGCCGTTATACTTTTATAGAGAAGCGGAAAGATAAGGACTGGTATGTCGGTGTTTATAATGAAGTAAATAAAAGTAATAAAAGAGCTGTTTTAATTTCATCAAAGTTTACCCGTGCTGAAACCGAGGATATGAATGATGGAGAATGTAAAGCAAATAATGAAAGATGAAGTTGGAAGCTTTGATAAAGAAACAGTTGGTAGGGTTGGAATATGAGTTTTAAGACCATTCCATTTAAAGGAGTCCTTGGTAAAAAGGGATATATTAGAGGCTTATTTGGTTCAGCACTAAAACGATCATGAAATGAAAAAAATATTGATAGATTTGTCAAATAGTAGTATACTATAAGTGGGATATCCCACTGGAGTAAAGTGTGAGTATTATAAAAAAATATGAAGCCAAATTGGATAGTAAGCATAGAATCACAATCAGAGAAAGTCAGTATCAGTATTTTCAAGTTACACAGTATAATGATGGGCACTTGGAGTTATTACCAAGAGTTCTGGTGGATCCTAAAGAAATTTCAAGAAATACTCTCAGTATGATGGATAAGTCAGTTGAGAATTTACGAAACGAGAAATTGTCAGAACCCATCAAATTGGATACCATCAAGGAAGATTAGAATCTGATGAAGTTTACTATATGCAGTGCCAGTCAGTGCGGCTTAATTACACAGGAACATACATTCTCAGTGGAACTGGAAACATAAATTATGTGTGTGTATTAGCAATTTATCGACTGTTAAAACATGTCGACGACAAACGGGTATTGTTTCTGGTTGATACACTGAACTTGGGTGAACCGGCAAGCGTGTTGTTAGAGCGGATAAAAAAGGATAAAGCTCATGAAAAACAAAATTGAAATTTATAAAATCTCCGACAATCATTCTGAAGTTGAAGTAAGCTTTGATCGCGAAACAGTCTGGTTAAATCAGGGTCAAATGGCTCAGCTATTTAGTCAGACAAAACAGAATATAAGTTTGCATATAAATAATTGCTTCAGAGAAAGAGAATTGATAGCCCCTTTAGTTGTCAAGGAATCCTTGACAACTGCTTCTGATGGAAAAAAGTACAAAATAAAGTACTACAATCTTGATCTAATCATCTCAGTCGGTTACCGGGTCAAGTCTCAACAAGGCACGCAATTCCGTCAGTGGGCAACTCAACGACTAAAAGACTACCTTGTCCAGGGCTATGCCATAAACGAAAAACGCTTAGCCCAAAAGAATCAAGAGGTTGAATATCTTAAAGCAGGAATCAGAATTGTCAGTCGGGCTATTGAAAATGCAACTGATGAAACCAACAAACAGGTATTTGAACTCTTCTCAAAAGGGTTGGGACTTCTGGATGACTATGATCATGAAGAGCTCGATAGCAAAGGAAAAACGACCCAAACCACGCATTATCCCATATATCAGGATTATATGGGTTTAATAAACAGCATGTATTCAGATTTTGAATCAGACGTATTTGCACAACCTAAGGATGAGAGCTTTAAGAGTTCAATCGGCCAAATTAAACAAAGTTTTGGCGGGACTGAAATATATCCCTCCCTTGAAGAAAAGGCTGCGAATTTACTCTATTTGATTACCAAAAACCACTCGTTTATTGATGGAAATAAACGTATTGCCGCGGCCTGTTTTGTCTACTTTTTAGAGCAGAACAATGCTCTTCTTTCAATAAATGGAGAACCCATTATCAGCAATGATACTCTGGCAGCGCTGACCCTTTTTATAGCCACAAGCAAACCGGAGGAGTCGGAAATCGTAAAGCGATTGGCAATAAGCATCCTCAACAGGAATAAAGCATAATGAACGATTTACTTTTGTTGAGATGCGGCACTACATTGCTGATAACGGCGGTTTGCTTCGGCGGATGGATAATTTTGAGCAGCGTCAAATAGCCCAAGAGATTAGTGACAAGAACAAGTTATATCAAATTCAATCATAAAGTGATTTTGTCACTAAAATGTAGTTGCACGTCTTTGATTTTCCAGCTACCTTAAACCTATGAGTAAGAATGAAAAAAGATAAAATAATATATAAGGATTTTATAGGAACAGTTCATTTTAGTACAAATGATCTTGTTACTTTTGAAGGTTTGAGTGTCAAAGAATTAAAACTAGCTTTTGAAGAAGCAGTTGATGATTATCTTGAATTGTGTGCTGAAATGGGAAAGGAACCTTTCAAATCCTTTAAGGGAAGTTTTAATATAAGGATCTCTCCAGACTTACATAAAAAAGCATACAGAGTTGCAGTTGAGGAAGGTATTTCATTAAATCAATTTGTTCAACAGGCAGTAGAACATGAAATAAACCACAAACAATATGTTCATTAAACACAGATATACTATTAATAGAACTTATTGGCTATTTCTTTGTAATATATCAGTACGATTATGCTTGAACTTGATATAACCGCGAATACCTGGTTCCGC
>CAZMOX010000011.1:0-33733 GCA_964567895.1 uncultured Spirochaetales bacterium | reverse complement strand
GCTATAGAATAAGAGACATCAGATTCATTCCGGCAACTTCAGGTATTCGCAGGACGTTATCGGCAATACCGCACCAAGGAGTTGAAAAAATATGATATAGGAAACAAGGGTACGGTCTTAAAATCCTCGCGCCCCAAGAAGCCCGACGTCCATGTCGGGCTATAAATTGTCAGATTACCCTAAATAAAACCGGATATGAAAACCATATCCTGAAAGATTCAAGAAGGGTCAGACCGTTTATGTGGTTTGACCGGCACTGTTTTAGGACCAGGTTTTTTACCGGGGCCTGGATAAGCAGGCGTTGATGGAGTCGAACGCTTATGCTTTTTGACAGGAACTGTTTTACTTGCCATATTTATTCCTCTTATACAAAAGCTGCGCATTAATTGACCTCTAAGCAACGCAATAAAGACTATCTATTATTGACAGAAGAATTCCAAGCTGATACTGTACAAATGCTAATAAATACAACAAGCTTCATTCTGTAATCAATGCGGGTGGAGCTTTTTTTATGCTCTCACGATACTAATATATAATTAAGAACCAGATATGTCAATAGACATTAACCTACAAGGTAATAATGCTTGACATATCCCGCAAGATGTCCGATAATTAAATAGTGAAATATCATTTCTCCAACAAGAAGCTAGAACAACTCTATGCAACAGGTAATAGTAAAAAATATAAGCTTGATAAGAACATTATACAGGATTTTATATGGTTGGTGGATGTAATAGACGCGGCTAAAGATATCCATGACTTCTGGAATCAGCCAGCATTGAACTTTAAAAAGTTGGAGGGTTTAAAAAAGCGGTATTCCTTTAGAATAAACAGAAAATATCGTCTTGAAGTGGATATTGATTGGGAGAATGAAGAACAGACAATTGGAATTGTTGGTATCGATGAGATTAGCAAACATTACCAATAACTGTCAGGGGGTGAAGTATGGGTAAGGAAGTAAAAACAAAACCGTTCATAAATATTGGTCCAGGTTATACAATCAAAAAATATCTTGATGCAAGAGGATGGTCTCAGGACGATTTAGCTCAACTTACAGAGATTTCAACAAAACAACTTAGCAAAATAATTAACGATAAAGTTCGTATTACTATCGATACAGCTAGGTTACTGGCGAAAGCGTTTGAAACAAGTGCGGAGTTTTGGATAAATCTTGACACTCGTTACAGACTCAATATGGAACCGGATACATTAAAGGAAAACTCAACTCAAAGGAAGGCTCGAATCAGAAAATTTATGCCTGTTTCGGAGATTCTTAAAAAAGAATGGTTCAACTATGAAAAAACAGCAGATGGTTATGAAGCCTTGTATGAGAATATTTGGAAAATAGATCACAATGATACTTCTGTGTATGAAAATTCTGAGAAGAAATTCTGTGCCAGACAAAAAAAAGAAAATGAAGAGTTCACAAAATATTATTTATTCACATGGCAACAAATTGCTTATCTAAAAGCAGGAGAAATAAAAATCCCATGCTATGATGTGTTAAAGCTTTACCAGATTATTGATAAGTATACAGATTATACCTATTCAGAAAATGGTGTAATTGAAATCATCAAAGATTTGCAGGAAGCAGGAATTAAGTTTTTAGTTCTTTCTCATTTGTCTAAAACATATTTAGATGGCGCCTGTTTTTTTGAAAATGATAACCCGGTTATTGTTTATACAGGCAGATACGACCGAATTGATAATTTTTGGTTTACATTAGCTCACGAAATTGCCCATGTAATTCTTCATCTGCCTCAACATAAAGAACAATGTTTTTTAGATGATTTAAAAGACGGCGATGGCACTAATGAGCAAGAAAAAGAAGCAGATAAAAAGGCTGAGGAAATCCTTAGAGTGGAAGAAATATTAACCGAATCCCAGCGATATGCAAAATATTTTTCTGAACTAAAATTAAACACAATAGCTGAGAAGCTTCAGATTGAACAATCTGTTATATTGGGTGTTTTACAGCATAAAGATTTTGTCGATTATCGCAAACTTAATAAATTTAAAAGGAAGGTTGTTGAGCTATTTCCTAAAGAAATCGTTTTTGGTTAAGAACCGCCTCCGGACTCCTGTACCGGGTACATTTCCCACAAAAGGACAAATTCTCTGGAGGAGTGGGGTGGTAAGTTGTTTTTGGCATGCATTTCCTTTTCGTGATAGGAGGTAACGGTATGATACCTACCCAATACCTCAAGTATCCAAAATTCCTGACACTGTCTGGAAAATTGACCTAGTCTCATTATGCAGAACTTTTTACGAAAAGCAGTGCATCAATGATACCTGGTCAGTACGCGAACTGAAACGTCAAAGGCAAACTGGTTTGTTTGAACGGATTGCCCTGAGCAAGGATAAGGCTGGGGTGTTTCAAACCAAAGGTTGTCTTCTCGGAAATGTAACCTTGATGATGGTTACACCACCTACGTATGATGTTCCAACACTTAAAGTTATGACTTTAGATGGATATAATCCTGCATTACTTGATATTGAGAATTTCATAAATAA
The DNA here is from genome assembly GCA_964567895.1 of uncultured Spirochaetales bacterium. GTDB lineage: Bacteria > Spirochaetota > Spirochaetia > JABMQR01 > JABMQR01 > JABMQR01. Next base: position 31,219 of record CAZMOX010000011.1, on the reverse strand, counting down.
ATAGAAAGTGAGTAGAGTTAAGCAGGGTACTGTACAAAAACGGCATATATTTCTGGAACGTTATATGATATTTTGGGTGAAACGGCAGGAAAAAAAATGAAGACAAGAAATGAAAAAGAAATATTAGATCTGATAAATGAATTTGCGGAAACAGATACCCGAATTCGTGTGGTAATATTAAATGGCTCGAGGGCAAACCCAAATCCCAAGAAGGATATTTTCCAAGATTATGATATAGCATGCTATACCACGGATGTTGAGCCTTATAAAATTGAAAAAGATGTAGTGCCCTATTTTGGTGAAACAATAATTGTTGAACAACCAAATATTGGCCCCTGGCCACCACATAATGCTGATGGAAGTTGTCATAATTACAATATACAATTTATGGATGGAAATCGAATTGATTTATCTTTTTTCAACATTGATAGTTTGGAAGAGCATACTAAAGATAGTCTATCCATAGTCCTAATTGATAAAGATGTTTTATGCAAGAATCTTCAACCGGCAAGTGAAAAAAGTTATTTCATTACAACCCCCACAAAAGATTTATACAACGGTTGCTGTACTGCATTCTTTTTTGCGATAGGCTCCCATATCCCAAAGACGATCTGGAGAGAGAAACTTCCTTTGTTAAAATCCTTTATCGAGGGATGGTTAAGAGAACCTGTTCAATTGATGTTATCTTGGGAGATTGGATTTAAAACAGGATTTAATAAATCTATTGGAGAAAAAGGAAAATATCTACAACAGTTTCTTGAACCTGAAAAATGGGAAATGTATGTAAAAACTTATGTTGATTCCGACTTTGAAAGAATCTGGGATTCCATCTTTTTATTTCATGAAATTTTCACACAATCTGCAAAAATAATTGCAAAAGAATATAATTACCAGTTCCCGGAAGAAAATTCTTCAAAAGTACTTTCATTTTTAAATCATGTAAGGAGCTTACCAAGTGATGCAGAAAGTATATATTAAATCTTATATCGAGGTAATTTATGAATCTGATAATACTCGCTTTAATTATATTTTGTATTGCAATCTTAATGACTATGACCGGGAGAGGCGGTGGGAATTTTTATGTTCTTGCCTTAGTTTTATCTGGTTTGTCAATGCATCAATCTGCTTCTACCGGGCAGTTTATTCTTTTTGTCTCTTCTATTTCAGTAACACTAATTTTTGGTAGAGGTCGTAAAGTAGAATGGAAACTTGTTTTAATTCTTGGCTCACTTACAGCTCTCTCTGCATTTTTTGGAGGATATTTTTCTCAATATTTTTCAGGAAAAACATTAAAATTTGTTTTTTCTTTCTTTTTACTAATTGCTTCAATTTTAATGTTACGACCTGTAAAAAAGAGAGACATTCTTGTTAAAAAAAAGTTTGGAATATGGAATTTAAAATCAAATAAAAATGAGTATCAAATTAATCTAAAACTTGCATTACCACTTATTCTTGCTACAGGTTTTGGTGCTGGTATGGTTGGAGTTTCCGGGGGCTCCTTTCTTGTTCCACTAATGGTTTTGGCATGTGGAGTACCTATGGATTTAGCAGTGGGAACCTCAACAACAATGGTTGCTGGTACCGCTCTAATGGGCTTTATTGGTCATATGGTTACAGGTGATTTTATTCCAAAAACAGCGATAGTTTTAGCTGCTGCTGCAGCTATAGGAGGTTTAATAGGGGGGTCTTTTGCATTAAAAACTAAGCCAAAAATGTTGAAAATTCTTTTTGCTTTAACTACATTAGCCGTAGCTGTTGTAATGGTATTCAATGCCATAATAAGCAAGTAGTTGATAGGAAGATATCAGTTAAATAAATAGGTGAACACGTCCGGTGTTAGCCGAAATAGTAAAACAAATACTTATAGATTCAGAATAAAATGGAGTTAATTATGGCGTTTAAAACACTTTTCTTAGCACATGCACCTGATGCAGATTGTAAAAAGCATAAAAGTATCATTGACACAGGTAAGTATAGACTTTTAACAGTTGTTGTGAAAACTCAAGATGAAGCGATAAAAGTTGTAAAAAGTATTTATGAGAAGGAGAAGATAGATGCCATCATACTCTGTCCAGGCTTTACACATAGTGATGTATCAGAGATATTTCATGCACTTGAAGCCAAAGTATCTGTTAACATTGCTAGAGGAGATGGACCCAGCAATAAAATTTCACAAGGTGCAAGACAAAAAGAATATTTTAATAAGTAGTATGAAGTAGTGCAAAAAAGATAGTGCTATTACTACATCGTATAAAAGACTCAGTTTCACTTCGCCCAAATTGCTCAAAAATCATTAGAAGATGAAATGGAACCCCAAAAGAACGCTTTGTAACAATCGTATGAATCAGATTTTGCTATTTAGATAAATAAAATATTTGGAGAATTAACAAATGGAAAATAATTCAGAAATAATTATATATACGGCCCCGGACGGAACAACAAAACTCCAGGTACAGTTAGAAGATGAAACTATCTGGCTAACTCAGGAACAAATGGTAATGCTTTTTGGAAAAGGAAGATCAACTATAACCGAACATATTGGAAATATCTTTAAAGAAGATGAACTGAACGAAAAAGAGGTGTGTCGGCTTTTCCGACATACCACTAAACATGGTGCAATAGAAGGAAAAACTCAAAGCAAGCAGGTTAAATACTATAATCTCGATGTTATTATATCAGTTGGATACCGGGTAAAATCTCCTCAAGGAACAAAGTTCCGTCAATGGGCAACAAACGGCAGATTAATGAAGATGCAGGAAAAGTAAGCCATCAAAAAGCAATAGATAAAGCAAAATTTGAATATGAAAAATATAGAGAAACTGATTGAAGAACCTTCTCCGCACGTCCTGTGCTCCGTCGGTGTGGCGCGGAAATTTTAAGAAACTGGAAACCAGGCGGGAGCAGTACTGCTACAACAAGGAATATGAGATTTCGATGGATCTATCAATATCTATAAATGGTATTAAGCTTAACATCAGAGTGACTGTTTTACTTGAAACTCCAAAAGGATTTGTTTTTGAAAAAGATAAAAGTGGATTCTATTTCCCAGTAGGCCCTTTCCCAGCTAAAAATCACAGCACAAACGCTTGACGTTACTAACCTTAAGCGTTAGTATGTAAATATGATTAAGGATTTTGCATCAAAAGAAACGGAAAAGATTTGGAAAGGAGCAAAATCTCATAAGTTACCACAAGATATTCAGAATACTGCGCGTAGAAAGCTAAGAATGATTAATAATGCTCAAGATTTAGATGATTTAAGGATTCCCCCCAATAATAGACTTGAAGCACTAAAGGGAGATCGGCAAGGCTTATATAGCATTAGAATCAATAACCAATGGCGCATTTGTTTCGATTGGAACAATGGAAACTGTAGTAACGTGGAAATAATTGATTATCATTAGGAGTTAGTCTATGGATAGATTACACAATATTCACCCCGGAGAAATTCTCCAAGAAGAATTTCTTGTACCCTTTAGCATCAGTGCCTACAAACTCTCAAAAGAACTTCATGTTCCCCAAACAAGGATCTCGCAGATAATAAAGGGAAATCGCAGAATTACTGCTGATACCGCATTGAGGTTGTCTGCATTTTTTGGAACCTCACCGCAGTTTTGGCTAGGTCTCCAAGATGATTATGATATTGAAGAGGAAGAGAGTCGGTTACAACAGGAGTTGAAATCTATCCATAAAGTAACAGCTGTAGATTCCAACCTGTTAATAACCACATTATAGGAATTTACTATTAGGAAACATATGAATACAAATTTCATATGTAGAGTAAAGAATGAACTTGTTGGCGTTATACTATGTGGTCACGATGGAAGACACGCCTATATATCATTCAGTAGTAGGCAAAACATGCCGGGAAAGCTATTACAGCATTAGAAGAATTGATAAAATCTTAATCGTGCATAAGGGTGCTATGTGAAATGTTAGGCGAACACTAGTACCAAGTAACAGGGGGGGGTAATTACCATGATTAAAAACGGATTTGAAGTAAAGAACAAGAAAAGAATCAGCTACTTGTACAAAAATAGTAAGATACTGAAATATAAACCGTGGCTGGGAGATCTGTTTTCCTTTCTTTATGATTCAATAATGAGAAAGTCTATATTTCCCAAAAAATTCGAAGCGTCTATTGATGATCATTTTCAATTTCTGAAAAGTGTATTAAAAGATGTTCATAATAGTAGTATCTTAGAATTGGCGACGGGAAGTGGCAATATATCTGAAATATTACCGTGTGACAATAAATATATAGGAACTGATGTCAGTGAGGGTTTGTTAAAAATCGCTTATAAAAAGTTTTCTAAAAAATGCTTTAAGGATTATACATTATATTTATGTAGTGCTGACCAGTTACCATTTCAAGATAACATATATGATATCTGTATTTGTAATCTGTCCTTAAATTTTTTTAGTGATGTAAATAGCGTAGCAAAAGAAGTGAGTAGGGTATTAAAGAAGAAAGGTGTTTTTATTGGAAGTGTGCCGGTACCAGAGAAGAATAAAAAGCAAAGTGTTATAAGAGGTAATTTATTATCAGAAAATGATCTTAAAGAAATATTTATACACAATGGTTTTGATTTTACAACGTATGAATTCAACAATGGAGCACTTCTCTATTTTAAAGGTATACTTATTGATTAATAAATTGAGGTTTTATTCTCAAACGAGCGAGAGAAGCGGAACGTTATCAGAAATATTATATTTATAGGAAGGTGTATATATGTTTAGAAAACTAAAAGAGCAAATTCTCACAATCTTAATTTTTTTCATATCATCATTAATTATATCTATTTCCATATATGTATTAATTCCCATAGTTATGAAGAGTTTTGATGTACCCTTTGCGGTAGCGTATCTGGGGTGCTTTTATATCCCGTTTGTTGGATTGTTTGTGACAGCTCTGATTCTCTATAAACGGGAAGGACACAAATTCTCAATTACAGAAATCAGTACCCGGTTAAGGCTGCATAAGCTTGATAAAAAGTCATTAAAGCAGCTAGGGATTTTCTTCGTAGTTGTCGGATTAGGTTTTCTTATTGCGTCCTTTCTTTCTCAGTTAATATCAGATAATATCAAATTTCTTGCTGTTCCTGAGAGTTTTCCCGCCGGTTTAAATCACAACAAAGAGCAAGTACCTGGATATTTTATGGGTTTTTACGTGAAAGGAATTTGGTGGTATCCAGCTCTCTTTTTGATCGGTTGGTTTTTTAATATTTTTGGTGAGGAGCTACTATTTCGAGGAGTGCTGCTTCCCAGGAATGAAAAAACCTTTGGTGATAAGGCATGGATATTTCAAGGGATTCTCTGGGGATCATGGCATATATACTGGTATTGGCAGTTTATCCCAATAATACTATTTGTAGCCCTGCCTCTTGTCTTTATAGTTCAAAGGAGTAAAAATACCTGGTTTGGGATAATAATCCATGGAACGATGAATTTGATACCTATTGTTTTCTTGATTATTCAAGTAGCTTCTTAGACCGTATGAGATCAACTACAAAAGAGGACCGCGGTTTAACAAACCGCGGTCAATAGCTAAAACATTGAGAAGGGGGAGGCAAGTGTGGCGCCTCTAATTCTTAGAAATATGTATATCACCGGAGACCGTATGTCCCTCGATGGAATAGTTTCCACTGCCGATAGTTCCTGACAGATGGTTCTTTTTTGATCCGGTTGTCAGAATTGGAATGTCTGAAGAAAGAAATCCTGATACCGTCGATAAATCGATATTTGCAGAGATTGATTCCGGCAGCCTTAGTTCAATATCACCGCTGGTAGATTTTAGTTTAATACGACCTGTTAAAGAATCAAGTGAAAAATTGCAATCGCCGGAAACTGAGCTGGCTGTCAGAGATACCAGGCTTCCCGTATAATCAATGTCACCGCTGATTGAAGAGAGCGAAGTATCTTCACTGAATATATCTGATAAAGAGAGGTCTCCGGAAACAGTAGATGCCGAATAAGAGCTGCTGCTTGTCTCTTCATTTCTAATATCTCCGCTAACGGTATTTAGCGTAACATCGTTAAAAGTACTTCTTTCTGTTAAGTGAATATCACCGGAAACAGACCTGAAGCTTACATCATCCTGATAGTTAGCAGGTAAGAATACTTCCATTTTCATATCTCTGGCATTGTTAATAATTGATCTTGGCCATTTAACTTCAAAAGTACCCACTGAACCATTTTTTTCAGATACCAGTTCAGGAGTTGTACGGGCATTCCCGGTTACCTTAACCGTAATAGTGTTACTGTTGGTTCTTGTAACGGTGATATCTGATGAAACACCGGCGAATTCTACCCTGCGCAAGCCATTTGTTGACATGTCGGCTTCCAACTTAATGCTGCTCATTTCAGCAGGAACGATTGCAGATACCGGATTTTTATCATCTTTGTTTCCGCCGAACAATCCAAACACACCCAATAGGGCAATTATAATAAAAGCGCCGCCAAGAATTGCACGATTCATAGTCTTATCCTTTTTAAATTTCATTTGTATTTCCCCTTTTTATTTATATGGGGATAAAAAAGCTGCCCGATACACCCGATACAAAAGGGACGGGCAGCCGTATTAACTTAGGTGTTATCCTTGTTAAATCTGTTATCCCAGTCATCTTCTTTATTTTCTTCGTGCAGGACATCATCTTCCATACCTGCAACTTTGCGTTTGAGTTTATCAAACTCATCCTTTATGTCATGAACGGTTCTTTTTCTGTTTTCTTTATATTCTTTCCGGAAATCATCCCCGAAGTCTTCAGAAAAATTATTCTCAAACTTTGATTTGTATAACGGTTCAACAGGAAGGAATATTGCTGCTACAACGTAAACAATCAGTATTGGAACACCCCCACTAAAGACTGCAAGCAATATGACTCCTAACCGTACTGGCCCTACTGGAAGTTCTGCCCATTTTGAAATGCCTTTGCAGACTCCAAATATTTCGCCATTTCTAGACCTATATAATTTTCCACGAATTGCCATGATCATTCCTTATCCCTTTTTCCCTGGTTGAGAGTCTCCAGATTTTCAATTCTCGCGCGGAGGGACTTCAACCCTTGATATACTTCCTCAATAATCTCAGCTTCCCGATCGTTGCGGATAGGTTTTGTTCCATGCATTTTCATTTTCTTACGCTGATCCCTACGCTTTATAGATTCCAGGACTATCAATGTTCCACAGACAACTGGAATCCCGACAGATATCAAGAGTATCATCACCTCGGTACCCATTGTTTACTTCTTATCCTTTTTGATAGAATTCTTGAGTTCCTGCAGCTCTGCTTCTACATCTGCTACTGATTCAAGTTTGTGAAATTCATCTTCCAGGCCGCCGGGTGCAGAAAAACCTGCCATCTCAGCTTCAGCTTCCATTCTCTCAATTCTTCCTTCGAGTTCACTGAATCTCTGGAATGCTTTGGTTCCTGAAGCTTCGCGGATTTTTTCTTTCGCTTTAATTTGTTCTGATGCGTGTATTCCCCGCTGAATAAGCAGTTTGTGTTTTTGTCTTACAACCTGCAGCTTCTCTTCAATCTTGATGATATTATTTTTGCATTCGGAAATTAGTTTTTCGTATTGTGTTACATCAGCCTGAACAACTTCCAGGTCTTTCTGATACTTCATTTTTTCGATAAGTGCCTCACGGGCTAAATCATCTTTCTTTTTTTCTACCGCAAGTTCAGCACGCAGCTGCCATCGTTTGATGTACTGATCTGTCTCTTTTCCCTGGCGTTCTGCTTTTGTTTTAGCAGCCATTCTGGCAGCACATGCAGATTTTAACTCAACCAAAGTGTCTTCCATCTCCTGAATCATCAATCGAATCATCTTCTCAGGGTTTTCTGCCTTGTCGAGGAGCGAATTAATATTTGCGCTCATAATGTCTTTAAATCTTGAAAAAACTCCCATGATATTCCTCCATATTAGGGTATAATTTTTTATATCTATTAGCAAGAGTTAGACTCTTACATTTACTAAATGCAGAAACTGTGCCAACTTTATTTTCTCATATTTATGGTGTTTAAAGCAGCTCACTTGAGCCTTTCTCTCCACGAATGGGAATATTAGAAACAATAAGTGGCATAAATTGCCGACAAGCGGTATAATAAACCAAACTTTTGGAGGCCGGTTCTATGGAAAGCAATAATAGTGAAAGAAAGCTGAATGAGACTCTTGGAGACTCCGAGGGATTTCTTGATTTTCAACAGCAGATAAGCCGTGCGGCAGTGGTTGATCGTTCGGTACTGGTGATCGGGGAGCGGGGAAGCGGTAAGGAGATGGCGGTTTCCCGTCTACATTTCCTTTCAAGTAGATGGCAGGAGCCTTTTGTTACGATAAATTGTGCCGCACTTCCCCCAAGTCTCATTGAAACCGAGTTGTTCGGGCATGAGGCGGGTGCTTTCACCGGTGCAGTCAAAGCGCGCAAGGGACGTTTTGAAGAAGCTACAGGTGGAACACTGTTCCTTGATGAAATCGGGCTGATACCTCTGGAAGTACAGGAGAAAATTCTTCGTGTGGTTGAGTACGGGACTTTTGAGCGGGTTGGCAGCTCACGGACTTTTGAGGTTAATGTGCGGATTGTTGGAGCAACAAATGCAGACCTACCTGCTTTATGTAAAGAGAATAAGTTCAAGCAGGATCTGCTTGATCGGCTCTCTTTTGAAGTACTGTTTATTCCCCCTCTGCGAGCAAGAGGTGATGATATTATATTATTGGCACAGCACTTTGCTTCCCGGATGGCGTATGAACTGGGTCGGGATGAGATTCCGGAATTCAGTGAAGCTGTGATGAAAGACATGATCTCTTATAAGTGGCCGGGGAATGTCAGAGAGCTGAAAAACACCGTTGAACGGGCGGTTTATCGTAACCGGAATTCGGTAATTACCGAGATATCACTTAATCCATTTGATAACCCCTATGCAGAAATTAATACAGAAGCAGGAGTCTCTGCGGCTTCTTATGAAGAACTATTTGATGCTATCCCGTTGGATAAATATGCTGATGCTGGTGAGATGTTGGGGCTCTCCTTTTTACAACGTGCCCTTGATGCATGTGATGGCAGCCAGAAAGAAGCCGCTGTTAAGCTGGGTTTAACCTACGATCAGATCAGAGGACTCTACCGAAAGTATAAGGAGAAACTCCGTTAGGTTCGGGGTAATAATATATGAGTAAACTATATATGGTGGCAACACCCATCGGAAATCTGGAAGATATCACCATGAGGGCTCTACGTATTCTGAAAGAGGTTGATGTTGTGGCCTGTGAGGATACCAGGCATACCCGGAATTTACTGAATCACTTTGCTATAAAAACCCGCACTATTGCCTGTCATGCCAAAAATGAAGAGCAGTCGGCAAAGGGTATCATCATGCTCATGGAGGAGGATAAGGATATTGCCTATGTAAGCGATGCCGGAACTCCGGGGATAAGTGATCCGGGAACACGTCTGGTAAATACCGTTCGCGATGCAGGGTTTGCGGTAATTCCTATACCTGGTGCTTCGGCACTGGCAGCAATTTGCAGTGTAGCAGGGTATACCGGCAGTACTATTGTATTTGATGGTTTTCTAAGCCCGAAATCCGGGAAGAGAAAAAACCGTCTTCAGGTATTACTGGAAAGAAATGAGGCCTTTGTCCTCTATGAATCCCCTTTTCGCATTGTTAAACTGCTGGGAGCGCTTGCAGATCTTGATCCAGAGAGAAGAGTGATTGTCGGTAGAGAGCTGACAAAAATGTATGAGGAGATTATTGAGGATACTGCATCGGCATTATATGAGAATTACCTCAATCGTCAATCAATAAAGGGAGAGTTTGTTGTTCTGGTCTCTCCCGTAGATAAGAAAAAGAATTCAGACACCTCTTCTGATGGAGAATGCTCCCGGTGATTACTTTACGAAAAATTCGTACGTTAAAACCATCTGTACGATTGAGGAAGTGTGCACATGTTTTTCGGGAAGCAGGAAGACTTTTTTCTGTAGGAACGATAACCGATAGAGTTTATTTGGAGGGTTTGCTGGAGATAGTCCTGGGAACGGGTCTGCCTGAAGGAAGTGTTAACGACTTCGGTATTGGTTATATTTCTGAGAAGCAAACAAAGCTGAACAGTATTTTGGATTCTGAAATGGTATGGTTTTGTAATGATATCTACTATTTCCTTATGAATTCACTGGGTGTAACGGTAGCAGATTGGGATTTTCATGATGCAGCAGGTGAGGTGCTTTCTACTGAAAAACGATTAATATATCCAATCCGCCCCTATCTTGATCATATTCGGTCACCCTTCAATGTGGGAGCAGTATTTCGTACTGCAGAATCGTTCTGTTGCGACAGGATCCTTATATCAGTAGATACGGCCAATCCTGATCATCCTCGTGCTTCCAGAACCTCCCGCGGTTGTACGGAAGTACTTCCCTGGGAAACGGCAGAAATTTCAAGTCTGATTGATCATAACTTGGGGTTGGGTTCGGTATTTGCGTTGGAGACAGGCGGCGTGGATATTGGTGAATTTGAATTTCCCGAGACAGGTACAGTAATAGTGGGATCGGAGGAGCTGGGGGTAAGCCCTGAAGGGTTGATTGCCGCAGACAGCAGTCTTGGAAGAGTGAGTATTCCAACATACGGTGCAAAAGGCTCGCTGAATGTTTCTGTAGCTTTTGGTATACTGATGCAGAGATGGGTCGAGGAGCTAATAAGGATGAATTATCCCGAATAGATACTATTATTGCTTAAGTCAACAGACAGAAGTCTGGAAGCACAAAAAACCCCATCAGCCTGATGGGGTTTTTCCCTGTGTGCAAGGGTGCAGGATATCTATTTTTTCAGAGCACGTTCAATTGCAGGTTGATTGAATCCGATGATAATTTTCCCGTTTACATCCAGAACCGGAACTCCCATCTGTCCTGATTTTCTGACCATCTCCTGTGCTTTATCCATGTTTACTGCTACATTGTATTCGGAAAATGGTACTTTTTGCTTTCTAAGCCAGTCTTTTGCGACATTACAGTATCCACAACTTGGGGTTGTATAAATTTTCACTGCCATGAGAGGCCTCCTTAAGTATTATAACACTATACAAAAATAGTAATGTATTAAATGAGAGTCAAGAAAAACATTCACCCGAGGCTCTTTCAAATTAAATGACTGAGAATCAATTCTGCTGCCGGGAGATTTCGTATAGTTTTTTTAACTTATCTTCAATAATTCGATTCATGGTGTTTGGAGGAAAGACCCCCTTAGGGTTTCTGATCCCTGCTGGTCGTGAAGCCAATACCTGCATCCCTTCATCAATATTTCCTACCGGATAGATGTAGAATCTTTTCTCTTTGACTGCATCAATTATATACTCCGGAAGCAGAAGGTTTCTTATATTCAGTTTTGGAATTATGACACCCTGTTTTCCCGTAAGCCCTTTACGGCTGCAGATTGAGAAAAAACCGGTAATTTTTTCATTTATCCCGCCTACGGGCTGTATTTCACCCATCTGGTTAACTGATCCGGTAACAGCAACATCCTGCCGGATAGGGATATTTCCTATTGATGAGAGCAGTGCATACAGTTCACTGGAAGAGGCAGAATCACCGTCTACTTCAGCATATGATTGTTCAAAACAGATTCCTGAGTATATGGAGAGCGGAAAATTGCGGGCATACATTTTTCTCAGATATCCTTCCAGAATCAGCAGACCCTTATCATGGATTTCACCCGAAAGCCCAGCCTCATGTTCAATATTAACAATACCCTCTGTTCCCGGTGCAACGGTTGCAGATATTACCGCCGGAATTCCAAAGCTGTAGGTTCCCCGATCCAGAACAGCCAGAGCATTAACATTCCCGAGCCTTGATCCCTCAAGATGCAGAAGCATCTCCCCCGATAATATTTGGTCAATTATTTTTGATTCAGGAAGATTTGCCAAATAATCCCGTTCTTTAAGGGTGTGTTTAATTATTTCTCCGGTAATAGTCTCTGAGTTCAGAGTTGTTGCCCAGTAGTGTGACTCACGGAGAATATCCGCTATCAGGGAGAATTGCGTGCTTAGTTCATCTCTCTGTTCAACCAGATAAGAGCCGTGCCGAAGTATTTCCGCTATCCCGGAGGTTTCAATAGGGTAGAGTTGTTCACCTTCAATAATCATCTTAATGAAACCAATATAGTTGCCGATATTTTCATCAGTAGCAGGCATGGAAAAATCAAACTCAGCATTTATTTTAAAGAGTTTATAGAAATCCTCATCTTCAACAAAGAGAAAGTCATACAGCTCTTCGTTTCCCAGAGCGATAATTTTTATATCAACGGGGATAGGTTCCGGACGTATCCCTCCCGGACTCCTTTGATTTGATCCGGAAGAGTTCTGCATTATCACCAATCCGGTTCTTATTGAACGTTTTATATGATCCCACAACCCCTCTTCTTTAAGAATATCTACCATATTTAAAATGAGATATCCGCCGGATGCTTCAAGGAAGGAACCACCATGTATGGAGAGAAACGGCGGGTAATTGTCATCTCTGTTATCAGCTTTATCGTCAATTGACCCGAACAGTGTTGAAAATGTCGGGTGATTTTCATATACCATAGGTGCCGTGGTGGTACTGGTGTTATCTACAAGAAGATTCACTGAATAGCGAAGAAAAAACTGTGCACTTCGGATAGTATCCGCATCTGCTCTGGAAAAAAGAAAAGAGTACTCCTTCAAGTCTTCTTCGACACCGTGCAAATATTCAATCACAACCTGATCTGAGAAGCTGTCCCGGATTTCCTGAAAATCCTCTTTCAAATTTTGTACTAACAGACCCGGATCCATTTCAGTTTTACTGTTTTTTCTGGTATTATCCTCAGTTTCTCCCAACTGTTTTATAAGCTCTTCTTTAATTCTGCGTACCAGCCCTTTCATCGATTGTTGAAATTCCAGACCCTTCCCGCCGGGAAGAAGTATCAGAACAGGAATTTCGGATCGTGAAAAGTTATTAACGTAGAGTATATCCTGAAGTTTACCTTTGCGCGCTTGTTTTTTTAGAATCATACGAATTGCAGTCATTCTGCCGGTACCTGGTTCTCCGGACACAAAGATATTGTATCCTTTTCCCGGGATACTGAGACCCATTTCGAGAGCCTGGACAGCTCGCGGCTGCCCGATTATTTCTCCGTGAAACGACGAGGCTCTACACTGCTCAATCCTCGTGTTATCATAAGAGAACGATGTTTCTTCCGGGGAGAGGGTTGTAATGTCAAAATGAAGATCTGCCATGGTGACTAACTATAAATTTGCCGGGGTAGCGTGTCAAGATGCCGGGAATATATTGACTCTCCTGAAAAAAGCCATTTTGATATAAATGCGGCAGTGAAATAGTGCTTATAATGCTTTTAAAATGTTATAACTATAAGCTAAGGGGAATAATACAATGATAAAAAAAGCAGTTTTTTTTCTTGTACTGCTTCTATCTGTTTTTGGTTCTTTATTTGCGCTTGAAACAAGCGAAATTAGAGAAGTTCTGGATTCTACAACAGTTCGAATTGATATTCTCGATGAAAATAATGAGATATATTCATTCGGATCAGGATTTTTTGTCACAGAAACCGGAATGATACTTACAAATTTCCATGTGATTGAAGACAATGTCCGCTATAATATGCCGATACGGGTTAAGCTTCAGAATGGATCTACCTATGAGGCAGAAATTATTCACTGGAACGCCAGAAGGGATTGGGCTGTTATTAATATTACTAACAGTAGTAATAAGTTTCCCTATCTGGAATTTGCGGAAGATGCTCAAATACTTGATGATATCTGGACAGCCGGATTCCCTATAACCGGAAATTTCAAAATTACTGCAGGAATTATTAACTCATACCAGCCCGATTTCTTAGATGAAGGATTGGATTATTATGATGTTTCAATGAATTTTGACGGAGGGAACAGCGGAGGTCCTGTAATAAACCGTGATGGTGATGTTGTTGGCATAGTCGTAGCTTATTATACAGAAGCCAGGGCTTTTGATTTTATTATCCCGATTGAAGAAGTTACCGAGGAAATATACTGGCTTCGCTATATGATAGGCAGTCAGGCTTACATCCCATCCAGAGTTTCAGGGGTGGAAGCAGTTGGATTTGATGCCGGTGTTTTTAAAGTTACAAATAATACGGGGTATGATATTTGGTATTTGCATATTTTATCTGATGAAATGTGGGAAATGGAGGAGTGGGATGATGACTGGCTGGGTGCAGAAACTCTCTATATAGATTTCTACGCGGAAATTGCTCCTGCCGATACCGATTGGCTGTATGATGCGATCTATGTTGATTGGGGTGCTCGTCTGCATATTCTTGCTGAGGATCTGGATGGTGATTTCTATCATAGAGAGTGGTATCCGGATACTGATTCCTGGGATATTTATATAGACTTTGAAGATCTTCTGTTAAATTGACCCGGTGGCTTGTATAGACCCGGCAAGTTCTGAAACTAATCATCCAAATCAGACTTCTCATAACAGGAATTTGTATTTATACTACTGGTATGAATATTAAAGAACTGGTTAATTGGTTTGATGCTCTGCTGAAACCGGAAGAATTTATACAGGCTGATGTCTCGATGAATGGACTTCAGGTTGGGAGAAGACAGCAGGAGATTACGCGGGCTGCATTTGCAGTGGATGCCTGTATGGAGAGTTTTCAAAGGGCTGTCCATGCCGGGGCTGATATACTCTTTGTTCATCATGGTCTGTTTTGGGGTAAACCTGTTTCGTTAACAGATGCACATTATGAACGGATCTCATATCTTATGAAGCATGATTTGGCGCTCTATGCTTCTCATCTTCCTTTGGATGCACATCCGGAAGTGGGGAATAATGCAGGTCTTGCCAATAAGCTGGATCTTGTGAACAGGATGCCGTTTGGTGAGTATCATGGAAGTATGATAGGGGTAAGAGGGGATTTGCCTGAAGAGTTATCGCTGGAGGCCGTACTCGAGCTTCTGGATTTAAGTGATGAAGCATCTGTATCGGTACTTCCCTTTGGCAGGAAGAAGATTGAACGTGTGGGGATTATTTCCGGAGGTGCCGCTGGTGAAGTTATTCAAGCTCTGGATGAGGGGCTGGATTTATATATTACTGGTGAAACAGCACATCAGATTTATCACACCTGTCTTGAAGGCGGCATTAATGTTATTGCAGGCGGGCATTATAATACAGAGACCTACGGCCCGAAACTTGTTGCAGATAAACTATCTGCGGAAAAGGGAATTCAAACAGTTTTTGTTGATTTTCCCACTGGTCTATAAACAAAAAACTATAGTGAGAAATATTAATGAATAAAAAAGAGAGACTGCTGCCATTTGTTTTAACCGCATGTATTGTAGCTGCTGATCAGTTGATTAAGTTGTGGATATCAGCAAATGTCACGCAGAACACCATTGGTTACCGATTATTCGGCGGTGACTTTCTACGCATTATACATGTAAGGAATAATGCCATAGCTTTTAGCATGGGGTCGGGCTTTCCGAATGTTGTACGCTTGATTCTGTTTGTAGTGGTGCCTCTGATTCTAATTGGATTTTTACTATTTTATGTTATACGAAGTAATGAATTCACCCCGTATCAGCGGTGGTTGATAGCAGGTGCTGCCGGAGGCGGTCTGGGGAATCTGATAGACAGGATTTTTCGATCCAGTTGGGTAATTGATTATATTGATGTAAAGTTCTATGGTTTGTTTGGTATGGAACGATTTCCAACATTTAATCTTGCAGACTTCTCTATTGTTGTTTGCGGGATTCTACTAATAATTACATTTTTGTATTCTTTGAGAGGAAAAAATGAATAAGAAAGTTAATACGGCACTATTTATGCTTGGAGCAACCTTGGTAAATATCGTGCTTATGCTGGTTCTGTTGATTGCATTAATAATGCTGATTGGCGTATTGTTTCCGGAACCCTCCAGCTCCCTGGCTCAAATTCTTCTTATAGCTGCTTTTTTACTGGCGTTGGCAGGATCTTTTGGGATATACACACTGATTATCAAATTGGTCTCAAAGAAAATCGATATGGAGAAATATTTTCACCCGATTTTTAAGCCCAGGAATCGGGGCGGCCAGGGCGGCGGAAGGATGCTCAAGTAGCACTTGCCCTGATAAACTCAGTAATCAATCGTTCAGTATCTTTAACTCCCTCAGCTCCAGGATATACTAAAAAACCATGTATAGTCTGTTTGCACAGATGATAGGTGACGGATACTCCTGCCTTGCGCAATTTTTCTGCATATGCAGCACCCTCATCAAATAGTTTATAGGATGCTTGGTTTTTTTCATTGTTTTATTTTTTCCTAACAAAGGCCGTAGAAAACAGGATCTTAGTAATATGTTATTTTGGTTGATTCTCCCGGGCGAACATCTTGATCATAAAAATTATCAAGTTCTATAGTGGAAGAATTTGCAATTTGTACATCGTAACATCCTGATGGTACCGGTAGGGAATATTTATCACCGGGTTTTATTACATCATCTCCCATAACATTATCTCCCCAGCCCGTAGAGTTTGCACTGCCGATGTAGAGGAAAAAGATGGTCTCATCGGATTGATTGTCTACAATGATGGTACCCATGTTATCAAATCCGCTAAGCATAAAACAGGAAGACAAGCTTAATAGAAATCCGACGGTTACAAGCAAAAGAAGTACGTTCTTAATCTTCATTTTTGTTCTCCTACATTTTTAACATATATTTTAAATATTTACGTGAGTTTATATTGTATCCTGCTTGGCGAATAATGTAAAAGAAATTTGTCCAGATTGGAAAATCACTTATTGCGGTTGATGTAGAGACTTTCGAAGCTACAAAATAGAGAACGATTTATGAACTTTGCCCAGTTAGCTCGTTTTTCTTTTAGGGATGAAAATTGCTGCTGCAGCCCCGCTAATTATTATCGCGATAGCTAAAGCTATCCAAATCCCAAAACCTGAGGGAAAGTTAAAACGAACAAGAGAGGGTGTGGTGTTCTGTATGGCAGAATAGGCTGGCGATATTAATGGAACTGATTCAGGCCGGCTGACTTTAATTATTGATACAGGTTCAATATAGGAGTGTGCTGCTGATGGTTTCAGGGGATTCAGTTTTCCCGTTTCTCCAGTTCCTGAACTCATCGATTTGCTGGAAGTAGATACAGAAAAAATCTTGCTTTCACCTGTGATTGCAGTTTCAATTGATTTTGGTAATGAAATAACTCCGATTACCGCTGTTCTGTCCAGAAATGAAGCTGTTAATGAATAGGTTTTTTGTCTGGTATCAAGGGCGCTCAAATTAATTGGCCGTTCTTCGAAAACTTCTGGTTCACTGATCAAGTCAGCAATTGGTGCCGTTGCTTCAAGGGCTTGTTCCGTAGCAGCTAAAGCAATTTCTGCGCCGGGTACGGGAGAGAGTTCAGGTTGTCGTCCTGCTTCATTCAGAATTGCTACCAGAGGTGAATCCTCACTAACTTCCACGGCTGTTTCCGAAGGTAAATTTTGTTCAGCTTCAGAAACAATAGGGGTTACAGGAGTAGAGCAGGCAGAGAATGAGAGGAGGAGTAAAATAATGAGTATTTTTACAATTGCTTGTAGCGATGTTTTTTGCACCTGACACGTTTTACTGTTCTTCATTCTAACCTATTGTAACACTACAGAGTTTATTGTCAATCAACTGTAGTGGTCTCCCTATAAATAACCTTCTAATACATAACAATTTTTGATGTACAAAAGTTACATATTCTATAAAATAAACTAAATCGAAGATATGGTTTCCTGGTTTATGAAAATGGCTTTGTCGCTGCAAATCAGTTTCCAGTATAGGTGTTTGGAGGTATGGGGAATTGAACCCCAGACCTCTTGAATGCCATTCAAGCGCTCTAGCCAACTGAGCTACACCCCCAAGAATACCTAAACAGAAACAACTTCAAATGAAGATATTTGAGAATACCGAGAAGTATACTTTCTGTCAATGTAAAAAAAAAACAAGAAAATCACTATGTCTATAGAAGAAACTATCTGAATTCTATATAAATAGGAATGGCTGATATAAATATACTTTTACTACTTGGATTTGCACTTTGGGGTGCGACTGTTGGTGTCATTGTTGGGTTTACCGCGGTTGGAATAGGTTTGCTTGGTGTAAGCGGACTAATGATCATTTTTGGACTCGATCCGTTGATCGCGGTAGGTTCTATGGGTATTACCGGATTTTTCCTTATGCTCTCAGGTGCGGTTCAGCACAAGAAGAATAATAACATTCATATACCTGTCGCTCTGATGACTGCTGTCACCGCTGTCCCGATGTCATATCTGACAGCTTCTTTCGCAGAGCAGATCAATGAAGTCATACCCTTGAGATATATACTTGGCGGAATAATAATCTTGTCTGTTCTTCTGCTCTTCTATCGATATTTCATCATGAAAAGAGAAGCGACCCCATTTGTCTATACGGCCTGGAAAAAATTTTCAGCACCTGTTATGGGAATAATTCTTGGCAGTCTTATGGGGGTAACCAGTATAAGTGGATCCATTCTGGTGGTAATGTTTTTGCTGATTATGCAAATGCCGGCGGCAATGGCCGTTGGGACAACAAGCGCAGTTAGCGCGGTATCTCTTTTGGTTGCAGGAATTGCTCACATACAGGGTGGAAATATTGAGTGGCAGGCAATAACAGGATTAATACCCGGAGCTCTGATTGGTGCTGCGATTGGTGCAAAATTTTCAGACCGTGTACCGGTAAAGATATTGCGCGTTGGCATTCTGGTGATACTTCTTGCTGCAGGAGTAATGATTTTTGTGTAGAGGTTGAGGGATTTTGAAAGAACCCCATCCCGGGATAGAGTAATCTTATAATAAAATTTATGAGAGAAGGAATTTCTGGTAATAGTAATAACTTGATTTTGGAGTTCTTTCAAGGTTTTCAAAATCACAATAAATTAACCCAAAACGCTTTGTGTACCCGTGAGCCCATTCAAAATTATCTATAAAGCTCCATGCAAAATATCCTTTTAACGGGATACCGGCCTGTACGGCTTTTTTACAGATATCAAGATGATTCTGGAGATAGGCTATTCTATTGGGATCATTCACAGATTTTTCCCCGTTTTTTGTTATGAGAAGTGTCTCATTCCAGGCAGAACCGTTCTCTGTGATTATTAAGGGAAGATTTCCGCACTCACTATGTGTCCATTCAAGAAGCCTGAATAAGCCGTCCGGGGTTATGTCCCACCCCATCGCTGTTTTTGGGTAGTCAGTTTCAACTATTCTATACTGTTCAGGGTGTTCCTGATTAAAAGCTGCAGTCGATTCTGAATAGTAATTAATGCCGAGAAAATCCAGTTTGCCTGCGATACACTTCATGTCCCCATCCTTTATAGGAAGTTGAACTTCAGGGTAAGCTTCTAGATAGCGTTTTGGATAGCCCTTTCCGAGAAGTGGGTGTAGGTACATGCGTGATTGATTATCAGCTGCCCGGTCAGCAGCAAGGATATCTTCCGGTGCATCACTTGCAGGTTTGGGAAGACCCAGGTTTAGGGTCGTTCCGATCTTGCCGGAGTATTTACCCTTCCTGAAGGCTCCCAGTGCCAGGCCGTGAGCAAGGTTTAGATGGTGCACGGCATTGACCATGCTCTGCATATTACTAATTCCCGGCGCATGGATGCCAATTCCATATCCAAGATATGCGGAGCAAAAGGGTTCATTGAGTGTTATCCATGATGTAATTCGATCAGAAAATGTTTTAAAACAAATTTCTGCAAATTTGGCAAAGGCATAAGCTGTTTGACGATTAACCCAGCCGCCTTCATCCTCAAGCTTCTGCGGCAGATCCCAGTGGTATAGAGTGATTATGGGAGAAATTCCGGCTGCGAGTAATGCATCAATAAGCTTTGAGTAGAAGGCCAACCCTTTTTTATTAACTTCTCCATCCCCGCCCGGGATAATTCTCGGCCAGGAGACTGATAGCCGATAAGAATCTATACCAAGTTCTTTCAGGAGTTTGATATCTTCCGGGTATCGATGGTAATGGTCACACGCTGTTTCTCCTGTGCTTTTATCACTGATAGCTTCAGGCTGATCGCAGAAGGTGTCCCAGATACTAAGACCCTTCCCATCTTCAGATTTTGCTCCTTCAATCTGGAAACTGGCAGCTGCAGCCCCGAATACAAAATCAACAGGAAAATCTATACGTAAACTACTCATTTTTTTACCTTTTATTTTGCAATAATATTGTATGTTCTATCTTAGGGGTAACTTACCGGAAGTGTCAATCCTGAGATGGATTTGCTGTCTATTAACAGGAGAGTATCGGTGAAGGAGGTGAAATGTTTGTCATATTCGGCGATAACTGCTTCGCTGACTCTCCCGTAATGAAGAGGCAGATCCGCTGTTCCACTACGTATCATATGTTAAGTATAACAGGATTGTGAGAAAAAAAGCAAAGAAATTTTGAATAAAAAGAGTATTTAATAAAATAACATGTTGTAATTATTATAACATTCTGTTAGTATTGCAACAAATATAGGGAAGTCTATCAATTCACTGAGTTAAATAGTGTGTAATAATTCATAATACACCGTTAAGGAGGAAAGAATGGATAAAATCAAGGTAGCTATTATTGGTGCAACCGGTGCGGTTGGACAGGTTTTTATGTGGATGCTCTCAAATCATGAGTGGTTTGAAATTGAATATATTAATGCAACAGCCGCAAGGGTTGGAGAGAAATATGGTAAATCAGTGCACTGGGTACTCCCTTTTGAAATGGCTGAAAACTTAAAAACTATTGAGTTGAAAGAGTATAATCTGGAAGCAATGAAAGAGGCAGGAGTTCAGATTGTTTTTTCTGCTATGCCTGCAGATGTTGCCGCAGCAGCTGAACCGGAACTGCGTGATGCCGGATTTTATGTCTTTTCAAATGCCGGTGCAATGCGGTATGAAAAAAACGTTCCTATTCTTATTCCCGAAGTTAATCTTGATTCTCTTCATCTTATTAATGAGCAGGGGTATCCGGAAGGTGGTTTTATTGTGACAAACGCAAACTGTTCAACGACAGGGCTGGCAATTGCATTGGCTCCGCTAGTTAAGTTTGATATTAAGGAGATCTCGGTATCCACATATCAATCAGTAAGTGGTGCAGGGTATCCTGGTTTGTCCTCTTTTGATATTACTGATAATGTTATTCCTTTTATCGGCGGTGAAGAGGAGAAGATTGAGAAAGAGATCAATAAAATTCTTTCTATAACTCCTGATGTATATGCATATTGTGCCCGTGTCCCTGTTATGTTTGGGCATATTGAGACCGTTTGGCTTGAGTTTGATCAGGATGTGTCTATAGAAGATGTTATAGAAGCCTGGGACACATTCATAATTGATGAATCGGGGCTGCCGTCATCACCTGTTAAGCCGGTTATATATGATCCAGATAATACCTTCCCGCAGCCGAAATATGCTTTCTGGGGAACACCGCGGGGGATGATAACCTATACCGGTAGATTGAAAAAAAGAAAAAACCGAATTGGATTTGCATTAATGGTTAATAATGTGGTAAAAGGTGCTGCAGGCGGTTCAATTCAGAACGCTGAAGCCTTTGTACAGATGTATAATCATAGATAGCGTTCAAGGGTACATGTTCATGATTACATGAAATGAAGTTTTTGGATAAGAAATTTAGTATGTAGCAATACAGTTAATTGAATGAATCCAAAAACTTCTGGACGACAAGTATATAAGTAACATGATAATAGTAAACGTGGTAATACAAAAAAATCAATAATGAATCTCTGCAATAACAAAATCCCGAGTCCAAATACTAACAATATCCCGATGTCAGGAGTATACTGAAGAGGGAGAGCAGTCGTAATAGATTTTATAAGATCCTAAGTCCGACAGGCTCCTGGTGAACAGCAGGAGGAAATCTATGAAAAATCAGGAAGTTATTCGCGGGATGCAGTATGCAGGATCCTGGTATGAAAGTGATCCGGATTTACTGCGAGCTTTTATTGCAGAGTCGCTGGCAGATGCTGAATTACGAAGCCCGGATAGAAAATCTGTAGAGGTGCGAACAGGGGCCTGTCTTGCTATGCTGCCGCATGCCGGACTTGCCTACTCAGCAAGGGGTATTGCAGACTTTTTTTCTAATATTCCGGTAAAAACAACTAATGTTTTAATAATCGCCCCATCTCACTATGTGCATATCCACCCTGATTCACTAACTACTGCTGATTTTACGTTAGCTGAAACACCCATTGCTGATTTAAAAGTAATGCCGCTGCATAATTTGCTGCCTGGGCGGGTGGTTCATACTGATAGAAAAGCTGTGGAAATGGAGCATGCTCTGGAAATGTTTCTACCCTTCTGTGCTAATCTTCAGTTGCAAAGTCATAAAAAGATTCATGTAGGGTTGTGTCTGATCTCGCAGGTAACCAACGGGAAGTCAATAGACATGCTCAGTGAAGCAATATTAGAAGCGATAGGTGATGAGCAGGTTCTAAATGGTGAGACGGTTATTATAGCAAGCTCTGATTTCACCCATTACGGCAAACGATTCGGATATACACCCTTTGAAACAGCTTTATTCGGGATTCGCGAAGTTGAGGATCAGGTTCTCCTGCATGACAGAAATTATGCTGAGATGTTTGCCTCAGGAGATATTAGTGAATTACTTGCACTACAGATAAAAGAGCAACCGACAATTTGCGGGTTTGCACCTGGTTTAATAGTTTCAAATATAGCAAAACAACTAAATCTTACAGGGGAAATTGCAAATCAGTATACTTCAAACAGTTTATCTGGATTATCCTCCGATTTTGTATCATATTGCTCGATTCTTTGGAGGTAAAATGTTTAATAGACAGAACAGAAATATGCTTTTACGCCTAGCAAGAGAAAGTATTGCTGAGCATTTGACAGGTCAGCCCTCAATAACGTATCAAAACCTGCTTAATGAAGAGATTCAGGAAGATCTTCTTGCGGAAAACGGAGTATTTGTGACATTCAAAAGGAGAGAGATTCTTGATGAGGAGTTAGCTCTTCGTGGGTGCATCGGGAATATTCTGGGAAAATTTCCACTCTATGAATCTATTCGACGGCTTGCAGTTGAGTCTGCCGTTTATGACCCGCGTTTTCAGCCGGTTGCAGAACTTGATGAATTAAATTCTCTTTTTATAGAAATATCAATATTAACCATACCAAAGCAAGTATCATCCTATTCCGAGATTGTAGTAGGAAAAGATGGTATCTTACTTTTTCATCAAGGTCGCACTGCTGTCTTTTTGCCGCAGGTGGCAACGGAACAGGGTTGGGGTATTGAGGAGACACTAACTCACCTTTCCCGAAAAGCCGGCCTGGGGCTGAACGGCTGGAAGGATCCGCTGTGTCAGTTTAATGTATTTCAGGCTGAAGTTTTTTCGGAGAATGATTAAGCATGTCTGCAGCTAAAATACGATGTGATTTTTGCTTTCATCAATGCCTGCTTGGGGAGGATGAAACCGGAATTTGCGGTGTGCGTAAAAACCATGAGGGAAGGGTGATTACCACAGTCTATGGAGAGGTAGTTTCTTTAGGGGTAGATCCTATTGAGAAGAAGCCGTTTTATCATGTAAAACCGGGTAGCAGTACATTGTCAGTAGCTCTTCCGGGATGTAACTTAAGCTGTGAATTTTGTCAAAATTATGCTATTTCACAATATAATCGTGCACGAATTGGTAATACAGGCAAAAAACAGGACTTAACCAGCCCGAAAGAACTGGTAGACCTCTTAGTGGAGAGTGAGCTGGAAATTATGAGCTATACCTATTCTGATCCGGTTGTCTGGCAGGATTATATGCTTGATACAGCAAAGCTTGTACGGAGTGTGGAGCACGGCCTGAACTGTATGGTTACCAATGGAAGTATGAGCGCAGAATCCCTGCTTATCATGCTGGATTATATTGATGCCTTTAATATCGATGTAAAAGGGGATGAGGAGTTTTACCGCACCTACTGTAATGGGAGTCTTGCTCCTGTTTTACAAAACCTGGAACAAATATGTACTGATGGAAGAGCGGTTGTTGAGGTGACGACACTGGTGATTGAGGGTATTCATTCTCAGAATGATATTTTTCGTTTGGGTTGTCAGCTCAGAGAAGCGGGAGTTCAGGTTTGGCATCTCAGCAGATTTTTTCCTGCATATAAAATGCTTGATCGGCAGCAGACCTCAGAGAAGTTTTTACACGACATGCTGCAGACAGCCTCAGAATCAGGAATTCCCTATATCTATAGCGGAAACAGTCGTGAGCAGTTATTTGTTTCTACCCGTTGTCCGGAATGCGGGACAGTACTTATTCCTGCACATGATTACAGTGGTGATGCTGGAGTTTCTGCAGGAAAGCATATTGTTGATGGAAAATGCGCTGAATGCGGAGATCCGATTTATGGTTTGTTTTAGAGGTTATTGGAGAAAAGATAGGTGATACAGTTTTTAACATATACCGTATAATTCTTACCGGTTTGGTATAGTGAATAAGAATCGGGGTACCGCGTACAGGTCTTCTTGCTGCTGCTGTCAACTGCAGGTGCTTCGCAAAAAGCGCGATTTATACACCCTTCGGTTATTCCCAGGCTGTCTCTTCGAAAGCAGCTTCTGCTGATAAACAGCGGAGGGGAAAAATCAGCACCGACAGGAAAAACAGTATCCTGATCGAAATAGATGGATTGATCTGTATCTTCCAACCAATAATAAGCACTGCTAACCAACTCAAGATTGCTTTGTAACAAGCCTAAAGCCCTGCTGTTCGCACAGTAGAGGTAGTAGTCGGCAAAGTATTCGAATTCAGAATGTTTTTGTGCCCAGAGGAGATGACCAACATTGTTGAGACCAACCCGAATTACCGGTTTTGGGTTAAATTTCGAGAATTTTTCAAGCAGTGAATCAAGTTTTTTGAAATAAGCCTTATCATCAAATAAAACTGGACTAAGAGGTATGTAATAAATTCCCTCCACCTGGGGCAGCTCTTCAGGACTATACTGATCCGGATTAATAATGAACGGAACAGGGTTATCTTTTGCCGGGATAATGTTCTTACGATCAGGCAATGGAACAGCAGCAGCAGATGTATGGTTTTCCTGTTTTTTCTTATCTGAAGAGACCTGGTTTTCCCAAACGGTATTCAATCCGGAATACCATAATCTTCGTATGGATTTAAGTTGTGATGCAGGAAGAAACAGCTCTTCATCCGGCCTTCCTGTTTTGTTAATAACAGTCATACTGCCGTTTGTAAACAAGCTCTCACCCGATGCAGAAAATATTTTTTCAAAAATTTCCTGAAGATTTGCCGGCTTTCTTGCAGTAGCAACAACTATTGATTCGGTTATCTCATGTGTGACCCTCAACAGTGAAATAGTGCCTGAAATTGAGATATGTTCATTAAAAATGGTTAAAATATGATTTATAGGATGTTTCCAAGGATGTATAGACCCCAGGCTAACTTCCGGGAGTTTTTGATCATGGGCTGAAATCTTATAGAGCATCGTGTTTTCAGGGAGAAATTCGGGAACAGACAACCGAACTTTCATACCGGCTTTTGCATCAACCAATCGATTTCCGTTTAGATCCTGAAATTTACTTACACTGAATTTTACCGGATCCGGTAATTGTGTCCGTTGCCCGACACTTTTCTCTTTCAGGCAGAGTATGCCGTCACGCAATGATATGGGGTTTACCAGCTGAATATCCACAGAATTTTCTCTTCGGTGGTATTTTCTTATCTTTCCAATTGGGACTCCTCTGTGACCCGGATAATCCGGAGAGACAGGGGATTGTTGTGTGGAGCCTGCCTTACCGCTCCATCCAGGAGTGATAGAACGGGAAAATACCGTTCGCAGTTTTAAATCTTCTGCTGGCTGTTTCCTCATCAGGGATCGGTAGAATCCGGCAGCTTGAGCGGTGTATTCTGGACTTTTCATTCTCCCCTCAACTTTTACGGTTGTTACACCAACTTCCTCCAATGCGGTAATTCTGGTTTTAAGAGAAAGGTCTTTCATAGAGAAGAAATAACCATCACGGGATACTGTCTGTCCCGACGCAGGTTCTGAACTGGTACTCTGGATATCTGCAGTAAACCAGGTTCGGCATATCTGACCACACTCTCCTCTGTTTGCTGAACGTCCAAGAAGCATCCCTGATGCCAGACAGAGTCCGGAGTAGGCGTAACATAATGCCCCATGAATAAAAACCTCAAGTTCCATATCCGGACAGGATTTTCTGATAAACCCTATCTCATCAATTGTAAGCTCTCGGGATAAAACTGCACGCTTAACCCCAAGTATCTCCAACATCTTAACACCGGATACATTATGAGCTGCTAACTGTGTCGATGCATGAATGGTGAGATTCGGGTACTCCTCTTTGACAATCGCAAGCACCCCCAGATCCTGCACAATAATTGAATCTGCCTCAATATATGCTGCCTGGTCGAGCAGTTTGTAAAGATCGGGAAGTTCCTGTTCTCTCAGTACAGTATTGCAGGTGATGTAGATTTTTTTCCGGTTATCAACTGCAAAGGTTTTGAGTCTACGCAGCTCCTCAAAGGTGAAGTTTTTTGCACTTTTTCTTGCAGAGAAATTTTGGAGACCAAGATATAGTGCATCAGCGCCATTTTCAAGCGCCCGTATGCCTGATTGAAAACTTCCTGCCGGGAGTAGTAGTTCCATAAGGGTATTTTAAAGATATTGTTTGGTACATACAAGAGTTGTTCTGTACTTGTAATTATACGTGGACAATCTGTTTTAAATTATGATACATATAAATCATGAAAACAAGAACATTTATTGCAGAAGGGCAAAATATTGCTGAAAGGCAATTTATTGCTGAAGGGCACCTGATTGATTCGGGAATTTTTTCGAGAATTCTTAATACAATTCTTGATGAGGGCGGAGATTATACTATTCAGAAATTTCTGGTCGGCAAAAAGCCTGATCAAATTTCATCTCTTGAAATAACCGTGATGAGTGGTGGTGAAGGTGGATGTAAAGCCGGACTCCTGCAGGAAATTGCCGACAGGCTTACTGATTTTGGGGCTTATGAGGCAGAGGTTCCTTCTGCGCAGCTGAAAGCAGCAGAAAAAGATGCTTTTGCACCCGAAGATTTTTATTCCTCGACAAATCATATAACAGAAGTATTTTTTAATGGGCATTGGACTGAGGTGCTGAAACAGAGGATGGATGCAATTCTTGTCTGGAATGGAGAGAGTTTTGTCTGTACCAAGCTGCGTGATTTACACAAGGGAGATCTCGTTGTATGCGGCAGTGATTCCGTTCGGGTGTTCCCGCCTGCCGCAAGTAAAGAACATGATGATTTCTCATTTATGTCTAACGACGTCTCCTCTGAACGAAGCGGAGATATCGCAGTTTCCCGAACTGCAGAAGAGCTGATTCGGATAAAAAAAGCCGGTGGAAAGGTGGTGGTTGTCTCAGGTCCTGTAGTGGTACACACTGGTGGATCAGGAGCTTTGGCATCGCTTGTTAAGGGGGGATTTGTCCAGGGATTTCTCGGTGGAAACGCGGTAGCTGTGCACGATCTGGAACATCAGTTTTTTGGAACTTCTCTTGGAATCGACCTGAAAACAGGAAAAGTGGTCAAACATGGACACAATCATCATATTAAGGCAATAAATATCATAAATGGATGTGGGTCTATAAAAGAAACCATAGATACCGGAATTCTAAAATCAGGGCTGATGTATGAGATTGAAACAGCCGGCATTCCCTATTGCCTCGCAGGTTCAATACGTGATGACGGACCCCTTCCCGAGACAGTTAATGATATGATTGAAGCTCAGGAAAAATATGCAGAAATAATTGAAGGTGCGGATTTGATAGTAATGCTCTCAACTATGCTGCATTCAATTGGTACGGGAAATATGATGCCTTCTTTTATTCCTACAATTTGTATTGATATTAACCCGGCGGTAGTTACCAAGCTTTCTGACAGGGGCTCAGGTCAGGCTGTAGGAATTGTGTGCGATGTGGGATCCTTTCTGAGAGACTTGGAGCGGGAACTTGTCAGTTAAATCAAGACTGCTCTCAGCAGAGTTTCCAAACTGCCACAACTTCAGGGATTTGGGGGGAATCGGAACAGCTTCCGGAAAAACTACCAGATGGGGGCTGCTCTATCGATCCGGGAGGCTCTCTTTTCTCTCTGATGAGGAGCTTGCCCATTTCTCGGAAATGGGAATTGGAAATATTATTGACTTGCGTTCTCATGATGAAATTTCTGCACATCCTGATAGAATTCCGGACAAGGCATCTTATCTTCCTGTTTATGCTGAGATTCCGGACTTCAGTCTTGAATCCGTTATACAACTGTTTCGTGAAGCAGCTGCCGGTAGAGCTGATACTGAAGAGTTCATTCTTAAAAGTTATCGGAAAATGCCTAAATTACTGGGTCCTCTCTTTCGAAAATTATTTGCAGTTTTAACTGCTCCCGGATATATTCCAACTCTTATTCACTGTACGGGTGGAAAGGACAGAACGGGGTTTTTTGCAGCACTGTTTCTCTCTGCATTGGGTGTTGGTGATGCGGAGATTATGCAGGACTATCTTTTAAGCGGACATGTTGGAAAACACCTGATAAAGGCTTCTTTACGATATTCCGGATCATTCCTGCAGTTTGGTGTTAAAGTTCCTCCTGAGGTGACTTATCCGCTTCTGACAACAAAGCCTGAATATCTCCAGGCCGCCGTTGATGAAATAATTAGTGAATACGGATCTATTACCGAATATCTTGAAATTGTTGTTGCAGTTGGAGCTGTCGAACAAAAGAGATTGCAGGATATTTTTCTCGTTTAACCTTGTTTCATTATAAAGTTTAAAAACTCAATTAATTGTCGTGATTTGAGTATTGATCAATATCCATTATCTCTATAATATCCATAATGGATAGTTTTATCACAGGAGTAATAGATGGATTCTAAATTTAACGAATTGCTAAAAAGTAAGATGAGCGGAGCTGGTTATGCAAAACTTGCTGCACTGAAGAACGAGAAAGTCTTTGATTTTGTCGGATCTTTTGTCGAACACTGTAACCCGGCCACAATTTATGTTTGTGACGATAGTCTGGAAGATAATGAGTATCTTAAGACAATGGCTCTGGAAAAGGGTGAAGAGTCAAAATTGGCACAGGATGGACAGACCATTCACTGGGATGGATACGGCGATCAGGCTCGTGACAAAGTAAACACAAAATACCTTGTCTATAAAGAAAATCTAGAGAAAATGAAATCATTAAACTCAGTAGCCTATGAAGAGGGCCTTACTGAGATTATGGGTATTTCAAAAAATATCATGGAAGGCAAAGATGTAGTTGTGAAATTTTTCTGTGAAGGCCCGGCCTTTTCAGAGTTTACCATTCCTTGTGTACAATTTACAGATTCCTGGTATGTAGCCCACTCAGAGGCAATTCTTTACCGGCCTGCCTATGCACATTTTCTTGGAATGAAGGATGAAGAAAAAGATGATTTTTTCCGTTTTATCCACTCTGCGGGTCAGCAGGATGAGAGAGGATGTTCAGTAAATCTTGACAAAAGAAGAATCTATATGGACACACAAAATAATATTGTGTACTCAATGAATGATCAATATGCCGGCAACTCTATAGGTCTGAAAAAACATTCAATGAGACTTGCAATAAATAAAGCAGGTCAGGAAGGCTGGTTGTGTGAGCATATGTTTGTTATGGCGTGTCTGAATGAAGATGCAGACCGGAAAACCTATTTTGCCGGTGCTTATCCATCAGCATGTGGTAAAACTTCAACAGCAATGATTCCCGGTGAGCAGATTGTCGGTGATGATATTGCCTATTTCAGAAATATTGACGGTGAATTCAGAGCGGTAAACGTTGAACAGGGAATATTTGGTATTATTAAAGATGTAAACAAAGATGATGATCCGGTTATTTTTGAAAACCTGAACAAACCTCAGGAACTGATTTTCTCGAACGTTCTTCGCGGCCCGGACAATACACCATACTGGCTTGGTCAGGGTGTTGAAGCTCCCAAAGAGGGTGACAATCACTCCGGCGCATGGACAGAGGGTAAAAAAGATGCCAAAGGCAATGTAGTTGGAATCGCACATGGAAATGCACGTTATACGATGCGACTTGATTATCTCGAAAACTTTGACAAAGAGGGTTTTGAGGCTAAACAGGGTGTGAAAGTTGATGGTGTCCTCTACGGTGGACGTGACAGCAACACTT
The DNA here is from genome assembly GCA_964567895.1 of uncultured Spirochaetales bacterium. GTDB lineage: Bacteria > Spirochaetota > Spirochaetia > JABMQR01 > JABMQR01 > JABMQR01. The sequence goes on along the minus strand of CAZMOX010000011.1, from coordinate 1,005 downwards.
CAGTTCCTTGTGAAGAATCTCCTTCATGGGAAGACGGTATCCTTCTGAAAGCATGTACCCTTGAGTCTGAGACAACATCAGCAACACTGGGTGCTGAAGGTGTAAGAACTCCCAGTCCAATGGCTAACATGGACTTTGTATCCTACCCGCTTGGTGAGTACACCATGAATAACATCAATTTTGTTGATGGTATGAAGGCAGAACCCAAGGTTTTCTCTACAAACTACTTTCTGCTGAATGAAAAAGGAAAATTCTGCACCAGTAAACTTGCCAAGAAAGTATGGCTGCACTGGGCAGAGGGAAGAGTTCATGGTGAATATGATGCATTAAAAACTCCTACTGGAAAGATTCCTCTTTATGAAGATCTTAAAGACCTTTTTAAGAAATATCTTGATGAAGACTATTCACTTGAAGATTATACCTACCAGTTTACTTTCCGCTGTACCAAATGGATCGAAAAACTTGAGAGATCTAAAGTTTTCTATGCAAAAATGGATGCTGATTGTCTTCAGTCAATTTTTGACAAATGGGATGCGACAATTGCTAAGATTTCTGCAGCAAGAGACAAGTGTGGTGACCTGATTTTACCAGGTGCCTATTCTGAGTGTTGTGGCGGCGGAGACGGCTGCTGCTGTTAATGACCAAAAGTTAATATTCAAAGAATATTAACTTTTGCTTTGGAAGTTTTATATTGTAAATATTTACAATATAAAACTTCTGATCAAAGTAATAATTAAAAGTTTGCTAAGCAAACTTCGATTGCAAAATATGCAAAAAGCTGTCCTGTGAAAATGGGACGGCTTTTTTTATTTCCATTGTTAAGAATTTACGGTAGTATATAGGATATATTCTATATACTTGAGGATGGTGTTTTTCTATGAAAAAAAGTTTGTTACTGGTAATTTTATTAACCATGATTGTAATTCCGATATGGAGTGCAGTTCCGGCTCGTTCCGGTATGATCGTCATAAATGAAGTTTCATCAACCGGGAAATATGATTTCAT